>JAHIVG010000090.1 GCA_018816705.1 Nanobdellota archaeon
CCATGCTATGACATCCTCGTAATGGTATTCCGAGCTGATGACGACCTCTTTCCTCATGCCCCCGAGCTCTGTCTCGGACTTCCCGACGGGAGGCGTCTCGAACATTATCTCTATCTCATCTGGCGGATCCTCGATTATGACCTCAGTGAGATTGTCGAAGCCCACTCCTTCGAGTGTATCATCACTGATATTCTCTTCGGTCCCTTCCTGCTCCGCGACCGCGAATCCTGTAATCCTGACAGCATTGCCGGTAATCCTGTCCTTCTCCCTCTCGAGCGCCCTTATCTCCTGCCTGAGCCGGCCACGGCCTGTGACATTGGTCTCGGATTCCTTCTCGAGCTCCCCGATCTTCCGTGAAAGCCTGTTAGAATGCGCCCCATCCTTTATGTCATCAAGGGACCGGTTGCCGTGTTCGGTCCTGACAGTTATCTTTCCCTCTTCGACTTCCAGTGAGCCTGAGATCACAGTGATGTTCTCGATGTCAGCCGGTATGGCTATCCTCACTTCGGATACGTTCTCTACCTTGATCGTCCTTCTCCACACGACAGGCTCGCCGACCCTGATCCTGCTGTGAGTCAGGTTCTCTGACACTGTCACCTCAGCCTCGACAGTCAGGCTCTCTGTGATGTCCCTGGACATCTTGGGCGAGCCGCAGCTGAAGACCAGGACCTGCTCTCCGCTTATGGTGGCGTTGCCCGAATAGGTCGATCCGTCACTGTCTATATCAGTCGTCTCGTCGCTTATCGTGAGGCTGCATTCCGCATCCTCGACCGGCATCCAGCTGGATGTGTTTGTCAAGTTCAATGAAAAGCTGACAGTGCTGCCCGAGAGCTCATGGTCAACTATGAGGATCGCGTCTGAGTACCTTCCGGCCCAGGCGGCGTAGCCGCTCGATGAGAATGAGATCGTTCCGTCAGTCTGCTCATACGCCGTGCCTGTTGTCTGCCATGCACTGCATGACTCAGCTTCAAAGTCCCAGTCTGTACAAGCCAGTATGGCATCGACATACCTGGACTTAGGGAGGGTGATGTTCATCATTGCCTGGCTGGCGTCAATCGCGATCATGGGGGTGGCCAGCTCCCACGAGCCGTATACCTCGCCTTCCTGCTCGACGAGGTCCAGGGCAAATATGTCTGTCGCGTTCTCTAAGCCGGAAAGCGTGATCCTTGCCTTATCCTGCACGATCAGGGTCACCTGATAGCCCGAGGTTGTGTTCTTCAGGCTGTCAAATATCACATCTTGACCTGCGAAGCGGAGGTTGAGCTGCGCCATGAGCTGCTCTGGAGTGGACCCCTCTTCGATCTCCTTGAGGTAAGTATAGCTTATCTCAGATATGTTCAGCCAGGCATCCTCTACGTCCACCCTTAGCCTGAGGTTGCGCTGTGCTAGGAAACCGCCGCAGGTGTCTACACATGAATAGCTGAAGGATGTCACGGTCGGGGGGTCGACGAAAGTGGCTCCGAGTTCCTGCCATGTGGAGTTCTCCACCTCGCCGAGGCTGCCGACGTACACCACCTGGGCCTCTACAGTATTGCTTTCCGTGGCGCCGTGCCGGCCAAGGAAGCAGTTGTACGGTTCATCCCATGTATCGCCAGAAGGCTCCAGGCCGAGGAAGCTGCAGCAGCGCTCTGAGCCGTAACAGATGAAACTTGTCTCCTCGCTGTCCTCTGAGGTTATCTGCCATCTTGTGCATAGGCCATCCTCTTCTGCCTCGAAATCAAAGGTCGTATCTGCCACGGTGAAGTCTATTATGCCTGTGTCATGCTCATAGCCGTTGTCGTCGCTGTCCCACCTTGTACCTGGGTTGTAGGTGAGCCAGACCGTGATGTTGGAATGCTCTGCCTGAGGCTGCTCTGGCGGAGCAGGGGGCTCGACCATGTCCCTGGACACGTTGGCCCTTCCCGGCAGCAAGGAACTGTCCATGACCAGGAAACTCACCATGCCGTTGTCGACATACACCCTTGCCTCACCGTCATGCACGACCGTGCCTGACAGCCTGATGGAGGTCGGCACCTCCTCGAACGCTATCGTGATGTTCTCGTCCTCTTGGAACATGGTGTCGTACTCTATTGAGCTCGAGATGTTCTCGCCCCTCACGAAGTACCCTGTAATCATCATCCATTTCGACTCGAAGAACATGCCGATGAGTATGCAGAGCAGCATTATCAATACCAACAGCAGTATGTTTCCCTGTCCTTGCCTAGATGCTTTTCTCATTTCCTTGTATAATGCCGATCGCGCCGGCGCTTTTCATCGAGAAGCCCGTGAGGGTCATCCATTTCGACTCGAAGAGCATGCCGAACAATACGCACAAGGCCAGTACCGCAATCATCAGCAGTATCTTGTTCCTAGTCGACATCTTCATAGCCTCTCAAGCTCGATATGTTCTCGATTATCTTTCCGATCTCAAGCTTCGGACCGCTGAGGTTGCGCAGCACCTCTACGTCGCATGCCACTTCTGGATGCTCCGGCCCCTTGCCAAGCGCCCTCTTCAGGACTGTATGGATCGATGGAGGCGGCTTCCTCAGGATGTTGCTTATCTCTGCGCAGCTGTATCTGTGATTGTACAGAGAGAATACAGCGGCCTCGAAGACTGTCAGCCTTGCCAGGAGGGAGAAAGGTACAACAGGCGCCTTCTGGGGGGGAGGCTGCTCACTGGAACGGTAATATGCAGTCATCACAGTGTTGTGCTTCCTGCAGATCAGCATGGCGATGTCGCAGAACCTCAGGCCGATGCTGTCTTTCAAGTAGCGGACGATGGCGCACAGCGGGCTGTTGCCGCTCTGGACAATAGAAGACCTGAATCCGAGTATCTTGAAGACGTGCACAGGGTGGACGTACTGCTGGTCATCTGCCCTGCCGAGATCCTTCCTTATGTCCTGGAACAGGCCGTTGCGGACCACTCTTCGGTTTAGAGAATAGGATGGATTGATTGTACCCTCTTTTTCTAATTCCACCATTAATCTTCACACGCTTAGTATCTACAATGTATAATACTATCTACATTGTCTAATCAGGAATATATAAATCTTTAGGTTTTGCGAGAATTACCCTTCTTTCTTCTCTTCGCCTTCTGCTGGCGCAGCACCGTCAGCATCCCCGCCATCTCCGCCTTTGGCAGGAGCGTCTCCGCCCCCTTCACCGGCATCCCCACCTTCGGCTCCCTCGGCAGGCTTTTCGCCTTCTTTCCCATCTTCACCTTCTTTCGCGTCGCCGCCCTTGCCGATGAATTCAGACAGGTCGAGGCCCTTGGCCAAGGAAGGGTTTTCGGAAAGCATCTGCGCGAAGGCCTTGGAGAGGATCTCTGCCCTGCTCAGCCTGTCATCGAACGCCCCTTTCAGCTCCCCCTTCAGCTCCTTGAACTTGTTGTCCATCAGGCCATAGGCCTTCTCTATAGAATCTGCGAGCTTCTTCATCTTCTTGAAGTTGGCCTCGGTCTTCTTTATCCTGTCCTCAAAATCCTTCTTCTTCAAGGCGGCGCCTGCAGTCACTTCAGTCTTGTCGGCCTTGCCCTGCACCTCTTTTATGTCACCCTTCAGGGATTCAAGGGTAGAAGCGAACTCGTTGAACTCCTGGAAGGCCTTCTGGCTCTCGACGAAGACGTTCTCCACCTTGTCCGAGTGCTGCTCGACCTGGGCCACGATGCGCTTGGCACCCATTATCTCATCCTTCAGCTCCTCATTGAGCTTGACGATCTGTGAGACCCCCTTGAACACGTTCACCTGGTTCCTCATCGTGCGCAGCTGCTCCATGATGTTCTGCATCATGGCATCCTTCGCTTCGACCATGGCCCTGATGCCCTCGATCTTACCGTCCCCCTTCTGGACCTGTATCATCAGCTTGTCGGGCTGGACCGACTCGACGAGGTCTGCTGCCTTGGTCGCTTTTACCTCGAGCATACCCATGTTACGGTTGGTGTCCATCACCTGGCCGCGTATCTCGCCTATCTGCTCGTTTATCGTCGCGAACCTCTCGGTGAAAGATTTCCTTATCTCGGCGAACGATTCCATGGTCGCCTCAATCTTCGTGATCTGTACAGAAAGCATGCTGACCTGTGTCTTCAGGTCGGCATCAGCAGGGATGGCGGCCTTCTCCCCCTTGGCCCCATCTTCCTCGCCACCTGCTTCTTCTTCCGTCTTTCCAGACTCAGCGCCTTTCTTCTTAAACGGCCACACAATGCACCTCTTTTAACAGATTTCAATTTATCCGTATCCTATTTAAACCTTTCCTTGTCACTAGACTTTCGCAGTTCTGCTTATAAATACCTCCTGAAAGAAGTTTATTCTCTCTTCCTTGCTGTCAATCTCAATGATTTCACGAATGAAATCATCCATTCCTTTATCCTGAACATACGCGCAGCATTCTCCAATAGTCATCGTCATCCCTCGTAAAAACATAAACATTTTTAGGATTGCGTAGGCCAGAGAAACAAAGATTGTGTGACGAACAATCCCTTCTTTTTTTCTCATTTGCACTTGTGCAAATCCTAAGTTCTGTTTGATGTCTCTGTGGTATGTTTCAATGAACCATCGAATACGATATTGTCGGATAATCTGTACAGTTGTGTCACGTACGTTTGTGGAGATTAAGTGGAATGGATCATTCCACTTTCTCTTTTTCTCGTTCCATTCATGAGACACGAGCATTTTGACTTTTGGAATTCCTTTAAGTTTTACTTTGTATGTTGCTATTTTGTATTTTATCTCGTCGATAAAATAAGTCTGTAAGTCTTTTTTGCTAACATTTTTAGAGAATTTTGAAAGTGATTCCCACACTCCTTTTTCTTTGCATATTTTTCTGTTTGTCTTAATTCCGCAAACAACTTTTATTCTCTTCGTCGTGCATTTGTTGATGAGCTTTTTGTCAGAATACCATGAGTCAAAGAGCACGGTATGTAGCGGCAAAGCTGCGACGACTTGGTCGATGAGATCACGCGCCATTTCAATTTTTGAGTCAGTATTCTTTGAATATAGCTTAGGGAATAAAGGAAGTTGTAGAATTGGTGTGTGAATAAGTGCAGTGAAGAATTGATGTCCCATAACGAAACCATTATTACAATGATCTTTGTGAAATTGTGTTTCTTCTATTTTCTTCCCTTCTCTTTCAACGAGTGTGTCGTCAAACAACAATGAGATAATCTGACCTTTACAGATGTATCTGATTTTTTTCAAATACCTCTGCTCAAGCAGTTCCTGCTTGAAATGAGCTTCTGTCAATATTCTGCTAACCGCTGAATGATGTTTCTCTTCGATAGACGCTCTGCTTATTTGTTTAACTGTCTTCTTGTTGAGAGTAATAAGACCGTTGATGTATTGTGTCGCATGACGAAACCCGTTCTTTGTGAACGCTTTTTTCGCAAAGCTTAAATGCTTGTCAAGTTCTTTTAGTTTGGGTAGTATTTGTTTCATTTTTCCTAGTCAAAGAAACAATGAGGCAAATACTACTTCTATTTTTCTATTTAAAAGGAAACTTCAGAAAGTCTAG
>JAHIVG010000091.1 GCA_018816705.1 Nanobdellota archaeon
GGTTAAAGCTCAATTGGAATCACCTCAAAAAAATTCATGTGATTACCGTCGACAAACAAGTATAAATACTTATCGATTTTGAAAACAAAATCGGTTCAATGAATTAAAAGGCAGAAGGGTTTTTCAAACCTCTCTATAATATATTTGAAGCCCTCCGTGAAAGTGTAGGTGGTCTACGATGCAGTGCATTGATGAATCTCGTTATGGCCAACGCGTTCTTCTCAGACGGCCATCCCGATAGGGCGCGACAATTCCTGGAGTCATTCGGCGATAACGCGTCCTATCTCAAGCCGCATGACCTTGTGAGATTCGATGAAGAATACAGGGCCGTCTGTAGGGCTTATAGGAAGAGCGACCTTGATGTCGTCTCATTCAAGAACGCCATGAGGACTATCTCAAAAGGTATTTAAACCACCTCATTCTTCTTTCTTTCATGATACGCCAGAAGGACATACACGCGGTCCTCAAGAGATATGACACTGATGACCTTACCATAGGAGTCCTAGGAGGCCATTCTGCCCTGGATGTATGCAGGGGAGCGAAGAAGCACGGCTTCAGGACCCTCGCTGTCTGCCAGGAGGGCCGTGACAAGACCTACAGCAGGTATTACAAGACCAGGCAAGGGAAGGGCTGTGTCGACGACACGATAATCCTGCCGAAGTTCTCTGATATCGTCAACAAGGAGGTCCAGGAAGAACTGAGGAAACGCAACACGATATTCGTCCACAACCGATACTTCTGGGTGTACTTCGACTTCGATGAGATAGAGAACAACTTCAAGGTGCCGATCTTCGGCACCAGGCAGCTTGTCAAGCTCGAGGAGAGGGACCAGCCCAAGAACCAGTACTTCCTATTGAAGCAGGCCGGCATCCGCATGCCGAAGATATTCGGGTCTCCCCAGGAGATAGACCGTCTCACTTTAGTGAAAGTCGCTGAAGCTGCTAGGGGTTATGAGCGGGCCTTCTTCTTCGCCCGGTCAGCTGAAGACTACGAAAAGAAGTCGAAAGACCTGCTGGACCAAGGCAGGATTACCCAGGAAGCTTTGGACAAGGCTGTCATCGAGGAGTTCATCGCAGGAGCCCAGATCAATTTCAATTACTTCTGGTCGCCGCTCACGAATGAGCTGGAGCTCATGGGCACAGACACCCGGCGCCAGACGAATCTCGACGGCATACTGCGCCTGCCGGCAGACGAGCAGCTGGAGCTGCTGAAGCATGTCAAGCCGAAATACATCGAGACAGGCCACATAACCTGCACCACGAAGGAATCCCTCCTGGAGAAGGCCTTTGCTGCAGGAGAGCGCTTCGTCGCGATAACAGCGAGAGAGCATTCCCCTGGCATTATCGGTCCGTTCGCCCTGCAGGGCGCGATAGCAGCTGAAGAGGGCGGGGAAGAATTTGTCTGCTTTGACGTCTCGATGAGGATCCCTGGCTCTCCTGGCACGAGGTTCACCCCTCACACCGGCTACCTATACGGCGAGAGCATGAGCTACGGCGAGCGCATCGCTTTAGAGATCAAGAAAGCCCAAGAGCTGAAGAAGCTGCACATGCTTTGCACTTAGACGTGCCGTATCATCATCTCGCCAGGGTTTGAGGAATATGATTCCTCGACAAGCCTGTAAAATCTTCCAGGATTTTCCTGTATTGCAGCCCTAAATATCGGAATTGAGAAGAATGGACTGATTGCAAGTGCGCATCCGATATAATCTTGGATTGTTCCTTGGTTCTTTCCTATGATATCAAGACCCGAGAGTCCAATCA
The DNA here is from genome assembly GCA_018816705.1 of Nanobdellota archaeon. Lineage (GTDB taxonomy): Archaea > Nanobdellota > Nanobdellia > Woesearchaeales > JAHIVG01 > JAHIVG01. Next base: position 1,761 of record JAHIVG010000091.1, read on the forward strand.
AACCAAGAACAAATGAACCAAGGTTGATTAATCTTTTTTCACTAAGTTCCATTTCTTTCAATTCATTTTGTATATCTCTCTTAAGTTCGTTGATCGGGTCAATATATTCAGTTTCTTGATTGCCATAAATAATATTATTTTCTATCATACTTGTCATGATAAATACCAGGTATATAAATCTTTCTATTTTGATACTACTATAAAATAGCAAATTATTGCAAATTCGAAGATACTCCTAGGCATGCCTGATTGTCATCTCGCCCGGGTTTGAGGCATACAATTCCTGGACCATCCCAAAGAAATAGTGTGAATCCCTTTCAAGGGACGCATCTGACCTGTAGATGGGGATTAAAGATATCAAAGCTATCCCCAGGGCATTTCCAATGTCAGCATTGATACCTTCCGCTCCGGGACTATTTGCCTTATGAATAGCTACGATACCGATCAAGCCTAATATTGATGAGTTAAGGTTGACGACTCTTTCATGTACTTTCTTATAGGCCTCTAAAAAATCAAACCTGTAGGCAGGCCTAGGATCGTCAGTCTCCCCAGACTCTATGGCTTCGGGCAATATTTGCGGTTCTACCATGTTCCAGGTGTAGGTTGTTCCCCTGTATTTATGTCTTTTCAATTTGAAATAAGAAGGGAGAAATCACGCTCTTCCCATGCTCTTTCTGTGCCGCTGACAACCGCTGCCGTTGCTGCTCTATATGCTCATGGAACAATTCAGGAACGTCCTTCTCTGCCTTGTAGATGGCCTCTATCCTGTCCAGCCTTGCAAGGAGCTTCTCTACCCGGATGGAGAACTGCTTCTCATAGTCTTCCTTCGTATATTCCCGTTTGAATATCTCCTTGAACAACTGCTTGATGTCCTCATACTTCGGTATCAGTCCGATAGGAGTCTCTATTGCCTCAAATTCATCATGCACCCGGCCTTCCATCCACATCAGCCAGACCTTCTTGTCCACTTTCTCGTTCATGAATTTACCATTTTCCTTCAAGAAATAGTTCGTCGCGAATATCTTCGGCTCCTTGTCCAGCCTTTCGCCGAATTTCAGGTGATTATTGATGTACACACCCAAGGGTATCACTAGGAAGTCAATGTTTGCCATAGGGTCGTGCTTGAGCTGGCCTTCCTTGCCTATGGTCTGGGCTGTGGTCTCTGACTCCAAAGCAGCGCCGTTGAAGACACCGTGCGGCCAGGAGAAAGTCTCGATTACGGGCGGATTCGTCTCTGAGTCCCTGCCGCCGTAGATTATCCCCGAGATCGGCACTCCACTATCCCAGTCAGGGTCGATGTTGTCCAGTTCCTGCAATCTTATCGTGTACCTGGCATTCTTATGGCACGGCAGTATCTCCTTGCCGGAATCGTCCTTCTGGCCTTTCTTCCAGCTTCCCCAATGGTTCATCCCCGAGTCAGGCAGCTCTTTCTTCATGCCGAGCCAGTACGGCCTCCCTTCCTTGATCAGAACGTTTGAGAAAATGACCTCGCGCGGGCTCGTCAGGGTCTGATTTATCAATGGGTCATCCACTGGATTCACATCCTGTATTATGCCGAATATGCCCTGCTCCACGTTGGCAGCATAGCACCTGCCATCCTTCCCTGCACGGAGGTATGCGATGTCATCACCCACTATGCTCTGCCCAGGGATCATGGCAGTAGAGGTCTTACCGCAGCCAGAGGGGAATGCCCCAGTGAAATACGTTGTCCTGCCTTTCCTCTTGGCACCCATTACCAGCATGTGCTCGCAGAGCCAGTCCTCCCGGTGGGCCTTGCTTATGCCCAGCCTCAGCGCCAGCTTCTTGAGACCTACAGAGTTCCCTGCATATTGGTTGTTGATAGTGAAGACCCGCTCGTCTTCCAGGTCCATGTACACTCGGCGTTTATCGATATTCTTTGAGGTCTGCCTTTCTGTCAGCTCGCCTGCTGAGTGTATGAAATGGAAGAACTTGTCGCCGCATCGCTTGAACTCATCATATCCTGGCCTGTAGAGTATGGTCTCGCTGTGGGCTACGTACAATGAGTCTGTTATCTGCAGAGCAGGTATTGTGAATTCTGAATCCCTGGGTCCGAGGCTGAAGAAGCAGACAAGCATCTCCTTGCCTCTCATTATGCCGTCCATCAGGCCGAGCACTTCTTTCAGCCCTGTCTCCTTGTCAACAGCGGATATTGCCTTTGACATGCCTTTGCCTTTTGGCAGCATCACGCACGTATGCTCCTTGTCCCTGGCCTGGTCATCATATCCGTCGAAATGGATGGTGTGGCCTTCCATCGCCAATTCGGCCTCTTCCCCTTCACGAAGCGCTCCCTGACGCAGATATCCGATATCCTCATCAGAATCAGTCAGCACGGTAACTTTGGCAGGCTTGCAGAGTTTGACATACTTCTCGACGATTTTGATGACTTGCGGATTGTTCAACGCTTTTAGCTTTTCCCGGCTCTTGCTATCCATCATTTCTCAGGGTATTCAACCAGTGTTTATTAATTTTTGGCATGGAAAAACATAAAAACGATATATATCTACTCGGCGATAGTGAGTGTTATGAAAAGCTTTTTGACTGAGGTTCCGGTTGTCCAGATCAGGGCCAAGGAATATCTTGAAGATAGGCTCGGTAGAAGTATAAAGCGAATAAAAATATATGACAATCTGGATGTGAAAGGCGCTCTTGGCAAGATGGCAGCAGCAGGAGCCCCTCATATAATCAATATCGACAGATATCTAGACGGGTGGCGCCCCGAAACCCTCTCAGGATATCTCTGTGCCCTTGGCGAAGTGATGGCCTACATGATCGGCGAGCACGATGCTGGTTTCTATGTCGAATTGATGCAAGTCACAAATAGGGTCAAAACCGATGCAGAGGAGTCAGATGCTTCCCCCCTGTTCGTTTGGACGGAAGAGGGCTTTCAGCAGGCTTCATTTAACGTTAGTTCAGGCGATTTCAGGCAGAAAAATGAGGGTTATGACCCTTTTGACCCCAATTACTTCAATATCGCATGCATGGCTGCGGACGTTGCTTGGCCCACTAAGAGCTTTCCTCACGACCTGTATGGCATCTGCCAGGATGGAAGCATGAGCCAAATATCCAGGAAGCGTGCAATCGCAGAATTTGGTAGGATGATCAATCGAAGACATGCGGACCCGGCAAAGATAGCCAAGATGATATTAAAAAGTTATCCGAAGCTCAAATTTATCAATGATCTCGAACCTGACCAGCTATTGGAGCTTTTGAAGCACCATTATAATGAAAATCACATCAACCAACGTTGGAGAGAGCCTTATGTTGATCACCTTTTGAATGCTACACTTATCGCAAGGAGAATGAACCTAATTAAACCTGATCGAGAAGGCTATAGGCTGGTCGGGTCGACCTATGATGACCATAGGGTCTCTGCCATTTTGCCGACTGTCAAGCTATGGCCAAGACCTTAGTTTCCCACCAAAAGCTTTTTAAATACTTCCCTGCTCCACAGCACGTATGGCAAAGCTAAGGAAGTTTTCAGCATACCAGAAAGTGGAAAGACCCTATACTAGGATTTCCAAGTACAGGAAGAAGGCCTACGTCCGAGCTAATCCAAACATAAAGATTGTGCGATTCGAGATGGGAGACTGCAAGAAGGACTTCCAGGTCACGCTGGAGCTGCTGAGCAAGGACAAGAGGCAGATAAGGCATAATGCCATCGAATCAGGCAGGCAGGCAGCCAACAGGCTGCTTGAGAAGGACGTCGGCAAGGAGTCCTTCCACATGAAGATCCGCATCTACCCGTTCCACATACTGAGGGAGAACCCCTTGGCAGCCGGAGCCGGAGCAGACCGTATGAGCACGGGCATGAAGAAGTCTTTCGGCAAGGCTATAGGGGCGGCTGCCCAGGTCAAGGAAGGCCAGGTATTGGTCACGTTGAAGGTGAACAAGCAGCATGTCGCCACTGCAAAGGATGCTCTGCGACGCTTCTCCTGCAAGATGCCGGTGAGTTGCAGGACTGTGATTACAGGGGCTTAATTCTTTAGGGAGAGCGTATGCCTTTACCCACCGGCTCTGTCCTAAGTGTCAATTTGCCTTCCTCGTTTGCAGGCAGATTCTCTTTTCCCGCCCTGCCAGGGCGAGGCGGGAAAAGAGGTCAAGCAACATTCAGCGCGACCGAGTCGCTAGACTTAGGACAGAGCCTTACCCACCAAAAACCTTATATATCCCTAGTCGTAATTCTGCCTTATGGTATTGGTAGAGGGGCTCAGGCAGTGGCTCGTAGGACACGGGCTCACATTCGTGGAGAACAACTACATCTACGCACTGCTGTTCATCATACTGTTCACAATGCTATCTAAGCTAGTTGTCTTCTTAACAGAGAGGATAGTCCTGCAGTTCACCAGGCGCACGAAGAACAAGCTGGACGATTACATAGTCGAGCACACCCACAAGCCTCTTACCTGGATCCTGATATTCATCGGCATTCGGCTGGCCATAGAGGTCATTGGGCTGGTAGACAGGCTGGTCGAGATAATCTATCACATCAACGATACCATAATAATCCTGATAGCGGCCTACATAGTAATGGTGGTCATCGACGGGATGATAGACTTCTGGGGCAAGCTATGGGCCAAGAGGACCAAGAGCCACTTAGATGATGAGCTCCTGCCCTTGTTCCACAAGTTCTCCAAGGCCGCTGTATGGGTGATAGCATTCATAATAATCCTGGCGGAATGGGGCGTGCAGATAGGTCCGGCCCTGGCAGGGCTGGGAATAGCGGGCATCGCCATCGGCTTCGCAGTGAAGGACTCTCTCGGCAACATATTCGGCGGCATCTCCTTGATACTTGACCGCACAATACAGGTCGGCGACATAGTCAAGGTAGGCAACGATGTCGGCAAGATACATGACATCGGCCTCAGGGCCACGAAGATACTGACTTTCGACCATGAGATGCTCATCTATCCCAACGGCGTCCTTGCGAACACCGCATTCATAAACTGGGCCCAGCCGGACACCACCGCAAGGGTCACGATAATGTTCGGCGTCGCTTATGGCTCCGATGTGGAGAAGGTGAAGAAGACGGTCATGAAGGCGATAACCTCTACCAAAGGTGTCATGAAGGAGCCCGCGCCCAAGGTCTCCTTCCGCGACCTAGGCGATTCCGCCTTGCTCTTCAAGGCGTTCTTCTGGGTCGAGCACATCTCGGAGAGGTACAATTACAAGGATACGGTGCTGACCAAGATATATAACGACCTTAACAAGGCCAAGATAATCATACCGTTCCCGCAACGGGACGTCCACATCTATGATGCGAAGAGATAAGAGAGGTGCGATAGAGCTGTCCATGAGCTTCATAGTCATAATAATAATCTCCGTCGCTGTGCTCGCCTTCGGCCTGTACTTCGCCCGGACGATATTCCGGGGCATGGAGGACAAGATATCCGAGGTGGATGCCGCAACAGAGAAGCAGCTCGAGCGCATGCTCATGGACCCGAGCAAGCTGGTGGCCATACCATACACCACCCGCGAGGTCAAGCCCGGCGACATGCGCATCTTTCCTGTCGGGGTCGTTAATAAGGCGGATTTTAGTTATGAAGCTACTCTTGGTAATCCAACATCTCTTGTACCTGATGATGCAACAAGCCACAATTTCCTTCTAGAGATCGAATTCAAGTCAGCTATCGATAAGAGCCGTACAACGATTACTGTACCAGCTTCTGCTCAAGAAGGTTATCCAGACAATTGGATAAGGACATTGGAGAATACAAGATGGGTAGATTCTCCAGCTCCTACGGCAGCTTCCGGCACATCAATACTGAAGAACAAGATGAAATCCTTCTCAATCGGAATTGTGCCGGCCAAGGGCGCTGAGACAGGGACTTACATATACGATTTGAAGATAAAGGCATACAACCCTCTGAAGAATCGATGGCAATACTACGAGCCGACTAATCCTGATCCAACCGTTAGTGGCCGCGTCCACAAGCTCTATGTGCAGATACCCTAAAAGGCCTTTATCTCTTCCAGCGCTTCTTTCTGCAGCTTCTTCGCCAGCTCCAGTCCCTTCTCGGTCTTGACCTTGGTGAGCATGCCCTTGACCTCCTTGATTATATACTTCTTCGCATCTGCTGCCGAGCAAGACTCCATCTTCCTCTTGTAGAAATGCCTGAATTCGTCCTTGAGGAAGGCTATGGCGTCCGCGTCCCGTATGACCTGGTCTTCTATCGGCACATCCTCGACCCATAATCCGCCTTCCTTGCTCATGGAGTGGTTCCTTATGGCAGAGAGTATCCTCTTCTTCAACTTATCCTCAACGCCCAGCCCTGATAGGAATCCCTCGACCATCTCTGCGCTCTTCTGCGCGTGCACCGGGCCTGCATCAGCGCCCACATCATGCAACAGGGCTGCCACCTCGACGACAACAGGATCAGCATCATACTCTGTAGCCAGCATCATCGCATATCTGCGGACGAGCGAGACATGCGTGACATAAGAGTCCCTGCTCTCAGGGATATTTTCCTTGAAGAATGTCTCCGCTTCCTTGACGAGCTCCATGCTACTTCGCCTTGAAACCCACTATCCTGGTGAACTTCGCAGCATCCAACGAAGCTCCGCCGGGCAGCACGCCGTCGATGTCCGGCTTTGACATGAGCTCGTCCACATTGTCAGGCTTGACACTCCCACCGTAGATGATCCTGATCTCTTCTGATAGCTCCTTGTCGTATAGCCGGGAGAGGAAAGCGCGTATATGCTTGTGTACCTCCACTGCTTGCTTAGCCGTCGCTGTCTGTCCGCTACCGATAGCCCACACTGGCTCATAAGCAATCACCATCTTCAAGACATCGCTTTTCTTCAGGCCGTCAAGGCCCTCGCGCAGCTGCCTCTCGATGACCTTCTCTGTCATATGGCCCTCGCGTTCCTCAAGCGATTCACCGACGCAGAACACAGGCGTGAACTTGTATTCCAGCGCGATCTTGAGCTTCTTGTTTATCTCCTTGTTGGTCTCATGGAATATCGCCCTGCGCTCAGAATGCCCGACCAATACATGGCTTACCCCCATCTCTGATAACATCAATGCTGAGATCTCCCCAGTATATGCCCCAGACTCCTCAAAATACATGTTCTGCGCACCGAGCTTTATCTTCCTGCCCTTGAGCATCTTCTTCACCACATCGAGCGATACGAACGGAGGGCATATTACGACTTCCCTGTCTTCCGGCACTGCGAACGAGAGCGCTTTGGTTAATATCTTCGCCTTGGAGGGCGGCTTGTTCATCTTCCAATTACCTATTATTATCTTCTTCCTCAACATGACCACCTCTGATCGAGCGTATCCTGACCTCTTGCTTGGGAGGCCTCAGTATCAGCCTCATCAATATCACAGCGACGATGAGCCCTATGATTATCATTATTATATACATGAGCGGCAAAGGTCTCTTCTTGCCTTCTGTCTTGAACGTCAATACCTCCTCGAATATGTCCTCGCCCTGGGCCGTGACTTTCACAGTCAGTTCCTTCTGACCGCTCTCCCTCGGGATGATGCCTATCTTCACCTCTTCGGATTCTCCTGGTCCGAGCAGTATAAGGTTTCCAGGCGTGATAGAGACATCAGCCCAGCCGTCTAGCACGCTGACTATCAGCCTTTGGCTTATCTCCATCGGATTGTCCAGTCTCAGCATGACCTGGCTGCCTTCGGGGCCGATTGATTCCGGGCTGTTCTCGAGTGATACCAACGGCTCTTCCCCAGCGACCTGGGAGGTGACCTCTATGGCTAAAGGGAAGCTCCAGCTCTTGGTGTTTGAGTTGATGAACAGGGCAGCGCTGTAGATCGATGGCTGTGTGCCCTCATGTACCATTACGTCTGCCATGACCTGCCTGCTCCCTCCAGCCGGGACCGTAATCCTTTGCTCGTCGAAGCTGAAGTCGGCGAACTCCTCCGAGCTCTGGATGCTTAATGCGTAGGTGATGTTCCTCTCGCCCATGTTGCTGAACCTGACAGGGATGCTGACTGTCCTTCCTGGACCCACTTCGCTCTTGAAGCTGCCTAATCTCACTTCGTGCTTTGGCCTTCCCACGACCGCTATCGTCCCGAAGTCAGGGGTTATGTTGTAATAGTAATAGCTGCCCTGGTAGACGATGAAGTCGCTCTTTATGGGCTTCCACGTCCTGTCCAGCTGCAATACTGCTATGTTGTGCTCGTCAAGGTTGTTCTCCCGCATGAAGTCATGGTTTACCCTGAGCTGGACCTTGAGCGAGTGGTCATATTGCTCCACCCCGGACCTGATGGTCAGGTAGCTGTAGAGGATATCGTCAACCGGCTCAGATGGCGCTGTCGTCGCTCTCACTGAGGCCTCACCAGAGTATTCAGCTAGGATCCTTATCTCTGAGAAGGGCATGTCGAAGGATTCCGGCGTGAAGACGGCTGCCTGACTGGGTGTGAAGCTCAGCTCAGCGCTCTCTTCCAGCGCTACCGCACAAGGCAACACGCATATCAACACCGCCAATAGCGCTATCCTCATAGTGATAGGGCATTGCTTCAGGCTATTTATGGGTTTCGGTGGCTCAATCATCCTCCGAACCCCTGTGAGAGCGACATGACGAAGAAAGCTGTGGTCATCAGTATGAGGCTGTGCTTCAGGCCTGAGCTGAGATCCCCTTCTGAGAGCTTGCCCAGCACCAGACCTGCGAAGAAGCCCTGGACGAGCGACAGCATGAGGAGTATCCCTTTCAATGACCCGAACCAGTCTATGACAGACAATATGAAGCTTGAGAGCGATGAGAAATTGATATTGACCTTCTCCTCCAGGTTGAATCCGGATACGATCGATGCGTCAGACACCCCCTGCTCCAGCCCACCCAGGTAGGGTATGAGCATGTTCTGTATGACCACCATCACGCCGATGAATACGAAGAATATGATGTATGACTGGATTATCTGCGACTGGATGTTAGCCTTCCTTGTTAGCTTTATCTTCTTTATCTCCACCAGGCTCTGGGTTATTGACTCGAGGACGTCCTCCATGTTCCCTCCCGATCTCTCGGCCTCGATGACAGTGGAGATGGCCCTCTTTATCACGTTGTTCCTTGTTGCGTTGCCGAAGTTGACCATTGACCTGTGCAGCGGGATGGCCCATTCAATCTGGTTTGCCAGCTTGCGCACGAATCTCGAGAACGGGCCGTAGTCGTTCCTGCTGACGTGCACTATCGCCCGTGAGATGGGCATGCCTGACTTCACAGCAGAGGTCATGTTCCTGACGAACTCGAGGAATTTGGCCTCGTACAGCTTCGACCTCTGGTTCTCTAGGAAGAAATCTACCCAGTACTGGGTCCACGTCACGGTTATCGCAACGATTATCAGGGGTATGAAGAACGGTGTCCTGTAATAAACCGCGAAGTCAACGAGCAGTATGAATGCTCCGATCGCAATCCCTATCCAGTAGCTCTTCTTGAATCTCATCTAGACCTCTGGCTGTGTCGCTTCTATGAATATCAGGAACCCTATGTTGAGCAGGGGTATAATCACGTAGGTGCCGAATATCATTATTGAGCTTATGCTGAAGCCTCCTATCTTGCCGCCGAGCATATTCACTAGTGTCAACGCGACGACGAAGAACAGTGGCGAGGCTATCAATATGCCTGTGTACACGTCTGTATATGTCGATATGGTCTCCAGGTATGTCTGGCGCTCGAGGCGGTAGTTGAGCATGGCCTCGTCTGCCTTCTGTCGCAGGAAACTCTTCAGGTCACCTCCTGTCTCTATGGTAGCTACGAAGCCGCTGAAGAACTCTGACAGCTCGGGTGAGGGTCCGGTGGCCGCAACAGCCTTTATCGCGGTCATGACGTCGTAGCCGTACAGGTCGATGAACGTGACCACCTTCTCTATCTCGACAGATATCTCCTCGTATTCCTTGGCATCGGCTATCAGCCTGAACATTGCCACTGGGCTCACTCCTGAGCCCGCTACTGCCGCCATGTGGTTTATGGCAAACGTCAGGTTGGTGTTTATGCTCCGCCTCCTCTGCTTTATCTTCATGGATGGATAGTAGAAGAAGAACACCGCTGTGAAGAAGGCTATCATCACGGCTGTGAAAAGGCCTCTCGTCAGTCCCTGGACCAGGCTCTTGGAGGTTATGGTGAAAGCGGTGACGAAGACGACTGTCGATAATGAGAGGGCCACGAGGACCAGCAGCACGATTATGTTGACGTAAGTGTTGGAGAGGATCTTTATGTTGGCAGCACGCAGGTTGTTGTACAGCGACTTGAACAGCCCTGGGAAGTTCTCGATGAAGAACAGGCTTATCTGGCGGACGGTGAGGTTTGCCAATGACCCTAATGAAGACGGCTCGTAGATGGATATCTTGGGCCTGTTCTTGAGGATGCCCCTGATCTTCTTCGCTTCCTGCTTCAGCAGCGTCCCGGTTATGTCTGCCTCCTCTTCCTCGAATGGCGACACTTCCCTTACCTTCCTTATGCTGACCAGTGCCGGTTCGAGCTCTGTGGTCTCCCCTATGATGGAATCTTCGCTTTTCCTCCTGAAGAACCTCTTGACGAAGTCGAATGTGAACAGCTCTTTTATCTCCTCTGTCGGTATCTTCTCTTCCACCCTTTTCTCGACCTTCTTCAATGGCTCTGTCATCTTGTCCTTGATAGAGGGCTTCTCTGCCTTCAGCCAGGGCATGGGGGGTTCTTTCTTTGTTTTCTTGTCAGCCTTGAATGGCTTTCGTAGCGCCTCCTTGATGCTTTTGATCAGATTGTTCCATCCCTCTCCTATCGAGACCATCAGCGGCTTGTGCTCTTCCTTTGGTCCGGGAAGCTTCGGGGCCTCAGGAATCTCCTCCTCTGGCTCTTTCTCAGGCTTTTTCTCCTCTATCTCGACCGGCACTTCTTCTATCTTGACTTGAGGCAGGGGCTCTTCTGTCTTCTTCTTGACATAGGTATCGATGAGGCTTGGCTTCTTCTCCTTAGGGCCTTGTTTCAAGGCCTCCTTGTGCCTGTCGAAGCTCTGGTCATTGTACAGGGTGTAGAACATCTCTGCTGTGTGCTCCTCTACCTGAGCCAGCAGCGTCTTGATATAGGAATCATAGTAGCCGATCACTTCCTGCTTGGTCCTGCCTCTCAGCAGCTTGTCCAGGCGTTCCTTGTAGGTGAAATAGTCTATCTTCTTGCCATGATAGTCGTTCCAGAGTCTCTTCATGGCTGACAGCAGGTCTTTCTTGTAGCTCTGGTAGACCCTTACCTCTTCCAGAAGGTCTTTTACCCTAGTGACGTCCATCCTTCACCTGCGTCGTGTGCTTCCGCAGTAAGTATAGCTGCCTTAGCACGTGTTCCTTTATGAATTCGGCCTTGTAGACCAGCCGTTCAAGCTCCTCGTGGTCCTTAGGGAACTTCTTCGAGAGCTCCTTGTAATACGACAGCCCTGTCTCTATCTCATCCAACTGGGCTTCCATCCCTGCGAGAATGTCTTCAGCCACCTCTTTACACCTATAGAAATCGAGTGGGTTCCATTAATAAAGGTATCGGAAATTAAGGCGACATCCAAATGGAGCGGGAAATTATCAACTCTTCACTTCGGCAGGCTGTCTTTCCGGGCAGAGGTAGAGTCTCGTTATCTCTTCGAATGTCACTTTTGTGTCATGCGCTCTGAAACTGGACAGATCTTTGCTTTTTACAATAACATTATACTCAGCTAGATGGCGTTCATCAGGAGTGGGTGTATTGTAACGTGATGCTATACCGAAGTATGTGCTGGGGTGTCCGCCGACGAACGAATTGTTTAAGGATATCAATCCGGTCTGAAAGCTCCTGTGCAGAGAGATCTCTAAATCACCATCAGTCATCCTTATGCCATCAAGATGTGCGCCGAATATCACCCTGTAATTGTCTTCTCCAGGTTCGCCGCATTCTATCACAACGTCCCTGCCTAGCAGCGCTCCAATATGTTCAAGAATGAATTCCTTTGGTGTCAATCCCTAAGCACTTTCCAATCCCATACCCACTGGTTAATGGTGGCTGATATTTAAGGTTTTCTGATAAACTTTTAACAAATTATTTATATCAATTATGCTTACCACCTATTCCGAGGTGGTTACATGTCACTTGAAGGAAAATTGGGAATTCGAAATCCTTTGATTTATTCTGTATTGGTTCCAGCTCTTGGATTAACATTTGGAGGCTGCTCTAAGGAAACAGCGACCACACCTCCACCGCCTGATGATTCAGTGATAGCTCAAAACGCAGTCCGGGTATATAAAGACGGATTAGCTGTTGCATATCAAGAGAATAATCAAAACATTCAGAGATTATTTGAAGATTGGGATTATGCAGGATTTTCGATCATAAGAAGAGAAAATGATCCAGAATTGATAATGATTGATGTTGAGGACCCGGTGAATGGAGGTGTCCACACCTTGCTTTATGCTGGTAAGGATTATGAGAGGATATCATGGATTCTAGAAAAGGACCTTCATATAACGATAGGGATCGACAGCGAAGGTTATCCGATTCCGCTGCCGGATGGAAGTAAGAGGTTTGATGGCAACAGGATTGGAGAGACCGGTGACGCGCCACTTGATGACGCGCAGAAAGCCCCTGACATCATGATGCACGGCAATCCTAATAATTTTATTTTATA
>JAHIVG010000092.1 GCA_018816705.1 Nanobdellota archaeon
CTGATACCAGTTGCGTCAATCGCGACTTTCTCAGAATTTGGGATGAAATTCTTGAACGCGAGAACGAGCTTGTCAAGAACAAGCATAGGCAGCCGTTGAGCAAACTTGATCAACGTAGTGTAATGAGGAAGCTTGTTCAACCCCAAATACACTCTGATATCGCTGTTCCCAGCGATATCCGTAAGCAGTTCTTCGTAAGTGAACTTACGAAACTGCTTGTAAACAAGCAGGAAAAGATGCTTGAAATTCGAATACAACTTGTTCGAAAATTTGCTAAAATGCAAAGGAAGCTCAGAAAGTCTGAATAATTCATAGCAAAAATCAGCAACTTTCTTAAACTTGTTCTGTATTATCTTCATTTAGCAGTCACCTCGTCGACAAAATCAGTATTTCGTTACTATTTATCGACGAGAACTGCTACTTAAAACTATTGATTTCTAACAGAGGGTTTCATATTAGCCCAACCATCGCAAACCTTTAAATACCACCAGAAGTGAAGAATAGGCAAAGAGGTGATGGTCATGAAAGGATTCATGGATAATCTCAAGAAGAAAGCGAAGGAGCTCAACAGGCGTATTGTCTTCCCAGAGTCAGAGGACGAAAGGATTCTAAAGGCAGTGGAGATAATCAAGAAGAAGAGATTCGCTGTGCCCATACTTATAGGCAACCCGGAAGAGGTTCAGAAGAAGGCCAAGGAGCTGAAGGTCAAGCTGGATGGTATAGAGATCCATGACCCCAAGAACTTCCCGGACTACGAGGCGTGGGCGAAGCAGCTATACGAGCAAAGGAAGAACAAGGGAATGTCATTGGAGGACGCCCACAAGACACTCCAGGACTACACCTATTTCGCGACCATGATGGTCCATATGGGCAAGGCAGACGGATTCGTATCCGGAGCGACGCACCCTACAGGCGACACACTCCGGCCAGCTTTGCAGATAATCAAGACCCATGAGAAGTTCCACAAGGTCTCGAGCTTCTTCATCATGCTGCTGAAGGACAAGCTGCTGATATTCGCGGACTGCGCTGTTGAGATTGAACCGGATGCGAAGGACCTGGCCGAAATAGCTGTGGATACGGTCAGGACTGCCAAGAAATTCGGCATCGAGCCAAGGGTGGCCATGCTGTCCTTCTCAACCGCGGGCTCTGCAAAACATCCGCTGGTGGACAAGGTGAAAGAGGCGACAGCAATAGCGAAAGACAAGCTGCCTGACGTGATTGTAGAAGGCGACATACAGGTGGACGCAGCCTTGGTGCCGCACATCTGCGACAAGAAGTACCCAGGCTCGAAGCTGAAGGGGGACGCCAACGTATTGATATTCCCAGACCTGAACTCAGGCAACATCGCCTACAAGCTGGTCGAGAGATTGGCAGGAGCCATGGCCATAGGACCGATACTGCAGGGCCTGAAGAAACCTGTAAACGACCTCAGCCGGGGCTGCTCTGTCCAGGACGTGGTTGATGTGGCAGTGATAACAGCAGTCAGCGGTGAATGAGATGAATGTCCTAGTCCTGAATTCCGGCAGCAGCTCGCTCAAATTCCAGGTCATAAGCGCAAAGACAGAGAAGGTGCTCATGAAGGGAATAGCAGACGGTATAGGATTGCCGACCTGTAAATTTAAAGTGGATGAAGGCCGAGGTGAACAGATCTTTTCTATGAAGTTCAAGGACCATAAAGAGGCAGTAAGCCAGGTGATGAAGGAGATCGATAAGGATATCGGGCTCAGCAATATCAATGCCATCGGCCACAGGGTGGTGCACGGCGGGGAGCACTACCATGACGCCACGGTAATCAACAATGACGTGATAAAGACCATAGATAGGCTCAGCGAGCTGGCACCGCTGCACAATCCACCGAACCTTGCAGGGATATTGGCATGCAAGAAGATGCTGCCCAAGCTGAAGCAAGTGGCAGTCTTCGATACAGCTTTCCACCAGACCATGCCTGCGCACTCGTACATGTATGCGATCCCTTACGAGCATTACCAGAAGTACAAGATCAGGAAATACGGGTTTCATGGTACGAGTCATAAATATGTCACCTTGGAGGCACAGAAATACCTGAAGAAGAAGGCAAATCTGGTGACGTGCCATCTCGGCAACGGCTCGAGCATAACATCTGTGCTCAAGGGGAAGTCTGTGGACACGACCATGGGGTTGACGCCGCTGCAGGGAGTGATAATGGGGACCCGTTCGGGCAGCATCGACCCGGAAATAGTCCCTTTTCTGGCAGACAAGCTGAAAGTGGATGCACATGCGGTCATAAAGATGCTGAACAAGGAGTCTGGCCTGAAGGGGATATGCGGGTATCCTGATGTCAGGACCATCTATGAGAAGGCCAAGAAAGGCAATAAGAAGTGTAGATTGGCATTGGACATGCTCGGCTACAACCTGTCCATGTTCATCTCAGCGCACATGGCTGTGCTGCCATCTGTTGACGCCATCGTGTTCACAGCCGGCATCGGGCAGGGGGCATGGTATCTTAGGGAGGCCATATGTGACAATCTCGCTAAGTTCGGCGTCAATCTGGACAGGGCGAAGAACAGGAAGAACAAGGCCATGGACGTGACAGCAAGAGGCTCGAAGGTCAAGGTCCTGGTCATCCCCACGAATGAAGAGCTGATGATCGCCAAGGAGACAGCGCGGCTAGTGAAATCATGATAAAGAAAGCAGAGACAATCTATAGACAAGTCCTGGGTGAGTCGAAGAAAGATAGCAATATTCTCGGCCTGTTCCTGAGCGGTTCCAGGGGCAAGGGACTGCCGACAGAGCATTCTGATTTCGATGTGGTCATGATAGTAAAAGACGGCAAAGAGGGCTCTTACAAGAGAAAGTATGCTTATATCAAGGGCATAAGATATATCGATGTATACATCATGGGCTATCCAAGGTTCAGGAAGTATGCACATTTCGGTGGGCCAGACCATTGGGATAGGTACAGTTTTACCCATGTGAAGGTATCAGTGGACAAAAAGGACATACAGAAGCTGATAGGCAAGAAGGGACGGATACCGCCAAAGTTCGTGAAGAAATATGTCTCAGGGATGCTCGACGGCTATATCAATTATGTCTATCGGTCGGCTCTGTAGAAAGTAAGAAAGAATTATAACCTCTGGCAGCCCAGAGGGCTGCCATGAGGGGTGGGGGAGGCTCCCCCCACCATGAAAAA
>JAHIVG010000093.1 GCA_018816705.1 Nanobdellota archaeon
ACCATCATGGCTATGGGCACCTCGCCCTTCCTTATGTCAGCCGCTATCACGTAGTTGGGCATCACTGAGTGCCTGCTGACCATCCAGAAGTCGCTGCCTCCGTCGAATATGACCCTCCTTACCTCAGCCGGCCTATGGTCCTGCCTCACGTTGACGTTGCCGGCACGGTCCTGGGCCAGTATCGCCAGGTGGTTGGTGCCGGGCATGAGTATGACCTCTGTCTCGAACTTATGCTTGCCGTCCTTGACGACAGTGTTGGCTGTCTCGTCGAAGTCATAGAACAGGTCTGCGGGGTCGCCCTGCATGCCTACTCCGTACAGGTCTCCTTCGCCGCGGTAGTAGTTCCTCTCGGTGTGGTTGTACTTGATGTTGTCATCGGCCTCTCCCAGGTTGGTGATCCTCACTGTTGCCGGCTCTGACGTCGTGCCGTTTATCCTTATGACCTGGAAATGGACGGTAGTGCCTTCAGGGCCTGAGTGTGTGAAATCCCCGTCAGTGCCCAGCCCGAATATGACCTCCTCTATCTGCAATGAGTCGATCTCTGGCGGCGTGGTGTCGACGGCTACGGTCCTCTGGATAAGGCCTTCGTTCCCTGCCGGGTCGACAGCGACGACGGATATGTTGTGCTCTCCCTCGCTCAGCACGCCTGCTTTAGGCACGGTCAGGTTGAAGTTGCCTGCTGACACCTCAAATAGATAATCTGGCTGCAGCTCGCACCTGGCCTGGCACTGGTTCTCTGAGACGTGTTTCTGCTGGTTGAGCATGCAGCACCAGGGCAGCTCAGTGGTGCCGCAGCTCGAGTCGCAGTAAGCATCCTCAAACGGCTTGTCTATGAACACTTGGATTGTAGAGTCCTGTGTGACGCTGGCTTCCAGTTCCAGCTTGTTGAGCGTCGTCGCCGTAGGGAATGCGATGTTCAGCTCCGGACCGTCCGTGTCCAGGACTGTCTCGAAGTCATGCCTCACTATATTCTGGTCCTTGTCAGTGTTCTCGAATGATATTATGTTGGTTCCCCTGCGGAGATTGAAGATGAAATCAAAGCGTCCGTCTGGCCCGACGTCGAATTGATACCCTGTCGAAGTGCCCATCGTCAGCCTGGCCGGTATCCTGTCTCCGTTGATGTAGATCTTGAGCTTGCTCTCGGCTTCTGTGCTGCCGCTGACGTGCAGCTCTATCTCATTGGTGAGTGCGGGTATGGGCATGTCGAGCGTGACGTGCGCCCTGACAAGGTCGTTGCTGGTCCAGAAATCTCCAGTAGGGCCTGGAACGAGCCCTGAGTATATCTGGTAGAAGTAATGGGTGTTGCCCTCGAGGGCTGTCAATGTGATAGAGTGCTCTGTCGATGCTATTCCCTGGGCTGACAGCACCAGTGCATCTGGCGCTGTGCCGTATATCACCCTGTCGGGTACGAGCCTGTTGGTCTGCCATGCTATGGTTGCGCTGACCGCTGATATGTCCTTTTCCACAGGAGGCTCGGCCTTCAATGCGGAGAAGTTGCCTGGGATGATGTCGCAGTCCTGGCTGCATGATTGGGCCTTATATTCGTAGTTCCTGCCCGGCAGCAGCCCTGTCATCTCGAGTATGTGCTCCTGCTTGAGCTCCTCATCCAGCGCTGTCAGGCCATATTGATCATTGAGTCCGTAATCTATCCTGGAGGATGCCGGCACGTCGGTGTTCCACATGAACAGCTCGCCGTCTTCTGTGGGCTCGTGGGAGAAGCCGTGCATCTGCACTGCCATGCTCACCGGCAGCATCACGATGATGGCTGCCATCCATAGGGCTATCGTCTTCTTCATATGAACCTCGGCATGTTCTCAGGTGAGTGTTGTTCTACAGTCTCCCAGAAGCCCATGAAATCCTCATTTGATTCCGGCAGGGGCAGGTCTGATATCGCATAGAATATTATCTTCGTTCCCTCAAGGACCGGTGTCCAGCTCAGTTCATACATCGCTACGAGCTCATCCTCGGATGTCACGAAAACGTTGAGATCATACTCGGCTTCGCCTTTTATGAGCTTGATCCTGTCAGCGGCTTCTGGATAGACGTATGTGTTGTCGAAGCGGTTTTCCACGTTGGTCACGGTCACTATCGCTATCTCACCAGCGTGCATCCTCCTTATCTCTCCGCTCGGGTATTCGACCACTCTCACTTCGATGTCGAACTCCTGCAGCGGTGTGAGGAAGACGACTGTAGCATCAGAGCCCTGTGGGCCGATGGTGTCTTCGTATGCATACCCATCCAGGTAGCTCTCTTTCTCTCCGATTATCAGGCCGTTGTAGCATGGCGGGAACATCTCTGTGAGGTAGGGTACGGCCCCGAAGTGCTCGATCATGGTGCCCGCGAAGGTGGGCCTCTTGGTGGTGCCGATCTCGCACTTGGCCATTACGCACCTGTGGGTTATGTTGACATCTGACAGGTATTCCTCTGTTACCTTGTCCTTGGCGTATATGGTCAGGGGGAACTCAGCTTCTGCGCAGTATTCCTCGTCGATATAACCCAGGTCTTCTTCCTCAAGTGAGAGGAAGGCGTTGTGCCTGAAGGGCTGGTTGTCCCTTATCAGGACAGGGGTGGCGAAGTTGAAGGTGAAGCCAGTGTCATGTACGAGCTGGAACAGGATGGGGAAGTCCAGGGTGTACCTGTGGTGGTATATCTTTATGCAGCTGCCTATCAGGGGCATGTCGTATTTCAGCGTAGTAACTTTGTCGCCCTGGCCAGGCCTTACATTGGCATGGATACGCAGGTCTGCTGTGAAGGTGGCGTCTGTGCTCACCCTGATGTCCGGATACTTTCCGTCGAGCTCGACCAGGTAGAGCTTCTCGAAGTAGGGGTATCCCGAGTCCTCCCTGTTAGTGCCCTTGAAGTTGATGAAGTGCAGGTTGTACTTGAGCAGGTTCGTCAGCCTGGGTATTATGTCCCTCCTGACAGACCATTCCCTCTTGCCGCAGGTGAACTCGAAGCCCTCATATGGCAGTCCTTCTTTATCAGGAGGGCCGGAGCCCGCTATCATCTCCATCGTGAGCTTCTCTAGGAACTGGTCTTCTGTCTCCTTCTCCATTATCTCTTTGGCCAGGTCGTGCAACCTTCCGAGGGGCAGGTCGACCTCTGCCTGGTAGCTGCTCACTTCTGTCTTCTCTGTGCTGGCCTTGTTGTCGACCTCGATGGGATAGTATAGCCTCAACGATACTGTCTTGTCGCCGATGGTGGCGTTGGTGTTCGGCGGGGAGATGATTCTTATGTCGAATATGTTCCTGTGGCCTGAGAAGTTAGCTAGGCATCTGTCTATCTCATCATTGATGTGGCTCTGGAGCTCTTTTTCCATGTCATGTCTTGTAGGCATGTAGCTCCTGCCCTTGTAGTGCCAGTACGGTACGATGAAGGGGCTGCCTTCCATGAGCTCCATCACTCCCCGGCTGTCTCTTGCAAGGGTTGCGGGCAGCTCTATGTAGCCGCCTCTCAGCGCCAGGACCTTGACCCCGTTGGTGGCTACCTGTTGGAGGCAGTTCTCCACGTCCATCTTCAGCGGTTGGACCCATGCCGGGACCACTTCCCTGGGCCTGAATAGGTCTGTTGACTGCCGGATGTATATGAACAGCAGTGTTGACATCACTAGAACCAGGCCTATTATTACAAATACTGTGAGCTGCCCTCTTTTTCGCATGGGTGATTATCTTGAAAGCCAACTTTATAAATGTTGCGTCGATATTATGAGTGAATTATGAGCTCGGCAGCACCACTACTGGTGACTGGCACTGAGTTTGCGCAAAATTGCCCTATGGGGCATATCGTATGGAGTGAGGTCACTCCCTGTAGCCATTCGGCAGTATAGAGTGGGTTCTGAGCCATCCCCCAGATCTGGGCAGGGCTTGGCAAAGCCGAAGCATAGTTCAGTTAATACATTCTGGTTCAAGTCCAATCAGAAAATCGCTCATTTTTCAGCCACAAAGAAGAAATCCTGGGAATTATTGATGTATTCCTGTAATTCAGCATACTCTATTTGTAATTTTATATATTCCTCTTTATTATTGATATCATCTAATCTATATTTTGGTAGCAGATTGAACGGTCCAAGAATTTTTATTATTTTAAACCCGGTTATTTCTAAATCCCTCTTCAATTCCTTTAAGGTGAATTCATGTGTCATGTGCCCTTCTTTTTGGTCTG
Organism: Nanobdellota archaeon; assembly: GCA_018816705.1. Taxonomy (GTDB): domain Archaea; phylum Nanobdellota; class Nanobdellia; order Woesearchaeales; family JAHIVG01; genus JAHIVG01. Next base: position 4,162 of record JAHIVG010000093.1, read on the forward strand.
CCCAGATGATATGCCTGTTTCCGGTCGACATGCTTTTCCTAAATTCATCATATTTTCCTTCTATTAATTCATGATTCTGACAATAAATTAGGCGGTTGTTGACATTCCCGATCATCCTTCCTTTTTTCTTTAAGACCCTATATGCTTCTTTAAGGGCTTTCAAGTGGTTGCCGCAGTAATCAAGGATTGCGTTCATAAGAATGACAACATGGAATTCCTCTTCTTTATGTCTCGTCATGTTTGTGACGCTTTCTTTTACGAATGATGCTTCATCATATCTCGCTAGGTTTTTTTGAGCAGATTTCAACATCTCCTGTGAGATGTCAGATACGGCCACTTTATGGCCTTTCTGTAACAATGGAAGCGCAAAGCGCCCTATCCCCCCGCCAGCATCCAGGATATTTAGTTTTTCTCCATTAGGTAAGCTTTTAATTAAGAAATGCTCCAATATGGCATCAGCGACTCTGAGGCCATGGGTGGCATCATAACCTTCCGCGATCCTATCATAGAATCTTTCCACCTGTTTTTCTTTCTCAATTTCATATACTTTCAACTTTTTAGGCATGTTGATAGGTGTTTTACTGCCTTCTTAAATCTATTGGTATTTCAGGCTTAGTAGAAAGTCGATAATCGAAAATTCTTTTTGATCCTTTCCATTGCTAGGGTCTAGGTCAAATTGGCCACATAAAATGACTGCTTATAGCGTAAAGGCTCAAAACCCTAAAAAAAATCAAAAATTCCACAGAGAGCGTAGCTCTCTGGGACCCAGAAATGAAATTTCTGTGGTTTTTTGGGGCACAAGAAATGTCAGACATTTCTTTGTGAGAACAAGACTTTCTAATGAGCCGTCGATATATAAGAACGAATAATAT
>JAHIVG010000094.1 GCA_018816705.1 Nanobdellota archaeon
GAAGGCAACAAGATGCCTTCTTGCCGTGCTTGCGTTGCAAGCACTTGCCATTTACAACATCAGAACTTGGGGTTATCCAAGCGTCAGAATTGGGGATTTAAGAGCATGAAATACTGCCCACCCTATATTAGTTCAACCGAGTAAAATTCACGGATTCGCTTTTTTGACTGGTACCTACAAATTATATCTATAAATTATCCTTAACCATTCGTTCATCAAGAATTCATAACCTCAAACAGATCAGTCAGGTTCAGCTCGAACGCGACAACAGGCATCTCGAGGGCGAAGCTGGTGAGGGTCTTAGGGTGGAGCTCACCGATGTATGCAACCCCTTTGCCTTCCACATTGACCCTGCCGACCCTGCCTGGGATGAAGCTCGGGTGCTCTGTATCCATCATCTCGTATTTCACGTCCAGGGCGCGCATCAAGGCATCGAGGTGCTGCTTTATCTTGGTGAAATCAACATCATGTGAGCATAAGGCCACGGCAAGGCGCGTCCGTTCGTTGATTGCATCGCCTTTCTTCGAGAATACAATCCCCATGTCAAAGATGTCTTGCGGATACTCATGGTGCTTGTTCTTAGCCAGGACCTCGAGCAGGGAAGGCAGCATCCAGGAGCGCAGCACGCCGAACTCAGATGTCAAGGCGTTGTCGAGGTGGACAGTCATGTCATCGATGCCCATCCTGACAGCCTGCACCTCCTTGCTGGAGATGTGCAAGGTGTTCGTCTCTGTCAAGCCGAATCCGACAAGGATATCTGAGACTGTCCTGCAGAAGCTCTCGAACCTGGATTCGCCACCGATGGTGAATATGTTGGGCAGCTCTGGCTTGAAGTTCTCATAGCCGTAAGCTATGGCTATGTCCTCGACCAGGTCGGACTGGTATTGGATGTCAGCCCTGTAACAGGGTATCAGCACCTTGTTGTTCTCGATACCATAACCCATCCGCTTGAGGAGGCTGAATGCTTCCTGTTGCTTGAGCGAGGTCCCGAGCACCTTGTTGACATAATTGAGGTCGAGTTTCATCCTCTCAAGAGAGAGGTCTGGGGACATCAAGGTCTTGTTGGGATAATGGAGCCTCATCTGCTCAATCGTGCCGCCCATGTCAGCCAGGGTGGTGACTATCATCAATAGCAATCTGTGCAGCACATCATAATCAAAGCCTGAGCATTCGATGAAAACGTCCTTGGTCTTCTCTGTTATCTTCCCTGTCAGATGGGAGTTGATGATAGGGGGCATAGACAGTATCTCCCCACGCGCGTCCACGAAGATCGGGAACTTCTCCTTGCCTTCGAGCAGGTGTCCGTATTCACGGCCTGCAGGATGCCTAGAGAGTATCTGCAAGCCGTTCATCTCAGCCTTTGACTCAAGAGGCCTGAAGACGATGTCTTTGGGATTCTTCGCAGTGTACTTGATGGGCAGCTTTATCTTCTCCATGGGATATATCCCTATAGCTGCCTTGGTCCTGTTGCGGCAGTAGGTGGTGTGCAGCTTCTCCTGCATCTGGATAATCTCGCGGATCTTCTCGTCGTCAAAACTCAGGTTGCGGACAATCGCACAGGCGGTGTACGGCCTTACCTTGCCAACGGCAGGTTCTATCATGACATCAGCATCCTTGTACTTGGCAACATATGTCCTGAGACCTGTCTTTGCGCCGATGAATGAGGAGAGAGCGCGGGCAAAGCCCTGCTCTGAGAGCATGTCAGGCCGGTTGGGGAAGACCTCCACAACTATATCTTTGTCGTCGACGGATTCCAGGTCTGTGCCGAGATAGGATATACGGTCCTTGAGCTTCTCAGTGGTGAGCTTCCTGCCCAGGAGCTTCTCCACATATTTCCTGTCGATTGTTATGGTAGGCATTCCTAAAACCCGTAATCGCCGTCCACGATCATCACGTGGATCCTGTCTTTGACTATCTGTTGCTGGATTATCTGCGTGAAGCAGCATATGCGGTCATCGCTGGAGCAGTCTTCGCACCTGCCTGTCTTTACGCAGGGGGTGTCCTTTCCGAGCCTCTTCGTGTTCAGGGGCGCGGCAGACTCCCTGATGCGCCGCTCTGCCTCATCGAGGTCCTTCACAAGCTTGTTAGTGCCAGCGATTATCATCACCTTTTCAGGGCCGTAGGTTATTGCGGCAACGCGGTTGCCTCGGCCGTCCTTGTTCAATATCTCCCCGGTCTCGGTTATCGCGTTTGCGCCGGACAAGTACCAATCAGCGTTGAAGGCATCGTGTTTTCTCTTAGCAGATTCTTCTTTTGTGATACCCTTCTCGAAACCGTCTATGAAGACATAATCATTCTCCTGGATGAAACCGATCACTCCGAGCTCGTCGAGGGTCTTCGATCCTCCCCAAGCGACTGACTGGCCGGGCTCGATGAGCCCCTTGATTATCTCGATGACCTCCTCTTTGCTCTTGGCGTGGAAGGCCTGCATCCTGTGCTGCCTGAAATTCTCCAAGGCCTTGGCTACCTGAGCCATGCCTTCACCTCCCTGAGCTGCTTCAGGTCATTCCTGTTGAGGTCGCGTATGTCAGTGATGCCGTAATAAGGCATGATTATCCTGCTCAAGCCGAGGCCCCACGCCAGCACGGGGATGTCCTTGCCGAGCAAGGGCTTTACGAGTTCAGGCCTGAATATGCCTGCACCGCCCAGCTCTATCCATCTCTTGCGCCTATCGTCATATACATCGACTTCCACACTCGGTTCAGTATATGGGAAGTAGCCCGGGCGGGCCCTGATCTTGGGAAAACCCATCTTCCTGAAAAAAGCAGTGAGATATCCTATGAGGTGCTTGAAATTTGCATTCTCATCCACCACGATACCCTCGCTCTGGTGGAACTCGAACAAGTGAGACCAGTCCATGGTCTCGTTCCTGAAGCTGAGGCCGACGGAGAATATCTTCTTAGGCAGGTCAGCCATCCTCATCTTGGCGAGGCTCTGCGCAGAGAGGCAGGTCGTGTGGGTCCTGAGCACTTGGCGTCTTGCCTCTTTCTCCTCCCACTTGGTGCGCCAGCCCTTGCTGCCGGTCGTCCAGCCGTTCTCATGGGTCTGCTTGACCCTGCTGACCAGTTCCTTGTCCGGCAGGGAGGTGATATCTTTCAGGTAGAAAGTATCCTGCATGTCCCTGACAGGGTGGTCCTGGGCCGTGAACAATGCATCGAAGTTCCAGAATCCTGGCTGGATGATGCTGCCTGAGGTCTCCTCAAAGCCGAGCTCGAGCCAGACCTTGCGCACGTACTGCAGGGCCTCCTTGACAAAATGCCTCCTGCCGAAATTGATCTGAGGGACGTTGATGCCTATGTCATATGGCCGGAAGGGCTGCTTCTTCCAGCTGCCGGTCTTGAGCATGCCGCTTGTGAGGCGCTCGGTGACCTTGGTGTCTTTGGTCTTCGATGCTGTGTCCTTGCCGAGCTTAGTGAGTGTTGCAGTCCTCTCCTTGGTCTCCTTCAGCTCGACTATCGACCGTTTCTTCAATGATTCAAGTGCGAACTTCTCTTCTGGCTGCAGGGATGCCGGGTCGAGAGGGAATTTCTTCTTGAGAAAGGATTCTTCCAGGCTCTCCTTCTGCAGGAGCTTCCTGCCCTGGTCTGTGAGGCTGAGGATGAGGTGGCCCTCCTCTTTGGCCGTGTCAATGGCCACTTTCTTCTTCAACAGGCCGATGCAGACGTTGAGCTCGTCGTTCTCCAGCGATGCAACCTGTTTGATCGTAGCTAAGCTCTTAGGGCCTTTCTCCAAGGCTTGCATGAACCGCCTTTCGGGAAGGCCTTTCTCCATGTAATCCAGGCCGAGCTTTCCCAAGGTGGCGTGCTGGACCAGTTTCTCTTCTAAGATTATGAGCTTCTTGTTCTGCAGCCACTGCAATGCCCGCATCACCTCGACGTCCTTGAGGCCCGATGCCAAGATGAGTGCTGAGAGCGATGGATGCCCCGCTATCAACGGCAGGACTTTCCTCTCCAGAGGGTGCAGCATGGCTGCCAGCCTGTCAGCTTCCATAGAGGAGAAAGGGGCAAAAGCTGGTATTTAAGGGTATTGGTTTGAAAGAACCCAAAAATATTTCCATTAAGTATTTATATCACCTCACCAATATTTGACTCATAAGGACTGAGGTGATTTATTTGAACCAGCACAATCTGATTGTCATTTTCTGCGTTTTGACCATCTTCATATCATCATGCACCATGATTTCTGATAATATATCCGGTGCTAAGAATTTCTTTATATCAACTGGAGGCGGAGGCGGCATCATGGACTGCAGGGATTCGGATGGAGGTGATGATATCTGGACAAAGGGGACTGCCACCGGCATTTATAATGGGCACGATGGTGTTTTCGAGGACTTTTGCACCGGTCAAAATAGCATGCTCACTGAATATTATTGCAATAATCAACAGGTAATCTCCAGAAATGAGTACTGCACATGCTATGATGGGAAATGCGTTGAGGGCACGCATTACAGGCAATGCGAAGCATCGGGCTTATATGAAGACATAGCGCACTTCTGTGACACAGAGCCAGGTGACAGGGCAGACTGTTCAGGAGATGGATATTGCGTGATTGACGGGAGGTGTGTCGCCACTGCTTCAACTGTAGAGGTCAATGGTTACGCCGGATTCTGTGGTGGGCCTGGTTTGCCACCAAAATGGAAGGACTGCGATGTTGCTCACTGCGAGGATTACTGCGGCTTTAATATGGCACCAGGAAGAGAGGATGGTGGATTTGGAGAATATCAGGCTGGAAGAGAGTTCGAATGCTGCGGTGATGACCCAGGCGAATACTATACTGATGGCATCTGCTGCGATTCAGAGACTGATGTCAATATTGATGGTCATTGTGCTGAGACCATCCAAAGGATATGCCTCGCCTCAGGAGACCCTGATTCAGAAGACCATGTATGTGATACTGATGAGACAGACAGGGCACCCTGTGATGATGCAACTGACTGCGTGATCAATGGAGAATGCATCAACATCAATGAATTGGCTGATGTCAATGGCGAGGATGGCTACTGCACCAACCAGAGGGATGGTGAGTCAAAATGGGTTGATTGTGATGGCCAGGAAGGCCTGCACTGCCAGGACATCTGCGGGGCTCAGGCTGCTGCAAGCGGCGATGGTGAGATAGGAGAATACCTTGCAGGGGATGGAATTGAGTGCTGTGGGGATGATGGCGGAGAGAACTACAGGACGTCAGAATACTCTGATGAGAATACTTGGCGAAGTGAACCTGATTATAGCCTTTTCAATGAAGATGACTTGGGCATTACAGATGAGGTCACAGAAGCCTGCTGCAACAACGCCCGTGACTGCGTGTTCCAGGGTGAGTGCTTTGGGCAGGCCGCAAGGATTGAGACAGGATATGCAAACAACAAAGTGATCATGTGTCACCAGCGAGTTTCTGAGAATAGGGGTGTGCTTTTGGACTGTGATGGCGATGAAGGATACTGGTGCGGCCGCGAGCAGGATGTGTGCAACCAAGGCTGGGACAATTATGAGAATGCAGCCATTGCCTCAGGAGAATCAATTTCACACGGCGGGTATGTGGATGGAATCAGTGATGGTCAAGAATGCTGCGGTGATGACAGCAATGAATACATTGAAACTACAGTGGCTTTGCAAGGAGCATATGCTGATGATAGTATTGCCTGCTGTAGTAGTCGACTGCATTGTGTCTTTGGTGGAGTCTGCTATCCAACTGACTGGGAGGGGGTTTGTGCTGGAGGTCAGTATGGAAGCACATGTGTCAATGCAGGAGATTCCAATGGTGACTTACAGATCTGCAGTACATTGAATGGGGGCACATGGGTGGATCCTGATTATGGAGAGCAATACTGTCTTGAAGTTGATTCACACCCTGACTACTCAGCCAAGTGGATGGCAGGAGGCACACTCAGCGGTGAAGGAACGGATGATTTTGATAATAATGTTTTTAATGACCTTTGCTGTGGCGACGACAACAACGAATATTATAAATACGCAGGCAATGAGCTCACTGTAGAGGATAGCACCCTCTTGCTGGCTCATTTCAACAACGGTGTAATGGCAGATTATGCTGAAGGCAATCCTAGCGCTTTTAATACAGGACCTCCAGTCTATTTAGGATATAGCAACCGCTGCTATGGCGCAAGTGTAGATGGTTTTACCAAGCTGAAATACACAACAGCCGGCAACTTCAATAAAGAACAAGGCACTGTCGAGATGTGGGTGAAGCCGCAAGGAGCTAATTGGAATGCTGAAGGTCATGTGTTCTTCTTAATCAGGCAGGATACTGGTGATTATTTTGCCCTGACGAAATTTGGCAATTACCTGAAGTACTGGACAGAAATCGGTAATGATCCGCCAGCTAGTCTGGTAGCGAAATATATGTTTTCTTGGGATCCCTTATTCCATGTGGCAATCACCTGGGGCGATGAGAGGAAACTCTACCTCAACGGGGTTGAGGTCGGTTCTAGTGATTATGACGGTGATGCCCTTGAAGTGCTTCCAGAATACATGTATGTCGGAGTGAATGACATCTTCCCAGGCGGCGAGGAGAATGCTGATGCAATAATCGACGAGTTCAGGATAAGCGATGTGGCTCTGAGCCCAAGCCAGATCATGCAGGACTATCAGGCAGGAGTTGGCATCCAGAGCTGCGTATGCTGTAATGAGGCAGATGACCAGGTTGACGCAAACGGGAATTGCATCTGATTTTCTTTATTTCTTAACCTTCTTCCAGTCATCCAGGAACTTCTTGATGCCTACGTCTGTCAGCGGGTGCTTGTAGAGTAAATCGAGCACCTTCGGGGGAATGGTGGCTATGTGGGCCCCCATCATGGCAGCGTCGAGCACATGCAGGGGATTCCTGACAGACGCGACGATTATCTCGGTCTTGAAGCCATAATTATCGTAGATTGCGGTTATCTGCTGGATTATCTCCATGCCGTCATGTCCGGCGTCGTCGAGGCGGCCGATGAAAGGGCTAACATAGGTCGCGCCGGCCTTTGCAGCGAGCAAGGCCTGGTTGGCGCTGAAGACAAGGGTGCAGTTGGTCTTGATCCCTGCCTTTGCGCAGAGCCTGATGGCTTTCAGCCCTTCAGCGGTCATCGGGATCTTGACAGCGGTCCACTCGCCGTACTTCTTGTGGAAGGCCTTGGCATCCGCGAACATCCCTTTTGCGTCTTCCTTCACTGTCTCGACGCTGATTGGGCCCTTGACAATCTTGAAGATCTCCTTCAAGACCTCTTCAGGATTGCGGCCAGACTTCAATATGAGGCTGGGATTGGTCGTGCAGCCGTCGATTATCCCCATGTCGTTGAACTTCTTGATGTCCGAGATTTCAGCAGTGTCGATGAATAGCTTCATGATTATCACCCGGCGAGAAAAAGCCGCAGGATTATTTAAATCTTTGGGGAATCCTTACCATGCTATCTTTGCGCATTCAAGCCGTAAGCCGGCAGGCTGACACAGTCAGGCCTCAGGTCAAAGACAACATGCGTGGCCTTCCTTCCTTTATCCCCTGTGTAATTATGCAGGTCGCCTGAACGCCCGTGGACCGTTACAGGAACCGTATTTTTGTATGCGGCATTCAGGAGGAAAAGCTGGTCAGGGGTCGGCTGGGTTATGAAGACCTTGGAGTTCCCCAAATCTAAGATAAATCCGAGGAATCGTCCATCAGTGGAGAGTGTGCCCGTGGCGCTGACGAGATTGTTTGTTAACTTGCTGATGTCTGGCTTGTTGTCGAAGGCAAGGTCTGCAGGCACTGGCTGGTATCCTGCTCCGCCGAATCCTTCCTGGTACTTGGGATTTATCGTCACCCTTTCCGCAGGTTTCAGCTCCAAAGTCTTTCCGTCCTCGACAACATCATCCAACATGAAGGAATCTGGGCCGAACTCAGAGACACGGAAGGCCCTTCCGGTCTTGAGCCTCTCTGACAAGTCCTGTCCCTCAAGCACCGCACACTTGTCTGCTGACACGCGGGCAATCGCTCTATCAGGAAGGGAATACAGCACTTCCGGAGAAGGTACGCTCCATCTCTCATCGTATGGCGGACGGGAAAGCTGCGAGGCAAAATCAGCGAAGGTCGACTCAGGGTATTTCTGGCCGGATTGCGTGTGCCACCACGCAAAGGCGCCACTAGCTGCTGCGGCCACTGCAAGAGTTATCCCGAGGTTTCTGCCTGTATGGATCTTCTTTTCCGAATCCTTAGGTTGTTTAGGGAGCCTATGGTGTCTTCGGAATGTCGGGCTCAGAAGCTGGGAATCATCATTTGACATCATATCACCATTAAACAGGATGTTGTGTATTTATTTAAATGTTTCTATCCTAAAGTAGGTACTTATATAGAATGAAAAACCGTACGATGGGATATCCTTCGCTCGCTATCACCAGTATCTTCTTGGGGTCTGTCATGTGTGATCACCTATGCTCTCGACCCCTTTTATAAAATGTAAAAGAAAAATGAAAATATTTAGCCCTTTATCGGCTTCATGGTCTTCCAGGCAGTGTCGAAGAGGCACTCCAACGCGGAAGCGAAGAACGGCGTGTTCACCCAGATGCCAACGTCATAGGTCGGATGGACCTCTGTGTCGTTAAGCACCATGAAGATGATTTCCTTGCCGTCAACGATGGCGAAGCGCGCGCTGGTATCAGTGTTCCTGACCTCAGCTATGCCTGCGAGCTCTTTCTGCGCTGCCTTGGTCTCCTTGTTCATCGGAGCCGCGATCCTGATCTTGACACCGCGTTTCTTGAGCTGCTCAAATGTCCCTTTGAGGCCTTCCACCTTTCTCAGGAAGCCCTGCGGGGTCGTCATTATCACCACAGAATGCTCTGCGTTCCTGATGGTCAGCTCGAGATGGTTGTACAGGTTGTGCCTGCCGCGGAGGCTGCCGGAAAGATCTGCCGGTTCGACCAGTTCCACGCCCTGCGTGTGCAAGGTGTTGAGCTCATCAAGGACTTCAGATTTCTTCATGTCCTCAAGGCGCTTGATCTTCTCATCTGCAGCGAAGCGCATGTTCTTCTTGACACGCTCGACAACTTCGCCAGGAGGAACGGCAATGTACTTGATAGGCTTACCGAGCTTCATGACAACGAAACCCTTCTTCTCCAAGGACTCGAGGACATCATAGCTCCGAGACCTCGGCACGTTAGCGATGTCAGATAGCTCACCTGCTGTTGATACGCCCCTTGATAAAAGGGCTGTCCAAATCTTTACCTCATATAGGTTCAAAGAGAAGAACCTACGGAGCTTGCTGAGAAATTCTTCTTTCACTATCATACGATACACCCCCCTCTTTTTAAGCCATGACTGACATGGCCTTGTCTACTCTTGTGGGGTACTACTATTAATATGTTACGATTTTTTACCCTCTTGGAGTATTTCCTTAATTTTGATGACATTTGTTACTTACTCTCTAATGGTATAAGACCACTCTTTAGTGGGATAATAATTTTATAATATTGAACTAGTATATAAAGATTACCTTTGGGTGGTACAAATTCGAAAATCCAGGCAGGAGGATGTCACGGGAGATAAATAAATATTTTTCATATCAAACGGTAGTAAGAAGGATTTGTCATTAATGATAACAGCAAGAATCATGCGGCCATGGCCGGTTTCACAATTATCTTAGAAGCCCCACTTTCTCATCCCCATCCATTACCCCACACATCATATGAGCAGTAATCCTGATCAAGACATATGAAGGGCATTTGGGGCAATGGCATCTACGAGAAAAAGATGTCTGAAGCGGTAATCATCTAAACCTTATACCTCAACAGCACGGCGATGCCGGAGATGCCGTCCAGCTTCTTTCCAGGGTCGTGCTCAGAAGAGATTATGTGGACCTTGCCCTTAGCCCGTTCTACCTGCTTCATCACGAGGTCGATCTCATCGTCAGTGCCGTCTTCCCTCGCGTTCATGAGGAACCTGTCAGAGAGGATGAGCATCTCAACAGCGCCAGCCTCAGCTGCGAGCTTGACATGCTCAAGACCATAGGTAGCCTTTCCGTCCTTGGAAAGCTCGGCCATCAGCTCTTCCACCAGCTGAGAGTCCTGGGCTACGCGCTGCTGCTTCAGCAGTTCCTTCAGCTCCGGCCTCTTCAGCAGCTCTTCAAATGCGTTCTCGGTCACGCTGGAAACAGTGGCCTGCACCAACGGAAATGAGGGCTTCTTGACCTTCAATAGTTCTTCCTTCCAGAAGGATGGGCTGGCCAGCACCACATGAGGCGGCTTGTACCTCTCATAGTACTGCTCCAGGGCAGATATGACCTGCGGGTAGAAGCTCTTCGACTGCTGCTCAAAGTCCTTCTTCTGCACCTGGCCCTCAAGCTTGGAGATGATATGGACACCGGACCTCTTCAGCAGCCCGAAGTAAGCGGTCTCGCGGTCGAAGATGCAGATGAGCATTACCCGGCTCTCGGTCTTGCACGCCTCGTCCAGCTTCTCAAGATGCAGCCTGAGCCACTCCTCCTTGATGAGAGTTATCCTGCTGCCCGGCTCGAGACTGAAGCTATGATGAGAGCCCTTAGGGATGTCATCAGGTCCATCAGTGATCACACCCAGCACACGCAGAGAGCTGCCTGAGAACTCCACCTTCTCTACTTCGATCGAGAGATAGACCCGCTTCTTGATGATCCTTGCAGAACGGTCATCCTCGCCTCCCAACCTGATCTTCCTCAAAGTGCTGCTCTTGGCGATGTCCTTGGGCATGATGATCTGCGAGAGATACCACAGGTCGTCCTGGTCCTCTACCAGGCACTTGATCTCGCCGTGCTTGATATCTTTCTTCAAAAGTTTCATTGTCAGCGTCGAAATACAAAAGATTTATATATAAACCTATTCATTTGTTGAGTATAAAAAAGGTGAGACAATGAAAAAGGCTCAGGCTTCAGGAGCAGCAGCACTGATAGCATTAATCGCACTCTTCGTCCTCTTATATATCCTCTTCCTCCCAGCAGAGCTGAGAGAGGATCTCCTCGGCGAACCAACGCTTGATGGCGACGATAATGATGACAATAGCGGGGAAGTCAGGATAAACCGGACCTTGGTAAAGGAGAGCCCGGGCCTCCTCGACGAGATGGCATTCAAGGAATACGACCACATAATGTCGACGGTGACACTGTATACCACGACGAGCGCCTCAGTGCTTAAGCAGGCCAACTCATTATACATAAAGAACGGGGTGTTCGACAGGCAGGACTCCACCTTGACCTTCAGGATCGATGACCTTGACGTGCTGGAAAACGTGATGTTATCCTTCATCGCAAAAAGACATTCTGGCACACTTAAGGTCAGCCTGAACGGCCACCTGATATACGAATCAAAGCTAGAGCAACAGAACGTGGAGCCGATCGTGCTGGAAAAAGAATACATGGCCAACGACAACGACCTGGTCTTCTCAGTCTCATCAGTGGGATGGGCGTTCTGGAAGACCAACGAGTACGAACTCCAGACCGTACAGGTCACATCGGATGTCAGCGACATCTCGGGCCAGGAGAGCAAGAACATATTCCTCGTCTCAACGACGGAGAAGCACAACCTGGACAAGGCCAAGATACGCTTCGTGCCAGAATGCTCAGGGACAGTAGGCAGGCTGCGGGTATACGTGAACAACAACAACGTGTTCGACTCGGTGCCGGACTGCGGCAGCCCAGTGCTGCAGGAGTTCAGCCCCGGCTACCTTGAAGCAGGGGAGAACCGCGTGGTCTTCAGGGGCGAGGGCGGCAGGTTCATCATCGACCAGATAATGGTCCACACGGACCTGAAGGAACTGGCATTCCCGACTTACTTTTTCGACCTGAGCGACGACGAGTTCAGAGACATAGAGAAGAACGAGAAGACCGTCAACATGACGCTGCGCTTCATAGAGGATGAGGAGCTGAAGAAGGCGGACATATACACCAACGGCCGCAGGACGCAGCTCTACACGCACGACCTGACCTGGAGCCGCAACCTGGACAACTCCCTCGAAGAAGGCAGCAACGGCATCAAGATAGAGCCTGACGGGACACTGGAAGCGGTCGAGCTCAGGGTAATCCTCTACGACATAGAATGAGGTTCTTGGTCATGGAAAAAAGAGGCAATGCAACCGGTGTAGTTCTAGAGGTGGGCTGATGGCCCGAGAAAGAGTTTTACTTAAAGACAGCCCCTACCGTAGATTCACAAGAAGCCAACCCACTGTCGAAGCGTTGCATTCTATAGGGCATGAAAGAGTGGCCAGGATGAATCCTGAAATGCTGAGCAAAAGGTTGATGGACATCAATCCCAGGCTGGCAAGGAACACTGATCGGCTTGGAGAGATGATTGGTCACATTGATAATACCATTAGAAAACAGTTTGAGCCCAAGACGAGAGAGGCGCAGGAATATCAAGAAGCTATGGCTGAGAGGATGCAGCAGGAGAAGGCGATCCAAGACCGATGGAAAGTGTTGGACAAAGAACGGGCACAAAGGGTTGAGCAGCAGAGCGGGGGACAAGGGTTTGCTGGCCTGACGAATGCGGAGAGGAGGCTGAGAGAGGAGCCAGCCAAGGCAATCCAAGCACGACGGCAGGCCGTGATGGACCAGAGGCAGGCCAGACTGGCCCAAGAAGAAGCGATGATGCGCGGGGAAAAACCCAAGGGCTTCGCAGCTGTGGCTGGTAAGGAAAGGGGATGGCAGGTAGGAAGATTCTTCGAAGGCCAGAAGAAGAAATTGAATCCGGACCAGGCCTTGATGATGCAGAAGAAGATTGAAGAACTGCAGACAAAGGACAAGCTGCTGAAATATAGGCTCGCAGAAGAGTTGGGGAACAGGCACACTGCCTGGAAGAACAGGATGACACCGGGCAAGCTCGGGAGAGGGCTTGGCAGAGGTCTGGGCATAGGCGCCATCGGCGTCGCAGGGGCCGCGGTGGCAACCGTAAAGGGGGGGCACAAAGTAGTAAAAGCCGGCACAAAGGTCGGCGAGACCGTATCAAACCGTCCGCTGATGCAGGTCGTATTCTTCTGGGGTGTGATATACCAATTCCTGAGGTGGCAGATATTCAGGGCGAACGGCATCGACTCCATGATGCAGATATCCCTCGGCATCGATGCCGTAATGTTCGTGATCCTCGCCATGATGGCCGGAGGGTCAGACAGGTCCCTGATAGACAGGATACTGATATCCCTGCCCACACTTGCCATATGGTTCACACTCATGCGGGCACTGTCCTATTTCAAGGGTCTTAGCCTGCTTGAATTCACAGCAGTGTCAGACAACATACCCTGGATAACACTGGCCATCGCCATTCCTATCAGCATAATCATCAACCGCATCGCGGTCAAGGACGTGTCATTCGGAGAGTACCGGGCGCACTTCAAGAGCATCATTGGAGTCTTCATAGTCATGCTGCTGAACTCAGGCCTGCAGATGAGGATAGGCGGATGGATAGCAAGAGGCCAAGGCTTCGATATGATGCCAGAAGCCCTATACCTGTTCAACCCGTTCCATTGGCTGTTCTTCTGGATGACCGCCTGGTGGTGCGTCTATGCATTGATTGCATCACATGAAGAGATATTCAAGCACGCAAATTTTGTCAGGTCACTCTGGTTTATGGTTTTCTCTGTATTATTAGTCATCAACCTCGTGACGCCGACGTATGCAGAGGCTGGGACTGTCACCATACTTGGTGATGGCAGCACCCAGCGCGACCTGGATTACATAACAGAGGAAGGGCAAGGGGAGCATCGGACGTACTGGGGGGATGTCAGGACCTGCCTCACTGATACAATCACATTCAAGGGCATGGGAAGCTGCTCTGAAATTGGGAAGGCCGAGGAGACAGAAGAAGAGAGGCTGAACCAGCTCAGGGGTGGCATAGCCAAGAACAAGGAAAGGGCTGTCACGATAGACCTCAGGCCGGGCAGGGACCAGACAGTATTCTCGCACGATCTCATCATACCCATGAACGCCAAGATGATCGCAACAACGCTGAGAGGATTCCTCAACATAGACATGGAATGCGGCATGCAGGACGAAGAGGCAGAGGACAAGTTCACCATCATGTCCGGCACAGGGATAATGGAACCCAAGACCATCAAGGTCAGCATGATGGAGAAGACAGGCCACCTGGAGACGGTCAGTTGCTCGCTCACCCCTCACGAGCTGGAGCAAGGCACCAGCAGGATGGTGTTCAGAGCAAGTTTCCAGAACGACGTAAGCTCAGAGATGTGGCAGTTCTTCATGCTGGACGAACATCTCCAGACCCTGCAGAACGAAGCATTGGATGATATCGAGATCAGTGACAGGTATTTCTCGCTCCTCGCAGACCCAAAATTCAAGGAGAACGCAAAGGCATGGCTGCAGTTCACCATGTTCCCGACAGTGCTGGCCGGCAAGTATGATGGCCTCATCTTCGAGTCCAAGTCAGACCCTGACTTCGTAAAGCTCATAATCGAGACAGAAGGCTATCCAGTGTTCGGGCTGAGGCCTGAGGGCAGGATAGCCATATCCGCTGCTTTGGAGAGCACGGACAAGTTTGGCAGGATAACCAAGCTGAAAAAAGGCAGGGTGGAGGTGCCGGAATGGTTAGAGCCGAGCGAGAGCTGCAACCTCATGAGCACATCAGAACCAGGGGTTTGGGCGTTCAAGAACGAGATACTCGGAAGGAAACCGAGCCTGAAGGCAGACAGCCAGATACTGCTGTTCTCGTGCAAGTTCAGGATAACCGAGCCCAACCCCGAGATGATATATCCATTGCCCAACGAGGTCTACCCAGAGCAGATCAGGGTCACGCTGACATATGACTATGAGGTGAACTCCTTCGGCTACCTCAAGATAATCGAATCAGACCTGAGAGAGGTCTACCTCGGAGAGGCCATACCCAACGAGGCACAGGGAGACAGAGATCTCCAGATCAGGATAATCGACGCTGCAATGAGCTCGCCCGGCAACAGGAAAGGCCAGGGCGTGCCGGCATCAATGATGCTAGGCATGGCATGGGTGTACAACAACGGCCACGTAAGCAAGAGTGGCACCACCTACGAGCCTGGCTGGATCGGGCTCATGGGGATCCCTCCGAACCTGGCCCAGGAAAAATGCCCAGACTACAGCCTGACAGAGCTAGAGGAAGACGACAACTTCAATACGGAATGCGCTGCCAAGATACTTACACACCTTTATGATACATATTATCAGGGCCATGAGCTCAAGGGCGAGAAGTGCGGCTTCAGCCAGTACAAGGACTGGCACGCTGCCCTGGCAGCCTGGATAGGATGGCAATGCGACAAGAAGAACTACGTCGAGCAGGTCAGCAACGCGCAACAGTACTTCGCCGTGGTGGAAGAGCCTGTGGAGGAGACATGATGAGGCGCAAGACCGTCCTGACAGCCCTACTGGCCATGATATTGCTGATGACAGCCTGCGGAAGGATCGGCGGGGGCGGAGGAGATGATGCAGGGAGAGGCGAATACGCCACAGGTTATGGCCTAGAGCTGGATTTCGTCAACAGCATGCCTCCGGACCTGGTCCAGCTGGAATCCAAGTTCCCCATAGGTGTGGAGATAAGGAACGCCGGAAGCGAGGGCATACAGGACGGATTGCTGACGCTGGTGAATTACTATCACAACTTCATCGAGATCGAGGACAAGACCACATATGACATCGGCAGGGACAGGGTCTTCGAAGGCTCGTCAGAATACAACAGGATGGGGGATTACGAATTGGTCGTGTTCAAGGCAGAGGCTGTCAAGAGCACGTCAGAGTCGGAAGAGGTGCTGTTCAAGGCAAAGGCATGCTATCCTTATGAGACCAGGGCATCTCCCACCCTGTGCATGAACACCAACAAGTACAGCTTCCTCCAGGCCTTCACGCAAGTATGCACTGTCGGCGATGTAAGGGTGCCGATCCAGGGGGCGCCGCTCCAAGTGACGAAGGTAGAAGAGAAGATATTCGACCTGGACGAGGCGACCAGCACATTGCAGCTGATCATACACCTCAAGAACATCGGCCTAGGCAAGGTCACGACCAGGACATCATACAAGAAGGAGTGCGAAGGCAAGGCCATAGCAGAGAACGAGCTCAACGACATAGACCTGATGATACATTTCTCTGACATGGACCTGGACAGGAGCAGCTGCCACAAGCCGACCATCAACGAGAACGACCTCACTGAGATGACGATATTCTGCACAACAACCATAAACAAGGCCAGGAGCGCCTACACCACCCCCATCAGCATAATACTCAGGTACGGTTATGTGACAGCTGACGAGTTCAAGCGCATACGGATACTCGCAGACCTTGACAACCTGCCATGTAAGGGATACTGCAAAGACAGCTGCCAGGGCTTCGGCGGAGAGGCGCCAGGATCCTGCACAGAGGAGAAGGAATGCTGCAGCCTGAACGAGCCCGTATGCAACAGGTACACAGACCTGGGCTACGGCTGCCATCCCGAGGCTGTTTGCGAGCCGGACATGACAAAGTGGGACTACTACGACGAGCTTTGCCCGGCCGGCGATCAGTGCTGCGTTCCCAAAGAGCTCAGCTGCCCGCGAGAGAACTGCAGGCCAGAGGTAGAATGCGTGTATGGCTACGGCGGAGTCAACGAGCTGGCAGGGGGCTGCCCAGAGGGAGAGAAATGCTGCATGTCAGCAGATACCTGTTACGAGCTCGGCGATTACAGGTGCTTCAGGGACTGGCAGACAGGATACGACACGTGCAAGGGCTTCAAGCCGAACTACTGCCCCATAGAAGAGAAATGCTGCCAGAAAGACGCAGACCAGTATGAAAAGTCCTGCAAGGAGCAAGGAGGCAACTGCATCGACACCATATCCTGCGAAGGATTCGGAGGGGAAGTGAAGGGAAGCTGCTTCAAGGACCAGGTGTGCTGCAAGGAGAGGGAGCCTGAATGCAAGAGGAAATGGGTCGGTGATTATAGCAGCAGGGTGCTCTATGGTGTATACACATGCATATCATCGGGTGAGAAAGACCAGTGCGAGCCCGGAACAGGCGAAGAAGGGCTGTGCAAGGACGATGAGGTCTGCTGCAAGATAAAATCTAGGTGCCAGAACGACCACCAAGGCAAGTATTCTCCCATCACCGCACCGGGGCTGTATGCCTGCACCGATGACACGGACGATTGCGAGGAAGATACTACCGAAGAAGGCAAATGTGCTGCTGGCAAGACCTGTTGCAAGGTCAAACCGGCATGCGACCATCCCAACCTAGGATGCCATGACCGGATCCAGTGCCTGCCCGGGACAGAGAAAGACGAATATTACTGCGCCGGCGACGATGCCTGCTGCATGAAGATACCCCAGTAATAGCAAACTTTAAATATCTACGACCCAAGGTTGATAATATGCGCAAGGAAATGCTGATTCCAACGATGATGATTCTGCTAGTTGTGTTGACCGCTTGCGGCAGGGGGAACACTGAGGGAGACGAAGATGACCCGTTCACGACAAAAGCGCACACTGGCATACATGGCATCAGGATGAATTTCCTCAATGACATGCCTCCGAGGGAGCTATACTATTCCGAAGGCGGCTACAGCGACCAGGAAGGCCTGATCGACCTCGGCATCGAGGTAAGGAACGAAGGGGCATATGACGTTTCAGACGTGTACTTCTATGTCGACGGCTATGACCCTAACATGATAACCTTCTATGACTTCGACGGATGGTTCAACTACAACCTTGAGGGCAAGTCCAACTTCAACCCGGAAGGAGGGTATTCTGTCAAGGAACTGAAGGGGTATATCGGGGCTGAGAAGTGGCCGGAAGGCCTGGACTTCTACGACATCAGGTTCAAAGTGACAGCATGCTATGAATATGAGACAGTCGCGACCCCTGTGGTGTGCATCGACCCCCACCCGTTCAGGAAGATGGAGGACAAGCCGTGCAGGATAGGCACAGTGCCGACAGCCGGCGGCCAGGGAGCCCCTGTAACCGTGTCGAGCGTCAGGGAGGAGGCCACAGAGGAATACATCCACTTCACCATCAAGATCCACAACTCCTGGGACGGCGTAGTATATGATTATACATATGCAGACGGCCCATGCTTCTTCAACGACGTGTGCTGCCCGGACAACATACCCTACAACGACCTGAACATAGTCGATTATGAAGTCACCCTCAGCGGGATCGAGCCAGAGCTGTGCAGGCCGACGAGCCTGGACACCTACAACAAAGTGCGCATGGTGGATGGTGAGGGCACGATATACTGCAGGTTCAACGTAGAGGACATCACCCACGGCACTGTTGATTCTGCCTTCAGGGCGCCGCTCTCGATAAAGCTCTGGTACGGATACAAGAACTGGATCCAGAGAGACGTCCGCATCAATTATGTCGGGGATTAGGCAAGTCCGGTCCTAATTTGTTTCTCATTGCCCCCGGTCGGATCATTAGGAATACAAGTCCCCACTTCCTACCTTCCCAATGCCCCCACCCACCCAATGATCGACCGTGCCTATAGAAACTGGATGATTGCACGCTGATAGATAACGACAACTACGTCTCGGGCATACGGCTCAGTAGAAAATCTATAAGGGTAAATTCATTTTTATCCGTTCAATTCTGAACAAACAAGGTGATTTTCTACAGAGTCTGGGCATACGAAACATTTAAATATCAATGAAGGCAGTTCTTGGTCATCATCAGATGGAGGTATAAAAAATGAGAGCTGTCGCTATTGCATTGCTCACTATCCTACTTTTTTTAGCCGGTTGCGGAGACGGTGAGGTCGATCAAGGGTCTTCTGGAGCGTTCATCGGAGGTACCCGTGGATTAAACATAGAGTTCACAGAGGGCGCCCCGCCTGAAGAGATATTCGACACCAACGACAAGTTCGACATCAACGTGATGATCGAGAACGTCGGGGAATGGCATGTGGTGAAGGAATTCGCCATAATCACAATCAAAGGCATAAATATGGATGATTTCGGCATAACATCCCTATCCAAGACGCCTGACGAGGACCTCGAGCCCGCCCAGAAGGACCCGCAAGGGCATGAGATCAAGGGCACGAAGACCAACGTCGAGTTCTCAGACCTCGAATACGTCGGTGACGTCGCAGGGGAAGTGGTGTTCGACAACCTGGTTGCGCAGGCATGCTTCGGATACGGCACCAAGGTCCAGTCCAAGATATGCGTGAACGAGGACCTACTCGGTACCGCCGGTGAGGATCGCATCTGCGACCCTAATGCCCAAAGAGACGTGGAGAACTCAGGCGGCCCTGTCCATATTACCGAGATGGAGGAATCAGTGCTAGGGAGCAACAAGATAGCATTCACATTCACCGTCAAGCACGTCGGCGGAGGGGACATCTACCAGAACATGTCAGGCTGCATCGGAGAGAGGGAGTACAAGAACAAGGTCTGGGTTGAGATACACGACCCTGACATAGGCGCGCTGAGCTGTTCCGGACTCGAGAAGACCGGTGATCTGGTCAGCGGAGAGATAACCCTCTACGAGGATGAGAAGAGCCAGAGATGCACGATAACTCTCGCAGAGGACGACTTCGGAGACTTCGAGAAGGTCATCGAGATGGAGCTGAGCTACGACTACAAGGAACTGGTTGACACAAAGCTGATAGTGAAGCACGGCTCATAGGCCGTACGCTTCTTTTACTTTCTTTACAGCCTCTTCGACGTTCTCGGGGCTGTAACCTGAATTGATCAAAGAATTCTTTATTTTGTCCAGTGAGGGTTCGTGCTGGATCGCGAGCTGCACCAGGGGGACTATCTCGTCAACGTCAGCGTCCACGGAGGGATGATCAAGGCCCTTTACCTCGACATCCGGTGTGAGGGCAGGCTCTCTGTCGATGGCCTCTTCGGTCTTCAATACCTCTTCGACAGCCATTGGGTGATCCTTGGCCTGATCAACAAGGATGCGGTGCCTCTTCACGAGGTCTTTCCTCGAAAGGCCTTCTATCTTCCCCAGGATATCTCGTTCAGCCTCTTTCAGGCCTGCCTTGCCCTGGGCAGCGATGGAAGCCACCCTGTCCAGCATCGCCATATCATGCTCCTTGATCCTTTCAGAGTATTCATCCATGCGCTTGGCCTGCTCGGTATCAGAAGTGTCAAGGTGTCTCTCTATGCGCTGCATCTCTGTGCGGAGCTTCCTGAGGCGCCTCTTGATGTTGGATGCGGTCTTCTTGGCTATGCGCTTCTCGGCCTTCTCGAGGAGCTGCTTCTCTTCTTCCCTTAGGGATATGAGTTCCTGCTTGAGACCCTTTTCTGCAATGGTGCGCTTCTTTTCCTCTTCGGTGAGCTCTGCCAGGCGCCTCTCCATATCCTTGGCAAGTATCTTGGTCGTGCTGACAGAGTCTAAAACCTTGCCTTCCTTCTCGCCGAGATCGGAGATGGCTCTCTCCTGGCCGGCAAGTATCTGAGAGATCTTATCCTTCTCCTGCCGGCCTTCTTCGATAGCTTGCTTGAGCTCTTCCTTCTCCTCGTCAAATCGCTTCCTGTCCTCGTCGAGCTGCTTCAGGCGATTCCTCTCCAGCAGGATAGCTCCCTTGAGGGTCTCATCATGTGCCTTCTCCATCGCTTCCAGCTCTCTCTGGCCCCTGGCCATGGTGAGGATTGTGCGCTCCTGCCTCTCTTCTAAGTCCCTGAACATGGTTTCCTGCCTGGACAGGTCAGCATGCAAAGCAGCCTCAGTTGCCTGAATCTTCTTCAGGTCTTTCCCCATCAGCCGCTGCTCTTCCGCCTCGTCTGCAATCTTTACCCTAAGGTGCCTGAACTCCTCGTGCACGGCCTTGTCATGGAGACTTTCCTTCGCTTCGAGTTCTGCCTTGTCCCTGGCGACTGTGAGGATGGTGCGTTCTTGTTTCTCCTCGACGTCCTTCAGAGTGGATTCCAGCTTCTTCTCATGACCAGCGGCCTCTGCCCTGAGCTGTTCCAGTTTCTTCTGTAATATATCGTCGCGCATCTCTTCATCTTCCCCAAGCTGCTCTAGGTGCTTCCTTTCAAGAACCAAAGCTCTCTTGAGGTTATCATCATGGACCTTCTCCATCGCTTCGAGCTCCCGTTTCTCCTTGGCGACTGTCAGGATGGTACGTTCCTGTTTTTCCTCGACGTCCTTCAGCGTGCCTTCCAGCTTCTTCTCATGGTCTGCTGCCTCTGCCCTGAGCTGCTTGAGTTCTTCATGCAAGGCACTGTCACGTTTCTCGATCTCCTCCTGCACAGAGCTGATGATGTTTTTCCTGAGGTGTTCTGCGAAGACGACGAATGACGGCTTGTCCGGCTTTGGCACCAGGTCCTGCATGTACTTGGCATATCTCGAGATGGCCTTCTTGCGCTTGTGCTCCTCTACCAGTGAGCGTTGGAGCCTGTCCACTTCCTGAAGGAGTTCAGCCTCTCGCTTATCGTGCCCTAATGTCCTTTTCTTGATCGATGAAAGTTCCAGCTTGGACCCCTCAACAGTTTTGATAGCGGCGCTCAGCTCTGCCTTGAGGGAAAGCTCTTTCTTGGTGTGATCAGCGACAGCTGCCTCGAGCCTGTCCTTGATGTCCTGGTTGAGCATGTCAACTGACAGTTTCTTCTCCTCCTGGAGATGGGCAAGGAGATGGTCCTTCTCCTGCAACGACTCCTGGAGCATGTTTATCCTGTTCGTCAGGACGGGAATCCTCTCCCTCTCCCTGAGGTGGGTCTCGATAGCCCTGGCAAAGACCTTCTGCATGTGCTTGCTCGCGCGCTCGTGCCTCTCGCTTTCAACCATATCCCTCCTGGCATCAAAGAGCTGTTCCCTCGCATGCTTGAGCTCTGCAGTGAGCTTCTTCTGCAAGTCGAGAAGCTTGTGATCGAACCTCTTGGTATCCCTTTCCCCTATCAGCATCTTGGCAAGCTGGGCCTCGAGCTTGGATATGCGCTTCTTCAAGGCAACCTCCTTGTCGACGTGGACCTCCTCGATGCCTTTGGTCTTCTGCATCTCTTTGTTGTGCAGCTCGTCATAGACAGAAGTTATCATCTCGTACAAGCGTTTCCGGGTCATGAGCCTGTCGTCCTTGAGCCTGTTGGCCAGGACCTTGTTCAAGGCAAGCATCCTCCGTGACTCGGCCTTGTCAGACATATCGACCTGGTGGCCTTGCCTGGCAGCCATCTCTGAGATGGCCTGGTTCTTTGTGATGAGCTCTGACATCTTCGTCTCAAGCACGTCCCTTGCCTCGACAGCCTTCTGGAGCCTCTGCCTCAGCTCTCCGTTCTCCTCCATGGCCCGCAACATCTGTTTTGAGGAGACCTGCAGGAGTCTCTGGAACCTCTTGCCTGACTCGTGAAAGGATTCCTTGGCCTCGGTGGCTTTCTTCACCTCTCCATCCATGTCTGCAAGGTCATGAGTGTCCTTGTCGAGCCGGGCAGAGAGGGAAGAAATCTCGCTGTCTTTAGTGCGTAGCCTGCTGTGGAGCTCGTCGATGATCTCTTTGGACTTCAATGTGTGCTTCTTTACGACCTTCTTCAGGTCTATGAGCTGCTGGGTGCTGTCGAGCGATTCTCCCTTCAAAGAGTCTAGTTTCAGCTGGAGTGCCAGCCTGTCTCCGGTCTCCTGATCCAGCCTATGGATAAGGGCCTGCCTGTCGTCATTGAGATCCTTCAGGGAGCTCTTGGCCTTGCTAAGCTCCTCTTGCAGAGATTCGTTCAGCTTCTTCTTGAGGACTATCTCTTGTGATATCTTATGAGCCAAGCCTGACTCGATCTTGGCCCTGTCAGCGAGTTCAGACGACATCTTCAGGCTCAGCTTGGTCCGGGTCTTGACCTTGGCATTGGCCTGGGAGAGCTCTGCCTCCTTCCGGACGAGCTCGTCCTGGAGCATGTCAAAGGCCTCCCTATGCTCCACGCGCTCAGCGTCGAGCTGCTGCATCAGCTTCTTCTGCCTCTCGACGAGGTTGTGCTGCATCTCTGACATGGCAGCCTTGGTCTTGTGCATCTCAGCCTTGAGATCCTGGTTGGCCTGCTGGGAGAGCATCTTCCTCAGCATATCAACCCTTTTCTCGAGCTCGTGGATGTGCTTGCCCTTTATCTTCAGCTCGCCCGCAAGCCTATCGTTCTCTCGAAGAAGACCTTTCTCCTGGTCGTGGAATTTCTTGGCTATTATCCTGAGGCCTTTCCTCAGCTCACCTTTTATCTTCGTGTCCTTCTCTGTGGTCTCAGTCAGCTTAGAATAATTGGTGTGGAGCTCCTTGAGGCGCTCCTGGTTGAGCTTAATGCTGTCAGCCAGGGCTGACTGGGAGAGAGCAAGCTGCTTGTTCTGCTCTTCTAGTTCTGCAAACAGGTCTACCTCTTTTTTCATAGTGCGAACTGTGCCAGCAATGCCTCGAGCTGGACGAATTCGTCAGAGCCTTCGACCATGCGGAACTCTATCTCTCCGCACTTGTCGATGAGGTGTATCTTCTTCTTGGGCTCGAGGTCGAGCTCCCAAACCTCCTGCTGGATCTGCTTGATCATGTCAAGGCCTGACAACGAGTATTGGAGCATCACGTCGAGCAGTCTCTCCCTGGCCTTGATGAAATCGCCCTTGATCGCCATCTCCAAGAGCTGTTTCAGTTCCTTGGGCTTGACCAGGGATGCCAATGAGAATATGTGCTCCTCGGTTATGCTCTTCCCCAGCGAGGCTGCGCTCTGGAGGATGTTCTCGGCCTTCCTGCAGTCGCCGTTGCTTGCCTTGTAGAGGGCCTTCTTCGCTCCCTCTGTGAGTGTGAGATCCTCTGACTTAGCGACGTTGTCGACCACAGCCATGAGCTCTTTCTCGTCGAGCGGCCTGAACCTGAATACCGTACACCGGCTCTGGATCGGGTCGAGGATCTTCGATGAATAGTTGCATGAGAGGATGAACCTGCAGGTCTGCGTGTAGTTCTCCATGGTCCTCCTGAGGGCCTGCTGGGCCTCCTTGGTGAGGGCGTCGCACTCATCTAAGTAAATTATCTTGAAAGGCACGTCACCGATGGCCCTTGTGCGGGCGAAGTCCTTCACCTTCACTCTGACTACGTCTATGCCTCGCTCGTCACTGGCGTTGAGCTCAAGCAGGTTCTGGTGCCAGCTGTCCTTGAAAAGGTTCTTGGCTATGACCAGGGCAAGGGTGGTCTTCCCTACGCCTGCGGGGCCTGCAAACAACAAATGGGGCATGTTCCGCTGCTTGACGAACTGCTCTGTCTTCTTCACGATGTCCTTCTGGCCCTTGACCTCTGAGAACTTGGACGGCCGATATTTCTCAGTCCACAGCATGTTGTCCTTATTGTATTCCATGACTTTATACCACTCACTACCTCAACAAGGATGGAAACACTAAGCATATTAAAAGGTTTGCGTTCAAGCATGCTTAAAGATAAACAATATAAACGACGAGCGATTACCCCTTGCCATGGGAAGGATCAACGTCAAGGTCACTGAGAGCTATTATCGGAATGGAGATTTTATACTCTATCATACTTGGGTGAAAAAGCCTTGGGGATGGAGAGTGTTTTCAAGCCAACACACCCCTGAAGAGGTCGCATTTTTCATACTCTACCATACATTCATGGAAGACGAAGAGGATCCAAGATTCAGGATAAACATGTGGAGAGGTTATAGGCCATTGAAAAGCGATCAACAAGAGACTTATTCTACTAAACCACGGAAAGAGCTGGAGACCCACATCCGGGACGCGATGAAGGATCCTGTCATCATCTCTGGGGCGATAACCTATGCCCAGGAATGCAAACATACAAGAAAATATGAGCTCAATGTATCATGACCTTATCTTCTTTAGCCAACCCACCTTGTCCAGCTGGAGGACAGGGATCTTCCACCTCGTCGTGACCATGTTCAGGAGCACGTTCAGTCCCCAGTATGAGCCAGCTATGCCTATCGCGAAGAGAGAGCGCTCATACATGACCTGTGGCATCAGGGCTATCCAGGCAGCTGCGGGCATGGGTATAGTGTAGAGCCATATCGTGCTGCCTACCGCATGCGCTGTGAATGTGGCGCCGAAGCTCTTCCAGAGCAGGGATCTCTTGAAGAGGAGGGCTAACATAGGTATGGTCCAGAACAGCGCGAATGGCCACGCTGACCTGCCGACAGGATTGAGCCAGAACAATCCCATACACAAGATGGGGATTGCAGCGCTGACCTGCCATCTCCTCTTCCTGCTGAAATAATACACGGCGAACAGCATGGGCAGGAGCCTTATGACGCTTATCAGGGTGAAGGCCTTGCCTGCAACGAAGTAATTGATGAGCTGAGAGAAGAATACCACTATTATGCCTATTCCACCTAGGAAGGCACCCGCAGTGGGGGCAAAGAACTGGAACAAGGTAAAATGCTGGCCTTCTGCCCCGACGACTGCCGAGAAATTGACCTGGGAGGCGATGACTGCCACCACCAAGAATATGCCTACGAACATCAGATTATGTAGTTTCATGCCTATCACCCCTCTTGACGCAGCAAGAATATCAGATTATGTCTTCTTCAGCCACCACCATGAAGTCCCCGATAGCGATCACTGCTGAGAATGGGATCAGTATGTTGCCTGACTTGTCCTTCTCCAGCTCGAGCTTCTGGGTGTACGATGTGGGATTGTTGAGTATGAGATGGATCAGCTCTCCAGACCTGACCTCAAATATGATATCACCCACTTCCCCGAAGCGCTTGCCGGTCTTGCTTACTACGGTTTTTCCGATGAGTTGTTTTGAAAATTTCTTGTCTTCCTCAGCCATGATTATCCACCCGTTCTGACTCTTGCGTGAAGATACATTTCAAGAGGCAGTGGTAGTATTTAAGGTTTTTGTTTCTTCGGCCGCGTAGAAATCCGATAGAATGAGATTCTTTTTGATCCGGTTAAGCGGCTGATTTCTATATGAGCGTGACCATGTTGACTTTCGCGAGGATCAAAAAGAACCAGGATTTCTACGCGGCCGTTTCTTCCGGGATGCCTGAAATGTTCTTATGGGTTCAAATTCTCTTCAAATAAGGCAGGAAATTTATCAAAAAGTATTAATAATAGCCCCCTTTATTCGGTAATATGGGAACTGACGGAGCTTCTCTAGAATATGTGGCGGTCGCCATAAAATATAGCAATCTAGCTGACACTAATGCTGACCAGAAAGTGTTAGGTTTACCTATTAAAAGCAGTGTTCCGGTCCCATATCGGGCCAGACCATCTATCGGAGACAGATTTTGTGGACTCTACTCTTTTATGGCTGGATTGCCTGGAAAAATTTTTGGGGCGATGCGAGCTGAAATCAGCGAAGGTGCCGATGATGCTTATCTCCGTGCAGCAGAGCATTTTGCTGCAATAGCAAACAATAGGAGATTGGGAATCCCCTCTCGAAGCAGACCTGCCACTGCGGAAAGCCTCGACCTTGAAAAAAAGAGTATAGCCACTAATTTCAGATTATCTATCCATCGGGCTATGCACTTCTAATCCTGGAAGCGTCCTGGAGCATGATGCAGGGGCCTATTGCGGCCATTTCTTCTTGTCGGCCAACTTTTCCGGCAAGTAGTTCGAGATGACGTAGTTGAGCCCCCACTGCGCCGACCCTTTTCAGAGCCAATCGCGAAAATGGGTCGCAAGGCCTCACGCCGCAGCGCTAATTACTGTTCAAAGGATGCGGAGTGAACATGCTCTACTAGAGGCTGCAGAATTAAGGCAGCCACTTCTTCTTGTCGGCCAACTTTTCAGGCAAGTAGTTCGAGATGACATAATTAAGCCCCCACTGTGCGAGGGCCTGCTGCTCTGCGCGCTTCCTGAGCTTCAGCTGCAGCTTCAAAGCGTCCTGCCATTCCTTATAATGCAGCACGAAGGGGTCGTTCTTCAGGCCGTCCTGGATGCGCTTGACATCAACATCCTTCAGCGGATGGGTCGGAAGCCTGTAATCGAGGATGTCCTGCGGCGTCACGCCGATGAACTTGGCATTGGGCACGCAGAAGTACTTGTTTATGTGCGCCGCATTGCCAGAACCGACCTTCAGCGTACGGTAGATGTTCAGGAAGCCGTAGCAGTCTCCGTCGGTGAAGGCATAGACCGGCAGGTTGTGCTTGTCGCTCAGCCGCCGGATGAATCGCCTACAGGCCCTAGTCGGCACGCCTCCCATCGATATGAGTATGCAGTTGGCATTCTTCCAGTACTTGTGCTTGACAAGGCGCTGGTACATACCAGCTGTCTCGACAGCCAATATGAAATCAGCATTGGTCTCAAACTTGAGCTGCTCCACAGAGTTCGGGACAGAATACGCGCCGGAGCCGAACTTGGTGCAGTCGATCCTAAGATCCTTGCCGGTCTCCACATCCTTATCCACGACGACGAGCTTCCCTGCCACCTCTCCGCTCTTCTCTTCCGGGATGAAACCCATCTGCTCCCTGTTGACCATGAACATGGCCTCGATGTCATCCATGATAGTATCTGACTCGGACTGCTCAACGAAGCGGGCTTCGCCCCAGTTCTTGCTGACGTAATAGGCCTCCCTCTTGGTGGCGATGTCATCGGTGTCGATGAGGGTCTTCGACAAGGACATCATCCTCAGAGTCTGGGCAAAGGTCTTGACAGTTGAAGCTGTGAGGGTGCGCTCCTTGAACTTGTTGTTGAGCTCGAAGTAACCGACCTTAGGGTCATACTGCACGTTGCTGAGCGACCTCAGCGGAGTCGATAGCTGAGGCTGCTTCCTCTTCAGGATCGTGTCATACATCTGCTGGGCCTTGTCAACTATCGCTTTCTTCAGTGTCATCTTCCTTACCTATATTGGCGAATTCTTCATCATATTCAGGGTTTGCGCTGGGATCGAAATCCAGCTTGTCGAGCTTGCCGCGGTGCTTCTCCAGCAGCTCTTCGAGTACCTTCTCGACCTTGACCTGCTCTGCTTCATTCAGCTTGAGCAGCTCCTTCAGGGCTATGCCGACGTGCGGGATGTACTTCTCGATGAACGAGCGCTTCTTGAGCTCTGCGCCCACTCTGCGCTTCTTTGACAGATATCGTGCAAGGTTGCGGCCGCACTCCTGTATGGCCAGCCTTATCTCCTTCTTTATCTCAGGATAATGCGCAAGTGCCTCCTTGCTCTCCGAGGTGAACGGGACCCAGACTGAGGCCATGTGCACGATGAGCACGACAGGGCCTTGGGGGATCGAGTTGGAGCTCTGCTGCAGGTGGTACTGTCTCCAGTTGGTCTTCTGCACGGAATCGGTTATGGCGCAGGCGCCCTGCTGGTACAGCAAGGGGACCCTGTTGGCGAATCTGAGAAGACGGGCGTGGCCCTCGGCAGGCAGCTCGCCGCCGTAGGCTATCGCAGCCTCGATTGCGAAGGGATTTCCCCTGTAAACAGATGGCGGCCTCGAACAGGCGCTGTAGAACTCTGCGTTGACCTCCTTCTTGAGGCCCCGCTCCAAGAGCTCCGAGCCTATCGGAGAGATGCAGTCTGTGGGGGGAGCGATGACTTTTGTGGTCTGCATTCCGCGCATCAGTTTCTCGGCCATCTCCCTGCTGACTTTCTGCGGCTTCGCGTCGGGGAGCAGGGCTGCTTTCTGGCACATCTCCTTGGCAGTGCCCGGTCCGATCCTGGAGAATTCCTGGGTGAGGAAGCTCTGGACAGTCCTGGCCTGTGTGAACTTCAGCATCCTTATGAGGACGCCGAGCTCGATGCCGTAGGGATGCGGCTTTATCTCCCTCGGCCTGGCCGGAGTGGTCTCTGAGACCCGGGGGAATATCAACTGCTCGGCCTTGGGGTTGGTATATATGAGCGTGACGTGGGGGTTGACGATGGCCGTCTGCTTGAGGTATTCATCGACCGACTGCGGGCCCTTGAGGTATGTGCCCTCCAGGTCTATCTCCACTTTGGTGCCGTGATCCTTCTCCCATTCCACTGTCGTGTCCTTGAGGATCTCTGGCTTGTTCTTGTTGGTGTCGATGTGCAGCTCGTAATAATGTGCGGGGTGGGTCTTGTCTATGCGGGAGGTTATCTTCGCCGGCTTGCCTGTCGTCAGCTGGCCGTACATGACAGATGCGGAGATGCCGATGCCCTGCTGTCCGCGGCTCTGGCTCAGCTTGAAGAACTTGCTGCCGTAGAGCAGCTTGGCGAAGATCTTCGGGATCTGGGCCTTGACGATGCCTGGGCCATTGTCTTCTATTATTATCTTGAAGCGGTCCTCAGACATCTCGACGAGCTCTATTGAGACCTCAGGCAGGAACTCTGCCTCTTCGCACGCATCCAAGGCGTTGTCCACAGCCTCCTTCACCGTGGTGAGGAGGGCTTTCCTCTTGTTGTCGAATCCGAGGAGGTGGCGGTTCTTGGCGAAGAAATCCGATACTGAAATCTCACGCTGCTTCGTTGCGAGCTCGATCGCCTTTGGCTGCGACATATCCGGACTTCTCAATCGGTGGTTAATAAATTTAATGGTCCGAGACGGTTTAAGCCATAGACCGATATGTTTATAAACGTCGTATGATTCCCCGTCCAGGAAAGGGGTGTAATCACTCCAGCTGGTTCTGGAGCAGTTAAAATGACATTGACCAAGACACAGGAATATTGGGCAGACATCGCCTACCGGTTCATCGAGGCAGGCCACAAGGTCAACAGGATAGGTGATGGGAGCAGGCATCCCTACCTGAAAGGCGGTCTCCAGGTGAAAGGCAGATTCAGCCTCGGCACGCTGGTGTCAGACAATTTCTTCGAGTGCCGGCATGAAGAGCTCGGAGAGCCGGAATCGGAACAGCTCGGTGGACTCGTCTCGAAGCTCTTAGGTGAGGAAACGATGAAAGAGCTGCCAGAGTATGACACGGTGGTATTGACCGAAGAGCCCAGCCTGAGCATCGACGCAGTGGAATTCTTCGAGGACGGCCAGTCATTGGACAGGATATTGCTGCTGGACGTCGATTATTTGATGGGGGTATCCTGTCCTGCGAAGGACATAAAGACTGTGACCGCAAGGCTGGCCGAGGAAAGGAGAAACCCTGAAAGATATTTGGATGCCAAATACAGGGACGGCCAGCAGATGATCTACGCGATCATTGATGAATTCATCAATAATAACACCCTTTATGGCAGGATCGAAAGGATATGCTACGAGTCGATCCCGGATCTGAAACAGAAGGAGAACCGATTCAGGGAGTTCGAGATAAGGCTGTTGAGATACATGGGATTCGATCCTGAGGGCGGGGCGCCTGTGAGCCAGGCATTGCACTCGGCATTTTCGGATGTTGTCGAACCTGGTAGTGCCAGGAATTTCGATGGGCTGTCCTATTATTTTTATGGCAAGCACAAATTATTCACTGACCATGTCATCGGCCAGGAGATTATCAAATCCTTCCCTGTAGTTAATTTCGAGTATCCTGAGGGAGAAGATGTCAAAACAGAATATGATAAGAAGATGCACTGGAGGATACCAGGCGTGCTCTATGCAGTTGCAGGAAACGAATTTGGCCAAGAGACTAAGGGCCTCTATGTCGAAGTGACTGAGGCAGGACTGAACGATCTCCAAAAGGCGGAAATCCTTGACCACGCGATTGACATATACAGGAACCTTGGCTTTGGAAAAGCCTATTTCCATAGAAGGAACAGGCGATATCCATATTCGCTGGTCGGGCAAGACATGGAATGGGTGATAGCTATGCTGGACCACACAAGACTCAGAGCGGACAAGATACTGCATGGCACAGTGGCCGAGGAAGAGAGGAAGCTCCCGGTGTACGGTGAGGAAATGGATGAAGATGACTATCCAGTGATTGAGGGGTATGAGATGAGGCCTGTGAAGTTCTTCCTGGATGGAAATTGCAGGAAATTTGATTTCTTTGACCTGACCTGGTTTGAAATGGATGAGGTAGAGGTCGGCACGCCCATGAGAGCCCTGCTGTGGTACAATCAGGATGCAGGAGTGGGTTTCGAGGCCGCGGCGCCGTTCAGGGTCGGGGATTGAATAACCATTATAAACCAAGAGTTGTTGGGAATCTGCATAATATTTATTAACGGACAAAACACCCCCCTTAATTGAAAATGCTATATAAAAGTGAAAGATTCAGTTGGGGGATAACAACACATTCCATCAATCGGTATAAGCAAAGAGTTACAGATGGTCCTGAAAAAAGGAATGCGTCTGCCAATGATATCAGGCGGATCATCAGAAGAGCCTTGAATAGCGTCAATTTGGATGAGATTATTGATTTGGAGGATACAGCCCGTTTATATCCAGTTAAGTTTACACAGTGGGGCAGCACTTATTATGTGATAACTCAACAGGACCGAGTGATTTCTGTACTTACAGAAGAGATGTACGAAAGGAGTGTAGAGAGCGGAAATTGGAAACAAAATAAATAATTAGTTAAATTTCAGAGTCCTATTTTCCCCATCTTATTTTTTTCTTGAGGTCAAGAAAGTGACCAGGATACCAAGCCCTAATCCGATCAGCGTGAACGCAGGGATCGCCATGGGGAATTCCTCAATTAAAAGGAAACCGATCCCGATGCCCATCAGCAAGAATGCAGGAACAGGCCATCTGCTAATATCGTGTTCTTTCATTTTTACCTCCGCATATCCATAAGAATTGAAGTATTTAAGGCTTTTGTCAGGGGAAGATCGAAATTGAAAATGAGGGTTGATTGTGCAAGAGATTGAATTGCCAAATCAACGATTACATCCTTTCCCTGGCGGATCAGCTGCTACACCCACAGAAACATAGACTTTGCCCTGTTTCACCGCTTCGAATACATTTTCCATTATCCCTCTTTCCAATAAAACTGGCTTCTCTTTAAGGGATCTTCCTGCATAATGAAACAAGCCATCGTAATCCCTTCGTTCGTGTATATCTGCCAATTCGCAGACATGATTGCAATGATCCTGAATAACTTTTAAACCATCGACTAGCCACTGAACCCTGATTCCATCGGATTCGTCAGACTTTTTTTCATAAGATATTTCGCCAGCAGGTCTATTCGGTGATGAGAAATCTTCGACCGGTTTGCTTCCAACGTGGAAGTAATAGCCATAGAATTTTAATTGTTCTCCTTCTCTGCTATCAATATCTGTTATCTGTGCCTCGACAAATGAACCCAGCTCTTGCCTTCCAGTTTCGGATACAATATCAAATTCTCTGTTCATCAAATCAATCAGTTTTGCCATAATATGTCGTGACTTCGTAGTGGTATATATACCTTTCGGTGTGTTTTTTCCCGAATTCCTAATGCCTGCATAGAGGTTGTCAAGGTCTATTTCCTCAACTCCGCCTTCTTACCGAGGATCTCCTGGCGCTTCATCTCTGCGTGCTTCTTCTCAAGCCATTTGTAGACGGAAGAATGCGTGCTGCCCTTGAGGATCTGCTCCACGGCGCGCCGTGCTAACCCGATGCTCTCCGCAGGGCCGATCATGCCGATGGTCTTGCCGTAGACAGAGATGGTGCACTCGGTCAGGGACTCGATGTTGCGCCTGGCCTTGCCCTCAGAACCTATGACCCTTCCTTTCAGCCTGAGCATGTCGTTCTTGTGCCTTGCTATGTCGTTCAATGAGATGACCTCGAACAGGTAGTCCTGCTTGAGGAGGCGGAGGGCCACATCAGGGTTGAAGCCCCTGCTGACAGCGCGGATGACCTCTCGGACAGTGTACAGGCGGATGGCATCATCGCCGGTTATGATTACGTCGCCCTCCTTGGAGTCCACATCGATGTTGCAGCCTGACTCCTGTTCTAAGCGCTTCTTTATCTCTCCATGCTTTCCGATGAGGACAGCCACCCTCTCCTTGGGTATCTTCAGGTCGTAACGGAACTCTGCCATGGGCTTGAGGTAAGATGTGAGGTTATTAAAGGTTTTGGAATCACTTTTATCAATATTTATAAGTATATAATGAAAAGATTTAAATATTATCAAATATTTTCGTAGAAACCTGGTCCGATATTCATATTTACTAAAAGGACCGGCAAATTTTTTAACAATATCGATATCAGGAAGCATAATGAAGGAAGACAAGCGAGATCCGGACTGGGAAAGCGAGCAGAAGTACAGGCTCATAGTCGAGAATACGAACGACGTAATAATGCTCACCGGACCGGACGGCATCATATCCTACATGAGCCCTGCGTGCAAGGAAGTATTGGGCCACGATCCCAAAGAGCTGATCGGTACAAGACCCTGGATAATCCACAAGGATGACCTGGAGAAAGTGAAGCAAGCATTAGACTCGGCACTGGAAGGCAAGAAGGGCTCGATGGAATACAGGGTAGAGACAAGCAAGGGAAAGACCAAATGGATCCTGCACTCGTGGGCGCCGATCATGAAAGGCAGCAAGGTCCACCTGATCGTAAGCGTCGTGAAAGACATAGACCTGATAAAGAAAGCTGAAGATGCCCTGAAGAAGAGGGGTGACAGCCTGCAGAAGACTGTCAAGGACAGGACAGGAGAACTGATCAAGGCCAACAATGAGCTGAAGGCGGAGATCGCCAAGCGGAAGAAGTCCGAGAGCGACATAAGGCAGCTAAACCAGAAGCTGGAGAGGCTGGCGCAGAAGCTGGACATCAAGATCAAGAGGATAGACGAGAAGAGGATACCCCTGACAGGCAAGGAGAAGCTGGCGTTCTTCGGGCTGGTCAGGTGGCCGAACAGCACGAGCAAGAACATCGGTGACAGGCTCGGCATGCAGACAGCGACAGTCAACGCGATAAAGAACAGGCTCAAGAAAGAGGGATACTTCAGGACCATGTACATACCGAGGTTCGACCTGCTCGGATCCGGTCTCTTGACAGTATCTCATTCGGCACTGGACTTCAATGCCAGCGCAGATGCCTACAACGAGATCAAAGGAAAAGGTGAGCTGATCAAGAAAGCGCTCAGCTACCCCGAAAAATTCCTGGTCGCCTTCTCCAAGAAGGCTGCAATCTCGATGTCAACATATCCAGGCTGGGCAGAGTTCAAGGAGATGCAGGATTCTCTTGACCAGGAGATGAGCTCCAGAGGGATAAAGATGGGATGCTACGAATCCATCCATTTCCAGATGGACAAGAGCGAGTATTATAGGTATTTCGACTTCTCAGAACTCATCAAGGGGCGCTTCGAGCTGGATGTGGACAACCCGGCGCAGGAAGAGCCAAGCCATAATCCCAGGGAGCTCAGCCAGACAGAGAGAAAATTGGCCTACGGCCTGATAATGCACCCTGAATACACGGTGAACAGCCTTTCCAAGGCAATCGGACTGTCAGTGCCGACGATATGCAAGCTGAGGAGAAGGCTGATGAAAGAGGGCATCCTCAAACTTGTGAACTTCCCTGATTTCAATAAGCTCGGGATGGAACTCCTGGTCATGGGATACAACAAGCACGTAAGCGAGATGAAGAGCAGCAAGGGATGCTGCAAGATGCCGAACGTGTTCTTCTGCATCAGGAACAAGACGGACTGCGTCACAATGGCCCTGTTCGAGTCTTACACGCAGGCAGAAGAGATGATGAACAAGTTCCCACCGTGCTGCAAGGAAGACCAGAAGAGGAGCTCGAGCAAGGTGGTGATGCCGCTCGAGAGCTTGATGAAGTTCAAGATGGAATTCGCGCCAATGGTCAAGAAGACACTCAAGCTCTGACTCTCTTGATCAACTCTTCCTTCGATACCTCCAGACCGATTTTTGAGAAGAAGATGGCTATGTTCTTTACGTCCCTGAGCAGATAATCTTCATAGTTTGAATCATCGGTTGTCGTAGCCTGGGAGAAATCGATGAACACAGGGTGTTCTCTATCATTCAGGATGTTGAAGGAAGAGAGGTCACCGTGCACAAGGCCTGCCTTTGCCAGGAGTCTCATATTCTTGATGACTTCTGAGAGGAACTTTTCCGGGTCAGACGGGGGTTGGTCCTTTAACATGGGGGCTGCTGTCTTCGAGCCGATGAACTCCTCTAAGAGTATGTTGTTCTTGAAGGTGTAAGGCGTCGGCACCTTCACGCCTGCCTCTCTCGCCTTCATGAGGTTCCTGAACTCCCGCTGGGTCCAGGAAAAGATTATCTTGCGGCGCTTCCTCTGCAGTCCGCGGTATCTCGGGTCAGCCCTGATATAGTCGAACATACGGTTGAAGTCACAGGTCTCGAGGCGGTAGATCTTGACGATGACAAAGCCCTTGCCCTTGACAGCTGAGAAGACATTGGATTCCTTCCCGATGGAGATAGGGCTCTGCAGGTGCTCGAAGTGGCCCTGGCTGTGCAGCTTGAAAATGTTCCTTTCGGTGAAGTCATCGAACACGTTCTTGTATGTCTTGAACTTCTCGTTGGATTTGGCCATGGCTTAGGTATGTTATCATGTGTTTTTAAACATTTGGGACAATCATCCTAACCAGCGCCTATTCTACCTATGAAATCGAAACTTATATATACAGATATTCCCATCCTTAAGGATGTTATATGTGGGCCTCGAATGGGGCTAGCCAGGCATTTTATGCCTCTAGCTGCGTTCAAGCTGATGTATAACGGCCCGTCACGAGAGTACCCAGGGGAGCTTATGATGAAATCCAGCTATGAACCTGGGAGTTAGTGTAACGGGCTACATAACCTTTAACAGTCATAAAAACGGAAAAGAACAAGCTAAATCGCTTATAATCATCAAATCACGTGTATTCCGCCTTAAAACAGGAGAAAGGAACTTAAAAGGCTGTAAAAACCGCAGATTTGGCTTGTTCTAGGAGGAAGCGCTCATGATCATCACTAAATCATTCAAGAGATGGTCTAGTTAGTGCTTCTAGGAGGAATCAAAATGGCAAAGATTAGCCCAGTATCAGCTAAATACATAGTCCACGCCACGATAGAGATTGATGGAGTCGTGGACAAGCCTGATGTCATAGGCGCAATATTCGGCCAGACAGAAGGATTGCTAGGAGCAGACCTTGAGCTGAGGGAACTTCAGCGCTCAGGAAGGATCGGCAGGATCGAAGTCAACGTGGATACCAGGACAGGCAAGACCCATGGGTCGATAGTGGTACCTTCAAGCCTGGACAAGGCAGAGACATCGATCGTCGGGGCTGCCCTGGAGATAATCCAGCGCATCGGTCCGTGCAACGCCAAGATAAAAGTGACCAAGATCGAGGACGTCAGGGTCTCGAAGAGGAGATTTGTCATAGAAAGGGCGAAGGAGCTGCTCAAGGATCTCATGGACAACGTCATGCCTGACTCGCAGGAGCTGGCAGACGAGGTAGCGTATTCGGTCAGGGTGATGGAGATAATCGAATACAGCAGGGA
This sequence comes from Nanobdellota archaeon, assembly GCA_018816705.1. Classification (GTDB taxonomy): domain Archaea; phylum Nanobdellota; class Nanobdellia; order Woesearchaeales; family JAHIVG01; genus JAHIVG01. The sequence goes on from JAHIVG010000094.1 coordinate 36,086, forward strand.
GAGGCTGCCTGCAGGCCCGAACATCGACGAGTCAGACGAGATAATCGTTGTGGAAGGCAGGGCTGACGTCCTGAACCTGCTCAAGCACGGCATCAAGAACGCCATCGCGATAAACGGCACCAACATTCCGGCGGCCATAATCGAACTGAGCAAGAAGAAGATCGTGACCGCTTTCGTCGACGGCGACAGAGGGGGCAGGCTGATCCTCAAGGAACTCATGACAGTGGCAGAGATGGACTACGTGACCAGGGCGCCGGACGGCAAAGAGGTCGAGGAGATCACCAAGAAAGAGATCCATAAGGCGCTGCGAAGCCGTGTCTCAGTGGAGCAGGCCAAGCTGGACTTCAGCAGGGAACCGGTCGCTCCCAAGAGGAGAGACTTCAGGCCCGAGCCCAGGAGGCCGCCGATGCCCAGCAGGGGTCCTCCTCCGCGGAAGTTCGCCAAGATGAGGCTTACCAACGACGAGAAGACCAAGTTCAGGAGCATGCTCGAGGACCTGATAGGCACAAGGGGAGCTTACATACTGGACAACAAGCTCAGCATACTGGGCAAGGTGCCATTCACAGAGCTCGCCTCGACCCTGAAGAGCCTCAGCACAGGCGTGTACGCCATAGTGTTCGACGGGGTTGTGGACAGGAACATTACAATCGTCGCAGAGAGGACCAGCGTGTCATACCTTGTTGCCATGAGCACCAAGGTCAAGGACACCGAGACGCGATGCACGCTGCTGACTGTGGATGACTTGTAGTTTTATCTACTTATTCTTTTTTTTCAATGTTTAATAAAAAGAAAAAATCAAGAAGCGCAATCATCCACGAATTCCTTCAGTTCTTCCTCTTCCATGGCTCCTGCGTTGACATCACCGGTGCCTGCGCAGATGAACTGCGGAACGCCGTTGCTTTCGAGTGAGAAGCATTCCATCACGTCAAGACCGATCTCGACAGTTATGTCTGCGATGTGGAAATGCGTGCCCTCGCTGATGAGCTTGTTCACGACAGTGTCTGCTTCCTTGCAGTATGCGCACCAGTCCGCGCTCGAGGTGTAGTAGACCACAGTGTCAGGCGAGACGCCGTGCTCAACGATGCAATCGTCTGTTGGCATCTCGGGGGTCTCTGGTTCAAAGGGCAGAACAGGCTCCTCAGGCATCTCCGGCTCTTCTGGGGTCTCTGGCATCCCGGTATCCAGGAAATTCACGACATCAGCCATGGCCACAAGGCCGTCGACATATTCCTCGAAGGCCTGCTGCTGCTTCTGGGCGTAGATTATGTTCTCGATGTTCTCCCGGACGTCATCCAGCTGGATGTCGGGGTTGACGATGTTGTTGGCGAAATACTCCTCGACCTCCTTATCAGTAACCTCGATGCCTGGGAACACGGTCTTATTGAGCTCAGCCACGATAACAGTGACCATCTCCCTATATATCATGTCCTTGCGCATGAGTTCCTTCGTCTCCTCCTCGTCGAGGCCCTGCTCAGCCAGCCAGGATCCGTACTCCTCTCCAAGCTGTCCCTTGAAATCCTCAAGGGCCTGGTCAAGATCCTCATCGCTGATGGACAAGCCGTTCTTCGCTGCCTCATCAAGCAGGACCTGGCGCTGTATCAGCTGGTTGAGCACGGCCTCCTTGGTAACGAGCAGCATGTACTCTTCAGGTATGGTGCCGTAAAGGTCAGCGATCTGGTCCAGGACGTTCTGGTACTCCTTGTCCACTTCAGACATGAGGATCTGGTTGCCGTTGACTATCGCTGCGACTTCCTCGGACTCAGGCTCCTCTTTCTTCATCAGGCCTTGGCCATAGATTATGGCTACTACAAGGGCGATTATCACAAGGATGGTAATAAATACCCAGACGCCGGTATTGCTCTGCTTCTTCTTTGTGCGCCTGCGCCTCTTCGGGGACTCCTCCGGCTCCTCGTCCTCGTCCAGGTCTTCATAGAACAATGAATCATCATCTTCGGTTTTTGCCATATAATCTCACCCTTATTTTGATGTTCCTTCAGAATTGCTTGGTATTAATAAAGCTTACGGATTTTTTAGCATTTCCGTGTGATTACACGCGAGGACCTCTCGAGGAGGATGGCACTATCAAGATGAGCATAGCAATCGGTCGCAACCGCCTAATGATTCTTCCCAGATTGCAGGACTCGCGTCCTTCAGTTCAACATTGCACAAACTATTTAAGCACAGGGGCCTGAAACTGCTTCATGAACGAGATCGTGATCGGCCGCGAGGCGGCATCAAAGCTTGGCACGCAGGGAAGGATACTGCTCGGCAAGCACTATGTCAAGATGGGACAGGTGACCTCACTGTCGAATCCAGTCTATCTCGACGTCTCTACAAGCCACGTCGTGCTCATAGTGGGCAAAAGGGGCGGCGGTAAGTCTTACACAATGGGCGTGATGGCCGAAGGCATGGCAGACCTGCCCAAAGAGGTATCAGAGAACCTCAGCGTGATAATCCTTGACACCATGGGCGTCTACTGGACCATGAAATACCCGAACATGCAGGACAAGGTCCTGCTGAACGAGTGGGGGCTCAAGCCGAAAGGCCTGGACGTCCAGATATACACACCGGTGGCCTATTACAAGAAGTACAAGGAGGAAGGCGTGCCCACAGACTTCCCGTTCTCCATAAAGCCGAGCGAGGTCGGAGGCGTCGAATGGTGCGAGACCTTCGGCGTGAAAGAGACAGACCCTGTGGGAGTGCTGATAGAGAGTGTGATCAGCACGCTGAAAGAAAAAGGGGAATACAGCATGGACGACATCCTCGCAACGATAAGAGCGAGCGGAGAGGAGAAGATAATCGTCGACGCGGCACAGAACCTATTCACCTTCGCCAAGTCATGGGGGCTGTTCCATGAGAAAGGCACCCCGATAAGGGAACTGGCGCAGGGAGGAAAAGTCACTATAGTGGACGTGAGCTGCTATGCCACCCTAGAAGACGGGTGGAAGATAAAGGCGATGGTGGTCGGCCTGCTGTCCATGAAGCTCTTCGAGCAGCGGATGAAAGAGAGGAAAGAGGAAGAGTATGCCAACATACATGAGACCACACAGTTCGGCGCGAAGGAGGAGAAGCAGAAGATGCCCCTGGTATGGCTTGTGATCGACGAGGCTCACGAGTTCTTACCAAATAAAGGGAGTACCCTGGCAAGCTTCCCCTTGATAACCATACTAAGGGAGGGCAGGCAGCCCGGGATATCCCTGGTATTGGCCACGCAGCAGCCAGGCAAGATAAGCGTTGATGCCATGACCCAGGCAGACACTGTCATAGCTCACAGGGTGACAGCAAAGATAGACACAGACGCACTCGGTACGTTGATGCAGAGCTACATGAGGGAAGGGCTGACAGAGCAACTTGACAACCTGCCGAGGCTGAAAGGATCAGCAATAATATTCGATGACACCAACGAGAAGATGTACGCCATGAGGATGCGGCCAAGGCTTACTTGGCACGGGGGGTCATCGCCTTCAGCGGTGCATGTCAAGAAGAAGCTCTTCGGCCTGGAATAGAATCCGGATCATACCCCAATATTTCTGGAATAAGGCGCAAAACCCTTATAAACCACAAAGACATACCCCTCTGCATGACCTTTACCAAGGCATTCCCCAAGAGGATAGCGAAGAGCAACTTCCCTCAGTGGATGGACATCACGCTGAGCGATGAGGAAGAGCGCGAGATAGAATCCAAGGCCAAGCAAGAGAGCATAAGGCTGTTCAGCGAATGCATAGAGGACGCTAAAAAAATCATGGAATCATCAAGGCTGAAGCCGTTCCAGAGCAACCTGGTCGACATCGCCATCACATTATTCGATAAAAGAGCATCCCATGTCGTTTTCTGGAAGGAGAGCAAGTGCAGGGAGAAGTTCGACAAGCTTCACTGACTGAGATGGGCTAGCGAATTAACCATGAAATCAAAGACATGCCTGTTTTTAACATTGATTCTCGGATGCTCATAATCGATGATTCCTGCTTTCTGGTGCGTCTTTATCGCTTGATAGAAGACAGGCTCTAGGTCCTTATACCTGGCATCTCTTATTTGAGGTCTCAAAGATGGATGAAGCCTGGCTCCGTTCTCAAGCAGCTCATTCCTCAATCTGATGAATTCATCCACGACACGATAATATGAACACTCATCCTGGAAAGCCATGGCTGCAAGAGGCACAGGCAGGACATAGACAGCCTTACCTATGGCCTCGGCCATCTTCTTGGTGTAAGAAGCAGCGCCGCCTTCCTCAGGAGCGAAATCCTGCAAAGGCCTGGGCTCGTGGATGTACATCACGATGGGAAACTCCCCGGATTCATAATCCCCGAAAAACCTGTTGAATTCCTCCCACTCCCTCATGAGGTTCGTGTCTGGCACGGTCTCCTTGGCCAGGTAATGTCTCATCAGCATCTCAGCCTCGGGAACCCAAGAATAGGTGAATGTGACCATCTGCACCCGAACAGGCCTGTCCGTCCTTCTCTCCACGGAGCGCGCATCTCCCACCAGGGATGAATCGAACCGCTTGGGCTCGTGTGTCATGTGATGATTACCTGGAAAGCTGCCATCATATGAGCGGCCTGCCTGGAAGAACTCATTCTGGAGCAGAAGGCAAGTGATATTATCCTGCCTCATGACGCTGCGGTTGTAGGCATAGAGAAGGTCTATCTTACCGTCCCTGCCTAGGCGGGAGCGGTCGACCAAGTAAGCGCCCAGCAAGGGAAGATACTTCTTGGACTTGCCCTGTGCCAGGTTGCTGCCAGCCTGGATCAAGGGCATGGTTATCCGATAACGGTGTAATGTCATGCCGAGAACCACATGGTCGACATTACTGCAATGGTTCGCGACAACAATCATCGGTTCCTTCCCCGCATATGTCTTGAGGTTATCGATCGTCTGTCCAGGATTCTCTTCTTCAACCTGTATATTCTTCAGGATATGCCTGTATTTCCACTTCGCAAGTGTCGAGACGTACAGGTTGAACAGAAATGGGTTGAAACGTGACACCATCCCCTCGAGATCCCTCCGGGCGGAACTTTCGATGAAATCCCCTAAGTTCGGATTGGAACAGATCCCATCATGGCGTTTTTGAGGAGATTCAGGCTCGAGAGAATCCAAGAATTGCTTAAGGGAATCCATATATTCAAGCTCATCACGGAACCTCTGGCTCTCTGGAAATTGCAATGTTTCACTTGCAGCTTCGCTCACTCTGGATATTCGGAGGTCAAGGCCCTGCTTGACAGCCATATCGGAATATTTTCCCTGCTCAAAGGCCAGACGTGCCTCCCTGCCAATCCTTTCCACTAGCTTATCCCGTCTTACCATCCCAGAGTGGGGATTAAGGATTAGCTTAAATAATTTTCTGCAAATGGATCATTCATATACAAAAATCCAGCCACCCATGGAATCATTACTTTTTCTTCTTTCTCTTCCTGACTCTCTTCACAGCCGGCTTCCTCTCGGCACTTGGTTTGACATTCTTATATTTGGCATAAGCCCGCTTGTCCAAGGCGAGCTCGGCCTCGACCGGGCCGTAGGTCATGGAGATCATCGATGCGATGAACATGACAGCGAATAGGATGATGAACGCGAAGCCCATTGACGGCCAGCGCGGGTAGACGATGAGTGTTGAGATGAAGAAACCTATCATGCTCGCAATCATGAATGTGCCAGACAACGGCGCTACTTTCATGTGATCACCTCGTTTGTTTATAAAGTGTTATCGGCTTTTATAAATCTATCTGATTCAGGGGCTAAAAACATATAATTCTGGAGCCGATTCCCCTGTTTCATGGTCCCAAATAAGGTGGAATTCCTGGACAGGCTTAGGGGGAAGACAAAAGGCTTAAAGATACCTGAGCAGGTATATCTGTCGAGGGAGCACTTCGAGCAGGGAGAGTTCGGAGAGCTAGAGGGATTTCTTGAAGGTCCTGAAGAGATCATCGTCCGGAGCGCATTGATGGAAGAGAATGAATTCAAGGGGGGAACTTTCAGCTCGTACAGGAACGGAGGGAAAAGGAACGGGCAGCGTTACAGGTTGGCTCCGACCGTGGAGACAGTGAAGACCCTCAGGGGATGGATTGTCGAGGATGCAAGATATGCAAAAAGCCTGGCAATAAGGAGGCAGCAGAAGTTCAACAATGCCCCAGAGATCAATCCGGAGGACATAGGTGCCCAGGTGATGAGATATGAAGAGGGCTGTAAAATTATGGCAAAACAGGTCAGGGAAAAGTGGGAGTTCGGATATGTGGGCTTGAAATGCCCCTTAGATGGAGCACATATGCAGGACCACCTCTCTGATCATGCCTGGAATGACGACCTGGTGCCGGTATCGGAGCGGATCCAAGACATGTTGGGGATCGGCGCTGAGATAGAATATATCTGGGACCAGAAGAATGACCGGCTGATCGTGGTCCAGGTCAAGGATATCACTGGAAGGGTAACTGAGGCAGAGCCGAGAATGCATGATGAGGATCCTGTATATATTTTGGCAGATTTCTGCTTGAACAGGATGAGGAAAACTGAAGAGAGCTACCGTGAGAGGCAGCTCTTCAAGGTGGATGATTATGAGCATCTGATACCGGCTATCTCTGACAGATATATTCAGGAGGAAGGAACATTTGTCAAATGCCTCGAAGAAGCAAGAGCTATGAAGGATGAATATGAAAGATTTGCGCTCGAGAATGAGCATTACGCGGTATACATCGGAGAGGTGGAGAGGACAAACAGGTTTGTAGGGTATGTAACCCGTAATCATCCTGATGTCAAGGATTTCCATATAGGCGACGGTAACTACGGTTTCGGATTGAGATATTGCGGGATGATGTACTATCCGTTCGTCGCAGAGGCAGACACAGTAATAAATTTCACCGTCTCGAGCATAACCGGGCACTCCCACCAGCTGTTCGGTATCGACAACATAAACAACCCGCTCTGGCTCCTTATCTTCGGCGAGGGAGATTGCCTCAATCTGTCAGGCCTGACCAAAGGCCTTCAAACCGGATGCAAGATCGGTGTATACAGACAAGGTGAGTGGAATGCAGAAGTGAGAATCTTAAAACCTGATGAAGTTTAGCTTATCGACATTCTTCCTCGCGGCCTCGATGTCCTTCTTGAGCTTCTTCATGTATCTTTCCATGAGCTCGCAGCAGTGCTGCTTGTCCTCGCCGCACAGAAGCTTGCCAGCCTTGCAGTCATCATGGATCTTCTGCAGCTCCTTGTCATCCTCGATCAGATGCTGCTTGTACAGCTCGAAGATCATGCAGTCCTCAGGGATGCCGCCCTTCTTGCGCTGCACTTCCACTGATTCTCGGCCGCCGGTCAGGGCGCGCATTATCTTCTTGCACACCTTCTTTGGGTCATCAGGCAGCTCTATACAGGTGTGAGGCCTGGACTTGGACATCTTGAGCTCTCCGTCAAGCGATGGAGTGAACTTGTTGTAGATCGCCGCAGGCGAGAAGAACTTCCTGTCCTTCATCCTGTTGACAACGTCCCGGGTCAGGCGGATGTGAGGGTCCTGATCGATGCCGACTGGGATGACACCTGGCATACGCTCCTCGAACTGGGGGAAGAGTATGTCTCCCACCTGTGTCACAGCAGCCATTATCCTGCCCGGGTCTGCTGAACCGTAGACAGCCTTGAACTCGTTGAGAGTTATCTTCTTGGCCGCCTCATAAGCGAAATTGATGACATTGCTGTTCTCAGACTGGAAGTAGAAAGTGGTCTTCTTCGGGTCCAGGCCGAGGGCGATGTATGAAGGGATGTGGAAGTCCATGGCCCGCTTCTTCGCTTCCTCTAATGACACTCCCCTGGCGGTCGCTGCTTCTAAGTCTGCGACCAAGATGTAAGTTTGCGCACCATGCTTCTGGAAATAAGCCACGTTCTCGACAACCATCTTGTTGCCCAGATGGATCCTCTCCGAGGTGGGCATGATACCTGTAAGTACATAGAAGGGCTTCCTCTCCTCCATGGCCTTAACAACCGGCTTCAGGTCACGGCTCGCAAAAACGACGCCTCGGCGCATCAGGCGGTTCTCTTCAGGGAGGTCTGGCAGCTGCTCCAGGCCGAAGTCCTTCATGACCTTCTCATAGTCCTTGTACAGCCTGCTGCCGTACGGATCGATCATTGCCATGGCATGAAAATGGAAGAGGCGCTTTAAAAAGGTTTTGCAAAGGTTTATATATAGAAATCGTTCCCTTGCTGGCATGGCACTCAAAGACTTACAGGTAAGACAAGGCGACGTGAACATCAAGGTCGAACTGATAGAGAAAGGTGATATCAGGGAGTTCCAGAAGTTCGGCAAGGCAGGCAGGGTCTGTTCAGCAAAAGTCAAGGATGATTCTGGCGAGATGGTGCTCACGCTCTGGAACGACGAGATCGACAGCGTAAAAGTAGGCGACAAGATACACATCGTGAACGGATACGTCTCCGAATGGCAGGGCGAGCCACAGCTCTCAGCCGGAAGGTTCGGCAAGATCGAAGTGGTCGAGAAGGGCGAGGGCGAACCGGCCGGGAAAGCTGAAAAACCGAAACCTGAGGACCCTGAAGAAAGCGAGGAGCCCGAAGAAGTCGAAGCCGAAGAAGAAGAGATAGAGTAATCGTATTTATGTTTGAAATTCCTCTCAGCAATAGACTTGTCTTCGTCAGAAAGAAGCAGAGAAAGACTTGCTGCAGAATCTTGCATTAGTTATTATGGTATGGAAAGATCTTATTGCACTAAAGGAATTATCAATGTGCCGGTTTTTTTCCCATTTTCTCTTGTAGCCGATATTACTATCCAATCTCCCGGTTTAAGCTTGACTTTATGACCCTCTTTTTCACCCTTCAAGAATTTTGAGGAACCTTTACTTTCCCTCCAATGAATTATTGTGGTTCCCTGCGAACTTGTATCTTCATAATCAAGATGTTCAGAAAAAACACCATGTTCCAAGAAGATCCTCCCATGATAATTGGACATGAACGTGTTTTCCGACCTTATATTATTTTCAGGAGCTCTTCCTATTGTGATAACTTCGTTCTCTCCTTTTAATATGTCTCCACGTCGCAAGTAATTATTTTCTATAATCTCATAGACTATAGCTAGTATTGCGCGCATATTCATGTATGTTATTAGTTGATATTTAAATGTTATCACTCTTTTTATAATCGATAAATTATTAATGATTGCATGAAATATCTTCTTTACATGCCCCGCCTTCCGAATGTCCGAGATACGCCTGACAGGCATGATGGTTCTGGCAGGAAGCTGTGCAGGAACTGCGATGGACTCGTGGGTGATGGGAGGCGGCATTACTGCTCTGATACTTGCATGGAGGAGTTCAACCGCAATAACTCCTGGTTCTGGGTGAGGAAAGACGTCCTTCGCAGGGATAAGTTCAGGTGCAGCATCTGCGAGAAGCGCTTCAGGAAGTCACTGCTGGAAGTGGACCACATAATCCCGATCCAGATGGGAGGCAAGCCGTATGAAAAGGACAACCTGAGGACGCTGTGCAAGGAATGCCATAGAGCTAAGAGTGAGTTGGACAGGTGGGGGCTGAATCCTGAATGATTCTTGAGTGCTGTCAGTGCATATGCGCCGGGCCGAGCAAAGCTATAACAAGCATGATGCCGATGCCGGCTATGATGGCCACAATATGCAATACTGAGGGCCAGAACTTGCAGTGGCGGTGGAGCTGCGGCACGAGGTTGGAGGAAGCGATGTAAATGAAGTTGCCCGCAGCGAAAGGGATTATGAAATGTGTGAAGTCCTGGGTCTGGCCGGCGAGGATGAGGCCGATGATCGCCCCGAGTATTGCTGTAAGGGCAGAGGCAAAGTTAAGGAGCAAGGCCCTGGTCTTGGATAACCCTGAATAAAGAAGCACGCCGAAGTCAGCTATCTCCTGCGGCAATTCGTGGAAGATGACAGAGATTGTCGCTGCAATCCCTAACGGGATGCTGACGATGTAGGCTCCAGCAATGACCATGCCATCCATGAAGTTGTGGATGCCATCACCTAAGAGGTTTATCGGGGCCAGGTGGTAAGCATGGCCGTGGCCGCAATCGCCCTTCTCGCACTTCTTGCCGTGGTGCCAGTGGATGAACTTCTCGAGGATGAAGAAGATTATGAAGCCTAAGAGGACATACAAGGCGACCTCGATGCTGTGGCCGTGCTCGAAAGCCTCTGGCAGGAAATGGATGAAAACAGAGCCGAGCAGGGAGCCGACAGATATGCTGAGGAGGATGACAAGGAAGCCCTCGGAAGTCTTCTTCTTAAATAAAAGCGGCACTGCCCCAACCAGGGCGATGAGCGAGACGACTATAACGCTGACGATGGTGTATAGGACGGCTCCGGCCATTGACAGGACTTGGCAGGCCGTCTTTATATATATTTTGCATTTTGGCAGGATATCAACGGCTCTATAGGAAATCAGGTTCATTTTTATCCGTTTATCATTTCTTCGGCCATTTTCATCTTCCTTGTTCAGCTCTGAACGGAAAAAAATGAATTTACCCTTATAGATTTTCTATAGAGCCTTTTCAGCGACATCTTTATAAATAAAGCCCTGCTTACCAGGCTCTGCGGGGCGATAGCTCAGCCTGAGAAGGAATCCCTTCGGCTTAGGAGAGCACTACGCTGAAGTTTCACGCTGAAACGTAGGTGTCCCGAGTTCAAACACACTCATTGCAATGGCAATGCGTTGAAAGTCTCGGTCGCCCCATCTTATTTTTTACAGCGTCATTATCTGCCCGGCGATCATGTTGAAGATGAGCATGATGATGCCGGCGACAATGCAGTACAGGAAGCCAGACCTTATCAGGTTTGTGCCGAGCAGGTACCTCTCATTTAGCCTGTCATTGCCGTTCTCGATGCCGTTCACAAGGATGGTCATTATCGCGATTATCTGCACCACGTAGATGCCCACGATTATCTGGAAGTGGAACGTCGGGATCCCTTTACCGAACAGTTCGGTCATGGCAGACAGGCCGCCGACGCCGGTGTCCACCTTGAGGTTTTCCATCTGCTCATTGAGGCGTAGGATTATTGTCGTTATCATCGAGGTTATTCCGATGACGATGCCGGCGATGACCGGAGTCAAGAACTTTATCTGCGACTTCATGGACGAGATTATGTCCTCCAATATGTCCTTCAGCCTCTCATCAACCCGATGCATCTCCTTGATGTAGCGCGAGATGTTTATCACTGCCTGCGCAGCTATCTTTGTGCCCTTCTTCGAGGCCTCTGACAGTACCTTCATAGAGCTCTGGATGATCCTGGACGGGAAATACACCAGGGCGCCGTGCTCCTTGTCGAAGATTGCGTCGTTCACTGACATGCCCATCATGTTCACGTTGGAGCTGACGAGCTCAAAGAACTTACCTGCAGGACTATCCTTCATGGTCTCCGCAACCCTTGAGAAGGCGATCTCTGGCGGGAGGCCGTCCCCCAGCCTGTTGCCGAGCTGGAACAGGGCAGAAGAGAACTCGAGCTCGAGCTTCTTGGTCTCCTCGCGTATCTTCATTATGTTATGCGACTTGAGCTTATAGTATAATCCGCCACCCACAGCGAAAGACAACGTGACCAGGAGGGATATCAGGGCAGCGCCCAAGCCGTAAGGACCGACGATGCCTCTATCAGTCTCCTGATAATCCAGCAGCCTGAGCCAGTCGCCCAAGACGATATCGAACTCTGGCGAAGCAGCATGCATATAGACAGGCATCATGCCCAGGTTGAAGAGCAGGAGGAACATGAGGACAGCGACTGCTGTAGCTGATATGAAGAACTCCTGGCTTCCTAGTCTAATGACGATGTTCCTGTACTTCTTCATCTCAGGGTTGTCCTTGGAGATGTCTGACTCGCCGTATCCGGTAGGCCTTTTCGAGAGGATGTTCTTGCCCAGATAGAACACTGCAACAGGAAGGATGATGTTATAGAGCATGAGCAGATGGTACCACTTCACGTCGGACATGAAGCTCACCACCAAAGGCAGGATCACAAGACCGAGGATAGGCAGGATGATGCCGAGCATATGCAGCATGGTGATGGGGTTCTTCAGGTTCTGGGCGTAGTGCAGCATCTTCTCATAGGTCTCCTCGAGCATGACGTCAAGGGACTTGTCCAGCATGTCCAGGCGGCGGCTCTCAGAGCCTTCATACAATGAGGATACGATGAGGTGGAAGCTCTCCACGAACTCGCCGTTGGAGTCCCTCCATGATTCCAAGTAGTGATCCATGGATTCCTTCACAGAGCTGAACTTTTCGGTCTCGGTATCCCATAAGACCTTCTTGAAGTCCAGGGCCAAAGGACCGGTGAGGTGCTCTGCTGCGAAGCCTATGGCGTTCTCCAGGTTGGAGGTATGCCTCATGTATGTAACAACGTAGAAGATGGACATGACCATCTGGTTGCTCGCTTCCAGCCGCCAGCTGTTGGCCAGGAAGAAAGGGAGCTTGCCGAAGATGACCATCATGGCCAGGCCTGAGATGATGAAGAACATCATGAAGAACAGGGGAGCGTTGAACATGGTCAGTATGATGACAGAGCCCAGCACCATCCAGAGCAGGGGGAAGAGCATGGCGAAGCTTGCAGCGCCCTGCGGGGTGATATTCAGGTGGCATGTCTCTATCGACCTCTGCAGCTCTTTCAGCTTCTTCTTGTTCGGGTCTATCTTGAGCAGCTTCTCGCTGATCCGGCATGCCTTCTCATAGATGGAGAAGTGGCGCGGCAGCAGCTCATTCTTGAACTCGTTATACTCCCGAGAGGTCACCCTCTCAAGGTCTTGGCCTTCCAGCTCGTTCCTCAGACGCTCCTTGTACTTGGACAGGAGGTCTTCCACCTCTTTTTCAGGCATTCCTTACCTCTTTCTGAAACCAGTCCTTCCACTCTGTGAGTATCCTTTTCGGGTCTAATGAACCCACTTCTTCCTTCACGCGCTCAGATATGAGATGGTAGCGGTCGTTGCATCCTATCGAGAACTGGGCCTCGAGAAGCTCGGGCCTCTTAATCTTGAGCGAGGCATCCAGCTGCAGCTGCTTGAGCCTTGAACGCAGAATGATGTTCTGCCACACCGCGTCCCAGTCGCCTGCAAAATCCCGGATGTTGCCTGCGATGGTCTTCAACACCTCTGACTCGCCGTTTATCAGCTCATCACTTATGTTGAGCGCGTCCTTCTTCACGTCATACTTCATCAGGTCCATGAAGGCATTCTCGAGCAAAGGATCATCAGACCATCTCTTCCTGACCTCGGTGATCTGCGTCACGCGGCGGGTGCGATGTATGCCGTCCGAAGACCTCAAGGGATTGGCGACGATTATGATGTCTGTGGCCTTGAACGATGTCTTGGGCACGCCGATGTCGTTCACCACCCTGTCGAACACGCCGTAAGGGGAATCTCCGTGGATCGTTCCGGCAACGACGTTGGCAGCAGCACCCACGCGCATGGCCTCATAGAGAGACTTGGCTTCCTGGCTCCTGACCTCGCCCACGATGAGGGCTGAATCTCCGAGGCGCAGGGTCGACCTGATGCCTGTGCTGGCAGAGACCTCAGAGCCCTCCCTGGACAGCGCGCTGGCGACCTTCAGGGATTGGATGTTGAAGCCCAGGTTGCGCATCTGCCTTGTTGGGAGTTCCAATGTGTCCTCTATGGTTATGATGCGGTAGCGCCGCATTATCTCGATCATCATGGCGGAGAGCAGTGATGACTTCCCGCTCGACCTCGTGCCTGCGATCATGAAGGATCGGCTGCCGTCCACCAGGAAGCTGATGAGGCCTGCTGCCTCTGCTGTGATCATCTTGTAGTTCATGAACAAGGGCAGGGTCCACGGCCTGTCCCTGTGGCGCCTGAATGAGAAGGCCAAGCCATAAGGGTTCAGTGGAGCGGTCACGGCTGCTACCCTTGTGCTCACGCCCGGAAGCTCGAGCTCAGTGTCAAGGATGGGATTGGCCTCGTCCAGCGGCCGGCCGCTAATCAGGCGGAGCTTGGTGGCCCATGACTCGGCCTCGGGCACGACAGGCTCTATGTTGGTGGTGCAGTCATCAAAATCCTGGTGCACGATGAAAATAGGCGTCTGGCCCATCGGGCTGTTGATGGATATGTCCTGTATCTTCTCGTCCTTCAGCAGGACCTCTATGAGGCCGAAGCCGACAGTGTATCTCACAAGGATCTCTGTGAGCTCCTTCAGCTCCTTCTGCCTGAGGCGTATGCCGCGGGTGTTGGAGAGCTCCTCCAGGAGGTCAGAGCCGACGTTCGAGAATACCTGTCTCATGCGATCAGGGTCGACGAATTCTGAGCGCCGGGGCTTGTGGTCTGCCATTATCTTCCTGGCCATGTCCAGGAGCTCATACTTCTCCTCGTCCAGCTTGAACTCGGGGGGGATGACATGATAGAGGTACTGGACAGTGTCCGGCCTGGAAAAGATCGTGACCTCGATGTTACCGATTGTGTAAGAGTCAAGCTCGTTGCCGTTGACAGGGTATGTCGCCATGAGCTTGGTGAACATGAAGTCAGGCTTTATCACCGGCAGGAACATGTGCCTGTAGATCTCCCTGTTGCCTACCTGGTGGCCGGCGAGATGCCTCTCTGAGAGCTTGATGAGCTTGGTCTGCTCGAATAGGGCGATTATGTATTCGAGGAACTTGATGTAGGCCCGGACGCATTTGCTGGGTGATTTCTGCAGCGCTATGGCCTCGCGGCGGTGGATGCGCTTGAGCTCGACGTAGGCGCCGATAGGATCACTTAAGATGGTGTCTGTAATCAGCCTCTTGATCTCAGGGAAGCGCTGGCTGTAGTACTGCTGGCAACCGGGGCCTAGGGCCTTGAGGCTGAACATATCCTTATTCTTGACCGTGGAGTCATAGAGTCGGGCCATCTCGTGCAGGAGCTCGGTCTGGTTTTGGTCGTACTCGTAGTCCCGGTTCTGGTTGAAGATTATCTTGGTGACCCTGGGATTTTCTAATAAGGAGTGGACAGTGTTGGCCATGCACTCCCCGCTGTCCTCCAGCGAGGGCATCTTTGGCTGCTGGGAGTAGTCTACCCTGAGTATGGTGTCGTCGCCTTCCCGGATTATATCATATTTCATGGTTTTCCCTTCATCTTCAGGAGTGCGATCTCGATGAGATGTGACTTGTTCCTGTACTTCGTGCGGTCTCTCAGCTCTGTCTCCATCCAAGCCAGAAGTTCCTCATCTATCGTGGCGCTTATGGGTTTTTTCAAGTTATCAGCCTTCAAACAGTCATCATATAAAATATTTATGCTTTTTTTTATAATATAACCTATATTTTATAATATGTTTTTACCACATCGAGGTCGGGACAAAAAGAGAGAAAAACACTTAAATGAGCATATCCCAGAGAGAGGCATGGCAAATCCCCCACCTGGCCTGTCAGATTTCGGCAAGGAGATAACCAACACGAGCTCCAGGCTGAGGATGCTCGAGGAGAGGATCACCAATATCCGCATGAAGCTCCAAGTAACAGAGCAGAACATGGTCACGATGCACCGCAACACCAGCGAGGAGATGCTGGCAGTGAAATCCGACATGGCGAGGATGAAGAACGACATCACGGACGTCAAGAACACCATACAGCTGATGGCGGCAGAGCTGGGCAACTTCGCCAAGAGCGAGGAGCTGAGGACGCTGCAGAAATACCTGAGCTATTGGGAGCCGGTCAAGTTCGTGACAGAGGAACAGGTGGAAAAGATAGTGGAAAGGATGAAAGAGGAGTAGAATCAGGAGAATATTTCTATAACAATCTTTTTCGCAATCTCCTTCTTGCGGGGGAAGGCTGCGATGGCCATGCGGATGTGGAAGCAGTCGCCGCTGTCAGTGAGGCAGTACTGGCCCTGCAGGAGCTTCTGCTTGTCGAATCTCAAGAAGAAGTCGAGCTTGCCGTCGAGGCGTGATTCCAATTGCCTCAACAGAAGTTGCTTGGTATCATCGCTGAGCTTCCCTGTCAAGGACTTCAGGAAGGCGTTGGTGTGCCTGGCCTTGGTCAAGCGGAGCTTGAGGATCATTATCAAGTTCTTTTCCATGCCTTCGGCCTTCTGGACATCTAGCTTGAGCTTCTCGTCCTCCAACGAGAAAGGAAGCATGCCTATGAGAGCTTTCTTCGAGGCCTCCCTGTCATCCTTGGAGAAGACAGAGAGGGTTATGGTGTGGGCGAGCTTCATGATAAAGTAGGAAATCCTCATGTTCTTAAATCTTCCCAAAACCTTGGCTCCATCCAAAAAAATGGGCAAATTTGCATGTGAGATAGCATGATAGATATCAAATTGGCTTCAGGATTGTTGGTCTCACATGCAAATTTGTTTTCCTCTATACATTTTTTTGGATGTCACCCGAGTTTTTCGAATAATTCTGTGTAAGGCTTTTAGCCTTAAATAGGTAAACAGGTTTTGGCGGAGTCCGATGATCAATGCGTCCTTGTATTGGTTGTCTGTCCTTCTGCTGTGCGTGTGGATTATTCCTGCTCTTGTTGCA
>JAHIVG010000095.1 GCA_018816705.1 Nanobdellota archaeon
AACAAGATCAGCTTCCAGGAGCTTGGGCCTCAGGATTTCCTTGAGCATCTGAGGGCGTTTAAAGGCGACAGAGAGAACATCTACGTCGTCACGGCGATGGATGCTGAGACCTACGGCCACATGAGGAATGCCGAGGAATCTCATTACAGGCCTGTGGTCAAGGGGGATGGCAGGCCATCTAGTGATGACGACCTTTACCTTGAGTTCATGCCGGATGCTGTTCCTGACGCTGTGGCCAATAGTATGCATGAGAAGGCCTCAGTGAACTGGGGCCAATGGGAATGTGCCGTTAACTCCGAGATCAAGTCGCAGTTCCTTGTCAATCGTGACCTGGATTATTACATCGGCAATGCCCTCATAGAAAGGGATAGCTGTGTCCTTGCAGATTTCGTCACGAAGCGCAAGGGCGAGGATTTCTGGAGGCATTTTCTGCTCCCAATCCCGCTTGAGAATGCAGACAGACGCCTGAAACAAATAGACGAGAAACTGGACTGCTATGGCATCAAGGGCAGGACCAGGAATTAAAATAAAAGTATTTATATACTCTTCGTCAAGTCCGATTCTTCGCCGGGGCCGTGGTGTAACTTGGTAGCATCGGGCATTCGGGGTGCCCAGATCGGGGTTCAAAAATGAGTTGTTGAAAGTCCCCGCGGCCCCATTCTTTATCCTGGATTCATCGTACTGCCGTCTTTGTAGCAATCCTCAAGATGGAATGCTCCTTCCTCTACTTCAGAAAAAGTTGCTCTCTTGGACAGCTTCCTATTGAGGACGTCCTCGGCAGTGACCTCATATGGGAACTTTGTACCCTTCGCCTTCAGCACCTTACAGGTATTGCGATAGACTTCTAAAGCCATCCGGATATTCTCCCCTGAGACGCTCACAATCGCTTCGATGGCGCCGTCTGACAGGGTGAGGCTTTCCTTGAGTCCGGTTAGCTCGTTGACGTATGCGACACGCTTCTCTATGATTTCCCTGACATGCTGATTGAGCCATTCTATGACATGGGAGAATGAGGCATGATATTTATAGGTTTCCGTATGATCAATGAAAAAATTAAGTGAAAAGCCCCCTGACTTACATTATCGAAAATCCAGCCACGGACAGACGGAGCTGACTAGGTTCCCCTAAGAAGTGGGGGGTTCCAGTCAGTGAAGTAGGACAACAGCAGAGCTGTTGGCCGTCCGTGCCATTGGTGGCTGGATTTTCGGCATAACAAATACAACCATCATCAATTCCTTCTAGAAATCTTTATAAAGAACAGCAGACTTTTCTCACCCATGGAACAGACACAGGGCATAACTGTCAAGAAATCCGAGGACTTCAGCGAGTGGTACTCGCAGGTGGTCCAGAAGGCTGAGCTCGCAGACTACAGCTCGGTATCAGGATGCATGGTGCTCAGGCCCACTGCTTATGCCATCTGGGAGAAGATAAAGGCTGTCTTCGACCAGAAGATTAAGGCCTCTGGCCACACCAACGCCTATTTCCCATTATTCATCCCAGAGCACCTGTTCAAGAAGGAACAGGAGCATGTCGAGGGATTCTCGCCTGAAGTCGCATGGGTCACGCAAGCAGGAGACACCAAGCTGAAGGAACGCCTCGCCATAAGGCCCACGTCTGAGACCATAATCTACGAGAGCTACTCGAAGTGGATACGGTCCCATCGTGATCTCCCGATGCTCCTCAACCAATGGTGCAATATCGTCAGATGGGAGTTCAAATATCCTAAGCCGTTCCTCCGCACACGTGAGTTCCTCTGGCAGGAAGGACACACTGCCCACGCAACAAGGGAGGAGGCAGAGAAGGAAGCTGGCATGATAATGAAGGAATACATCGACCTTGTCGAGAGCTATCTTGCGATCCCGATCATCACTGGAAGGAAGACTGAGAAAGAGAAGTTTGCAGGAGCTGAATACACTCTCACCTTCGAGTCCATGATGCCTGATGGCAAGGCTGTGCAGATGGGCACTTCCCATATGCTTGGCCAGAACTTCTCCAAGGCCTTCGGCATAGAGTTCCTCGACCAGGACAACAAGAAGAAGCATGTCTGGCAGACATCCTGGGGCATATCGACCAGGCTCATCGGTGCCATGATTATGACCCATGCGGACGACCAAGGCCTGATCATACCGCCTAAGGTGGCGCCGCTGCAAGTGGCCATCGTACCGATAATCTTCGAGAAGAACAGGGATAAGACCCTGAAAGAAGCCGAGAGCATGAAGAATAAGCTGGAGAAGCATTTCACCTGCTTCCTGGATGACAGAGATTATACTGCCGGCTGGAAGTTCAATGACCACGAGCTGAAGGGTGTCCCGATAAGGGTTGAGCTCGGCCCGAGAGACATCGAGAAGAAGCAGGCCGTAGTCGTGAGAAGGGACACCCGGAAGAAAGAGTTCGTCAAGCAGGCAGACCTCATCACACATATCAAGAAGGAGCTCGAGGCCATGCAGAAATCCTTATACGCCAAGGCCAAGAAGACCTTGAAAGAATCCATCACCTCTGCCAAGACCATGGCCGAGTTGAAGAAGGCCATCAAAGAAGGCAAGCTGGTGAAGGTCTCATTCTGCGGTACCATAGAAGAGGAAGACATGATCAAGGAAGACACAGGCGGAGCATCATCCCGCACCGTCATCGACGAGAAGCCGGGCAAGTGCGTCCACTGCGGCAAACAGGGCAAGTTGGTTGCGTACTTTGCGAAGGCGTACTAGATATCGAATTCTCCGCCCAGGTGCATGGCTGCAGCCAATGCACCGTTCTGCGCTGTCCTCGTGTCAGAGCTGAAGGCTATGACCAGCGCCTGGCGTTCCTTCAATGAATACACCTTGGAGAGATGAGAAAACTCCTTTCTGGCAGACCTCATCGGCGGCATCATCAGCTTCCCTGAATGATAGAATACCAGCGCCCCAAGGCTGCCGGCCCTGACCGCCTCGTCCCTAGCATTCAATGCATCAAGCGGCATTTTAGGTCTCTTCACGACCACAGCATACTGGTGCTGGCCCAGCTCGTCAAGCAAGGCCTTCACCGGCCCTGAAAACCTCGATTTAAATTCATTGAGGACCTCCTTTCCCTTTGTTGTCAGGATATGCCCCTTCCTGTTTGAATCCAGATAATCCTTGTCCTTCAGATCATCAAGGATGCTTCTGACCACACCTTCTCCAAGACTAAGCCTGTCAACGAGATGAGCCCTGCTCAGCCTGGACTCAAGGAAAAGAAAGGCCCTGAGCATATCCAGGTTGCTATAATGGGGTTTTGCGCCTGCCATGTGAACAATAAAGTATTTATATTATTTAACCTTTGCGTTGGATATTATATCCAATGACATCTGCTGACGAGATGACGGAAAGGGCATTCAGGGAACTCTACCAGCCCAATAGGGAAGTCGAGGGCGTAAGGGTCAAGGATTACATCGACCAGCTGCCTCAGGATCAGTGGGTCCCTGCCCTGCACCATTTCTGGGAACAATACCAAGCTGTGGACAGCACGCCTGCTTATCTTTCCATAGCCGCAATCCTGGGGGTGCTTGGCCTTGCAGCTCTCATCTGAGCTTGAGGAATGCCTGGTTGAGGAAGAAGAGCAAGAAGAGATTGAAGGAGAGAATAGCGGGGAAGAATCTGAAGATGATAAGGATGAGCCTGATGAAGACGACCTGGAGTCCATTCAATCAGAGCCCCTCTACGACGGCTTCAATGACTTCTCGCCCGAGAACGATTATGCCCCGTTGCCGGTCTCGAGCGTGGTGAACTATAACCGCCTCTTCAGTCATCTCGGTAGGAGGGAGACAAGCCAGGGATATGACGATGCTGATTCCCAAGAACAAGACCTGGAAGGGGAAGATACACATAATTTCAACCTCAGCTTCAAATCTATCAGCAACGCTATCAGGCAGCAGAAGTACTTCACCGCGGGCGATGTCATGATGAACCCAGTGCTGCCGATCGGGGGCATGACCTCTGAAGAATACGAAAAATATAAAATATGGCGGCTGACTGACTATGTAATGGCACAATTATTGGAGAAGACTTTATGAAACAACTACTGAAGCTGAAATCCAAGCAGAGACTGGCGATGGTCTCCTTGCAGCAGCACCTTTCCATGCTGAGGATGAAGGAGTACCTCACGCTGACCGGGATCGTGGTCGGTTCAGCCCTGCTGAGGGTGCCGATGCAGGCCCTTCCGAGTGTCGAGCCGATATCGTTCTTCTCTTTCCTTTCAGGCTGGCTCTTCGGCAAGAAGAAAGGCTTCATCGCAGGAGTCTCAGCCCTGGCGCTGTCAAACTTCTTCGTCATGGGCGGCCAGGGACCGTGGACCATCCCGATGGCACTCGGCTTCGGCATCATCGGTGCAGCAGGAGGCTTCCTCCGGAAGCGCGCTTCTGTCTTCGAGACAATCACAGTCATGGTCATCGCCACAGCTGTCTATGAGGTCGTGGTCAATGTGGGCTCGCTCATCTTCTTCCCAGCTGCGTTCCCGCTGCTCTTCATCACAGCCGCTCCCTTTACGCTCATCCACATACTCTCCAACGGGGTATTCTCGGCTTTCCTGCCAAAGGCCAAACAACTAGCAGAGAAGGCAGGCCACTTCCACGAGCGGGAGATCGCCAAGGACCTCATCGCACATCTCAAGAAGAAGTGAGAGTGGTGGCAGCGAAGGGGACATATCAAAGCCTTATCCTGATTTCTTCTTAGGCAACCTTCCTGGAGGAGAGTGGGGCTTTGGGTGGACATTGAGAGGGGGACTTGTAAGCTTATAGTTAATGCGGGCCGTTGTCCCTACCTTAAAATAGAAACCTATAAAAAGAACACATCCCTACCTCAGTCGGGGGTAATTATGAAAAGAATGATAATTCCTTTACTGTTGATCCTTGTTGCGTCAGCAGTGCAGGCATTCCCAGTAGGCATAGTGGTCCGGTTCCCGGACGGCTCTATTGAGACACAGTGCATCCATATGAAGGACGACCCTAGTGCCGAGGATGCGCTCAAAGCCTCAAGGTGGGAGACCGACTGGCAGGGCTCTGGCAGCACTGCCTTCCTGACCGAGCTGGAGAGCATAAGCAATGACAACCTAGATGCCTGGTCCTTCTGGGTGGAGACTGATGACATCTTCGAATCGAGCATGGTCGGCTTCGGCCAGTACACCATGTCAGAGGAAGAGGTGTTCGGGGTTTCCTATGCAACTTTCACGCCTCCTGATTATCTCCCCGAGCCTGTTCCGCCTTTCTATGATTATGACCAGGTCTGTGGCCTGGAAATCAGGAACCTCAAGGCGTATGTCGATGGCGACCGCCGAGATGACGTGGATGAGACTGGCGAGGACATCGACAGGGTCAGGCCCTTGTCAGAGGTCAAGATCATCTTCGACCTCAAGAACATATTCAGCGATGACATCGATGACATCAAAGTCACTGGGACTATACTGGATCTTGACGGAGACATCGAGCATGAGCTGGAGGAGTTCGACCTGAATGACGGCGAGAGGGAACAGGTCACACTCTTGTTCGACATCCCTGCTGATGCCAAGGAGGAAACATATCCGCTGCATATAGACATCTATGGGGATGATGGTGTTTTCGAGTTCTTCTCATACCTTGACCTTGGTGTGGACCTCGACAAGAATCAGTACGACATGGTCATAGATTCAGTGATTGTCGGAGACAAGGCCAGATGCGGGTCCACTCTTCCTGTGACCATAAACCTGATCAATCCAGGTAACAAGGACCAGGACGTGAAGGTATTGATCACTAACGACGAATTAGGGATCAGTGAATCCTTCTCGATCACTGTCGAGAGCGAAGAGGACAGCAATGAGATCGAACAGACCATGGATGTGGACATCCCGTTCTTGGCTGCTGACGGGGATTATGACCTCAGGATAACCATCGACCACCAGCTGGGCTCCATGGACTTTGTGGAAGAGTTCAAGCTCGAGGGCTGTGTAGGGGGCGGCCAGGACAGTACGTCTGATGGTAGCTCTGACGAGACCGGCTCATCTGAAGGATCGAGCGATCAAGGATCCGGGTCAGACATGGATGTTGGTTCATCTTCTGTACCTCAGACAGCCCTGCCGCCCACGACGATACCCCGGGAGGGCGACAGCGGCATGCCTCTGATGATACTCATAGCGGTCATTGTGGTGGTCCTGGTGCTGATACTCATGTTGATGCTGAGAAGGTAGATATCAGCTCTCGTGGTTCACGAGAAGGTTCTTTACCATGGTAACGCCAGTGATGCCCTCTATCTCTGACAGGACATCCTCGTGCAGCTCCACCTGGCTTCCTGTCTCGACCTTGACGATGAGATCGAATTTGCCGTAGAGAAGGTTGACATTGGTCACGGTGTCCATCTTGAGGAGCTCTTGCCCTACGTTGTGCTCAGACCCGGGATGGGTCTTTATCAATAGGTATGAAAGCTGCATCAACTCGCCTCATTGAAACGGAATACAGGCTCGAAGTCCTCCTCCAGAACAAGGTCATCCATCATATATGTCGAATATTTCATCTTTGCCAGTTGACTCACCAAAAGGGGGGATGGTCTATATGTTTAAAAAGATTTACCATATACACTATATATCGAGATTCACCACTTCGCGAGCGTGTTTCTGTATGAAATCACGTCGAGCCTCGACCTGGTCGCCCATAAGAATAGTGAAGATCCTGTCCGCTTCGACAGCATCCTCCAGTTTCACCCTGAGCAGGGTCCTCGTCTGGGGGTCCATCGTGGTCTCCCAGAGCTGGATTGGATTCATCTCTCCCAGGCCCTTGTAGCGCTGTATCTCGAGCTTCTCTGAGCCATGCTTGTTCATGAGCACATTGAGCTGGTCCTCGTCATAAGCATATGTTTTCTGGCTGTCGTGCTTCACCCTATACAAAGGCGGTTGCGCCACGTAGACGTATCCTGCTCTTATCAATGGTTCCATGTGCCTGAAGAAGAAAGTGAGCAGCAGTGTCCTTATGTGGGCGCCGTCCACGTCAGCATCGCTCATGATTATGAGGCGGTGGTATCTGGCCTTGTCCAGCTTGAACTCCTCGCCGATGCCTGTTCCTAATGCGGTGATTATCGTGACTATCTCCTCGTTCCTCAGCACCTTGTTCAGCCTCGCCTTCTCCACGTTCAGGATCTTGCCTCTCAGCGGTAGGATGGCCTGGAACTTCCTGTCCCTGCCCTGCTTCGCAGAGCCACCTGCAGAGTCTCCTTCGACCAGGTAAAGCTCGCATTTCGCAGGGTCGCGCTCGCTGCAGTCCGCAAGCTTCCCCGGCAGCGATGAGAACTCTAGCGCATTCTTCCTCCTTGCCAGGTCCCTTGCCTTCCTGGCTGCCTCTCTCGCTCTTGCCGAGTTCACGCACTTGTCCACGATCATGCGGGTTATCGAAGGGTGTTCCTCGAAGAAAGTTATCAGCTGGTCATAGACCAAGGAGTCAACAAAGCCTTTCACGTCTGAGTTCCCTAGTTTGGTCTTGGTCTGGCCCTCGAACTGGGGCTCTGCCAGCTTCATCGATATGACAGCTGTCAGGCCTTCCTTGACATCGTCGCTGCTCAGCCTGAAGTTGGCGAGCTTGGATGCGTTGGTGTTTATCGCCCTCGTGAGCGCGCTCCGAAAGCCTGTCAGGTGAGTGCCCCCTTCCGTGGTGTTTATGTTGTTGGCGAAGGAAAAGATGTTCTCCTGATAGCCTTCGTTGTACTGTATGGCTATCTCCACGACCCGGTCTTCCTTGCTCTTCTCGAAGCATATCACCGGGTGCAGGGGTGTCTTGTTCTTGTTGAGGAACTCGATGAAGGATACTATGCCCCCTTCGTAGCAGAAGTTGTGCTCCTTGCTCTCGCGCTCGTCCTTGATGTATATCGTCACTCCCTTGTTGAGGAATGCCAGTTCCCTCAGTCTCGTGGAGAGTATGTCGAAGCTGAAATCCGTGGTCGAGAATATCTTGGTGTCGGGCTTGAACGAGACTGTCGTGCCCTTTCCCTCTGTTGTCCCTATCACCTCGAGGGAGCCCATTGACTTGCCCCTGGTAAAGCTCTGTTTGTAGATCTTACCGTCTCTCTTGACCTTGACTATGAGCCGCTCTGAAAGCGCATTGGTTACGGATATGCCCACTCCGTGAAGGCCGCCGCTGACCTTGTACTGCTTCCTGTCGAACTTCCCGCCTGCGTGAAGCTTGGTCATCACGACCTCCACGCCTGAGATGTTGTATTTGGGATGGATGTCCACAGGTATCCCGCGGCCGTTGTCCATCACTGTCACGAAGCCGTTGGTGTGGATTATGACCTTTATCTGGGTGCAGAAGCCGGCAAGGGTCTCGTCTATGGCGTTGTCGACTGCCTCATACACGAGGTGGTGCAGGCCCCTGTCTCCGGTGGAGCCGATGTACATGCTGGGCCTCTTCCTCACGGCCTCCAGCCCTGCAAGTACCTGGATGCTCTTCGAATCATAGGCCGGATTGCTTTCTTCCATGGTATATCTCCGAGAACTGGTTTACCGTCGGGAAATCGCCATCATCTGTACACAAAATGAAGAGGTCCCTATTTAAAAAGTTTTCGCTTAAATCATCGGATAAATCGTTATAATCTCAGTCGCGCCCGGCTTTTTGGGCCGGGTCTTTTTTTCTCCGCCCCGAAATAGTTCGAGGCGGGAAAATAAGAGTCCCTTGGACCGCGACCTGAGGCAAACCGAGAATGTGAGTGATTTACAGATAGGGTGTGAATATCGATAGAAAAATAACTAAAAAAGAAAAAAGTCAGCCCAAAGTTCGGTGTTTAAGTAGCGTGCTCATCTGTCTCGACGTCCTCAAGTTCCGGGTTCTCGAAGCCCCGGATGAAGCCGTCCTCGTCCGCGCCGATCGCGTCACTGTCCACGAGCTCCTCCCTCACCCTCTCGTCGTAGACGTCATCGTTGTCGAACAGTTCCTCATCCTCCGCAAACAGCTCTATATCCCACATGGTTTCCACCCCAAGTTATCATATCAAGGGATGTTTGAAATATATATACTTTTACCATATACAATATATGCAAATATTTATAAATATCAATGTATATACTGCATATATTAAAGGCAAGCTGCCTTTTGACTGGAGGGGTACAGATGGATACAAGGAAAATCATCAAGTTCGGCACGAATTCGTTCGTAGTCTCTCTTCCGAGGAGCTTCATCGACAAGTTCGGCCTCCGCAAGGGTGACGAGGTCTATGTCAAGGAGATGGAGGACTCGATAAACTACTCCCCCAGCAACTTCTCTGCCCTGCAGAAGCCCAGGGAGATAACCATCCACATGAAGAACAAGAGCCTGGAGATAATCGAGACTGAGATAATCTGGGCTTACCTGGTGAACTTCGACACCATAACCGTCAAGTGCGAGAATAAGTTCGACAGGAAGAAGCGTTCGCGGATCAAGGAAGTCCTTCAGAACCTGGCAGGCATGGAGATAATGGAAGAGACAGTCTGTAAGATAACTGCCCGCGACCTGATAAACATAAACCAGATCTCCATCGACAAGACCATCCGTAGGATAGACATAATCGTCAGGGGCATGATACAGGACTCGATGAGGTGCCTCAGGGAAGACCACTATGAGAGCATATTCGACCGCGACGAGGACGTCAACAGGATGGCCTTCATGACCTATAGGATCATGCGCGGCGCAACACAGAATCCTGTCCTGGCCCGCTCGCTGAACGTGACTTTCATCGACATCCTCACCTATTGGCAGATAATCTCCCGCTTGGAGAAGATTGGCGACCAGGCCAAGCGCATCGCCAGGTTCGCCCGGAAAGCGAAATATCCTGCCAAGATGAGGCCGAGGCTTGAGGCGATATACAAGGTGATATTCAAGGATTATGAGGAGGTCATGAAGGTGTGGTACATGAGGAAGCATGAGGAGGCCTTGAGGCTGGCCAATTCCTATAAGGAAGAGGTCCGTACCTTGAACAAGCTCATCAAGGACTTCTCTCCCACGCCGGACATAGTGAACATAATCGAGAACCTCAAGAGCATGACATCCTCGATAAAGCACATCGCCAGGAGCATAATAGGCGGCGGATAGAGTATTATTAGCAAAACAGTCGCCGAGGGGGCCAATTAAGTGAGCGGAGCTACGTAATAATTCATTGCTTGAGGAACCGAATTCCATCATTAGCTTGCTTGCCAGAATTCGGCGGAGCTCACCGGCCCACGGCGGCGTCAACTGCTAGAATTTGGCTCGACGAACAGACCAAGACGACTTTCCTCTGCTCTCCTCCACCAAACCCCTAACCATACCCTTCCAGGCAGAAATCCGCGTCCTTGGTCTTGAAGATTATCTTTGAGGGGCCCTTCTCGGCAGTGCCTATCACCTTGCCTTCTTCGCCCTGCTGCTCTGAAGCTGAGAGTATGTCATCTGCATCTTCCTTCTTGCATAGGATGAAGAAGCCCTGCCCCATGTTGAACCGTTCGTACATCTCTTCTGGCCGGAGCTTGGCCTCCTTCTGGACCAGTTTGAATATGGGCTGAGGCCTGATAGGGTCTGTTATCTTGAAGGTGAAGCCTTTCAGCCTCGCCAGGTTCTTCAGGCCGTAGCCTGTGTTGTTGATGCCTGTAACTTTGAACTCCTTGGCTATGGCTGCCATTGTTTTCATGTATATCCGAGTAGGTTCAAGTAGATGCCTGCCTATAGTCGAGCCCTCGAAAGGCGAGTCGATGGAGAACCTGCCCTTGTAGTGCTGCTGGTACTCTTCCCTGTTCTCGAACTCTCCCTTGAGCAGCATGTGCCTCAATGCTGTGAAGCCATTGCTGTGTGGCCCCGAGCTCTTCAGCGCTATCAATGTGTCGCCTTCCGGCTCACTCAGGTCTTCCTTCTTCATGAAGCCTATCATGGCTCCGGCCATGTCAAAACCGTAGCCAGGCTTGAGGCTTCCCAACAGTTCATCGACTGAAGCCGTCTCTCCTTTGCCCATGTTCAGGCTCAGGTCCTGCCGTAGTATGGTCGATGTGTCGCTCTGCTCCAATCCTTTCACTATGCCCTTCATCAGATCGCCTGTGAGGCCCTCTTCCTGGAACCGCCTCTGGCAGGCTAAGTAGTTTATGAACAGGAAAGGCGATACTCTCCCTAGGGTTGCCAGGTCGTTGGCGTTCATGGCCACCAGGTCAATGCCTACTGTGTTGTACTTGTGCATGGCCTCTGCTATGAGCAGCTTGGTTCCGACACCGTCAACAGAAGAGGCCAATAGGTGATCAGGGAATATCTTGCATTCGTGGAGGTCTGCGAACAGGCCTTCCTTGCTCACCTTTGAAGAGGACAGCCAGCCCGGTATAGCCTCCTTTATCTTGCTGACAGCATGCGATTCACTCTTAGAATAGTCTATCACCATATCAGGGGGCAAGTCCGGGAGATATTTATTTGTTGTGGTACGCCCCGATCAATATCAAAGGCAACCTACATGGAAGCGGGGGAGGGTAGAGTAACAGACCACTATCGCCTAAACATACCAACTTCAAAGGCAATCTTCATAAGGGTGGGTCGGGGATTGGGTGGACAGCGAAAGGGGAGCATTCAATGCCTTAACGAGACGGCTTCTAAGGCAGACTACCTGGGGGTGGGAGAACTGGGTGGACATTGAGAAGGGGCCATAGTACTTCGTTGGAATGAGCACTTGATGTATAGAAAAGGGGAACTTTTAGGCAAAATCCTCCTAGTGTAGGAATCTTGGATTTCACTCACATTTACCTATGAAATGGCCGAAATTAGCAAAGAATTTATATATGAGTATTCGTTCAGTAGGCCCATTAGAGGGATATTCATATCGCGAGGTGAGTGAAATGGTTGAAGGAAGATGCATGAAATGTAAGGGCCCAGTTGAGATCAAAAATCCTGAAGATGTAATAATGAAGAACGGCATGAAGGCCGTGAAGGGCACCTGCCCCAAGTGCAGCACCAAGGTCTTCAGAATCGTAGGAAAGGCTTAATTATTTCTTTTTTTACTCTCTTTTTCTTAACTTCCCTAGAATACAACAATACCTACAAGGAAGGAAGCAATATTCAACATGAGTGATAATATGAAAGCCTTCGTTAAACGGATATCCAGGAGTTGTTTATAAATCAAAGATTCTATGATGATGACAAAACCCTCACCCAGAAATACATAGTATGCAGTAGGGATGAAGGGGAACAATACGAACCATAGATAAGGGAGAGTCAAGGCAGAAGCGATTATGCCTGTGGTGATCAATTTCTCTAAAGGCAGTTTGTATTTAAATACTCGCCGAGAGAAGATGACCAATAGAGGTATCTCAACAATTAAAGTGAGCAATAGGGCGAGCGCGAATCTTACCTCATATATCATTCTAACAACTTCCGCCGAATAAACTCTTGAAAAAACAGATGATTTTCGCTACAAATCCCTCAGGCTCTGGCATGGGTGGCAGCTCAATTTGGTCATCAGGATCCACGGGCTCCAAGGGATCTTCAGGTTCGACTGGAGGTTCGGGCATCGGCGGTGGCACAATCGGATCCTCAGGTTCAACAACTTCAAAGGTAAGTCGGACATCCTGGAAATCCGGTTTTTGAAAAGTCTCAATTTCAGGAGGTGTCCCATCGTCGAATTCTGAAATAAATCTGGATTTGTATAGAATCAGTCCATTCTCGGAGAATCCTGCAATTGAGTATTCGGTCGTCTCCTTTATTATGGGGCTGTCTTCATCGTTATACCCTGTTGCAGGGGGGCTGTCTTCATCAGAAACCATTATCTCTGGATCGGAAGCCTCAATATTGTCAATCCCCACTGTATTGACATAATCTCTTGAGACAGCAAGAATCTGCAGTGTGTTGAATTTGTAACCGTAATATAAGCACTCATCTGAGTCGATTAAAGAATTCTCATGACCTTGTATCATTGGTCCTGTAAGATGACTTATGAAATAGGCATCTGGGAATTCCTCAGTATTCACAATTTTAGTGCACCTAGTATATCCTTTCTTCCCAACAGGAAGGATATCCGCTGATACTGCCTGTAAGACCAACAATGCAATGGTTATTGTGATGATGAATGTTTGTTTCATAGATCAATAAGAATGGCCTTTGTATATAAAGGTTATTAAATGTTCAACTCTTATTGAAATCAACGATAATCAGAATCCATGTAGCTGGATAATGATAATATTTATAAACCGCCACTCAAACAGCCTATGACATGCGTCGGTGGTCTAATGGCTTCACCTAGGTGCCATAAATGACAGCGGCCTTCCAGGCAGCCTTGCTGCAGAGACAGCCGCTTATCCGGGTTCGAAAGGCAACAGACCCGATTTTCCCGGCCGACGCATGAGCATAGCGAGTGCGGCGGCAGGGGCCACGAATGCTAATGAGTGTGTCCCGGCCGACGTATTTCATTATCTGAGGTGATAAGGATGATGATACTGATATTGATCATATTGATTGCGGTAATTATTCTGATACTTGGGATTATCGCAGCTTTTACTTTCAAGAGGCAGCAGGAAGAGATCAATAAAACAGGCAAATTCCCCGAAGGCCACTTCGTCGGACAATGGATGGGGATCGGCATCGCCTTAGGTGCAGGCATCGGGGTGCCTATCGGTTTAGCTATCGGCAACCCTGGCTTTTTCGGGATGGGACTTCCTATCGGATTAGCGATCGGTTCAGCGATAGGAGCTGCTAAAGAGAAGAAGGCGAAAGAGGAAGGCAGGATCAGGCCGCTCACAGAGCAGGAGAGGATGAGAAAGAAGAAGGCGGTTTATCTTGGGCTTGGTGTGCTCATTAGCGGAATCATCGTGGGGCTGGCAGTGTTTATGCTGCGTTAAGTAGTTTCTAAGATTGCTGACCCTATCGACTCTTTTATAATAAGAAAGAAAAAATTAGTTGAAAAGATCCCTGCCTATCCTGCCGAGCTTTTCGAAGGCCTCTGTCCCTTTCTCCCATTCTGTCTTGTAGGGATCTGAAGGAGCCTGCTCTGTTGAGGATATCGGCGTTCCGGGGATGGTGCAGAGTTTTATCATAGACTCTATCCCAGTTATGCTGCCTCCGATCTGGCGTCCGAAATGGTCCTTGAGCTTCCATTCAGGCACATGATAGCCGAGGAACATATCGCTCATGTCGACCTCGAAGTTCGTGATGTCCACATCAGCGACCCTTGTTGCACCCGGTGCATTCTCGTCGACTTCGTAACCATCGCTATCTTCGAACTTTCGTTCGCCTATCTTGCCATCCAATTTGATGTAAGATGAGTCTCCGGCTTCAACTATGCCTTCAGCCCCGACCGTGTAATTCACCTTGGCCAGAAGCGAGAAATTCTCAAGAGTCTTACCATCTGCTCCATAGCGGAGCATCAGCTTGCCGTCAATCCCGACAGCGGAGCTGTTATCGGTCCATCCTAGCTCGACTCCGTCGCTGTACAGCTTCAGGATCGTATAGTTGATGGGCTCATCTGAATAGGCGTTGGCCATAGGCCAAGGCTCAGTCGTAGGCACTTTGCTGGCATATTGATCAGTATCTGCCACCTGCTCTATTCCGACCCGTTCTTTCGAGAACTCCTGTGCAGCTGCCGTAGCAGGCGAGACTGCTTCATAAGCAATGCCAGTACCGGCTGCCAAAGCTGTAAGTGTCTCGACCGGTCTCTCTCTCATACCTTTCAATGTCTCTTTCATGGCCTCTATCAAGTAGGCCCTGGCTACCTGTCCGTTCCTTCTTTTACCATTTTGATTCAGTGTGCTCATATTTACACCCCCTAATAAATATCAGTTGGGTGCCTTAACTATATAAATCTTTCGTTTGTTAGCTACCTAAAAGTAGTAAATTATGCGGAAAAGAGCTGAAATGGCCTGATTCAGGCTTTTCAGCTACCCCGAGGATTAGGATAAACCCAAGAAATTGCACATTTCCTTTATAAATCATTTATAAATCCACTGCAGGTACAGTATGAAGAACGGCACCATGAAGGCGCTGATGGCCATGGGTATCGTTGCTCTGATGCCGAACAGCACGAATATTATGGCTGTTGCAGCCCCACCGTTCTTGAAGCTGGAGAACAAGACATAGAGAGCAGAATTCTTATCTTTCCTGGTCAGCAGGTAAGCAAGCGTCCCAGAGCCGAA
>JAHIVG010000096.1 GCA_018816705.1 Nanobdellota archaeon
ACCTGATTCATCTAAAAATGTCAAAGGGAAAGAAAGATAGGATAGTGATGCTATCTCAAAAAGTTAAAGAAGGGTTATCAAACCTTTCAGGATTGAGGCAAGGCTATGTGTTCATAACAAATCGAAATGGAAAATACACACAAAGAACAATACAAAAGATCATAGAATCTGCCGCTTCGAAAGCAGATATACAAAAAAGCATCACACCTCACACATTGAGGTATTCTTTTGCAACTCATCTTTTAGAGAATGGAACTGACATCAGGTATATTAGAGATTTGCTAGGGCACTCGGATGTTAGAACAACATTGATTTATACTAAAGTTTCAAACAAGAACATACGCAATATTAAAAGCCCTTTGGATGATTGAAAACACTATATGTATTGAATCGTGTCTCTCTCATGGACATTAGAAAGAAACGATTGGCTTCATCCCGCAGAGATCTTTGGGTTACACACCCATAATTCTATTAATGACGGTTAGGAGTCTTCTCTACCCGGCTTTTTCGCCTTTTTCGGTTTCTTCCCGGCATCGGCATATTTTGCTGGTTTCTCGGCCTTCTCTTCGTCCCTCTCTGGCTTCGGCACCTCAACAGCCTTTGCCTTAGGCTTTTCCTCAACCTTTGCCTTCTCCGCCTTCTTCTCGGCCTTTGCCTTGGATTTGACAGATTTAGGTTTTTCCTTCGCTTCCGCCCTGACTTTCTCCTTCCTGACCTTCTTCGGCTTCTCCTTCTTCTCCCTGGGCCTTCTCTCCGTCACCTCGACTCCGAGCTTCCTGAATGCAGCCACAATCTCGCCGTGCGCCGCGTCCTCCTTGATATCGAGCTTGTCCTTGAGCGGCTCCAGGTGCAGGATGTTGCATCTCTTCCTCCTGGTCTGGCCGTCTATCAAGACGAAGGTTTCATCTAGGATCTTTATTATCACGCACTTCTGGTTAGAATCCCTTCCTGCTATCTTCAAGCATACCTGTCCGATTTCCATCTTGGTCCCTCCGATCTCCCAACCTTAGCACCGTCGCCGTGATGCCAGGAGATTACGCTCTTGCCTTCTCCACCAGCTTCCTTCTTGAGCACTTGCTGCAGAGCATGCCGCCATAGGCCCTTTCCGGCCTCTTCTTGGTCTTGCCGAGCTTCCTTGCTTTCTTCATCTCGAGCCTGGGTATGCCTTTCAGCGCAGTTCTACAGCTAGCACAATGAGCTACCTTGGGCTTGCGTTCCTTGTAGTGCAATAATGCCCTTCCGCCTGGTGCTTTCTTCTTCAATTTCCTGAACCTTGAGGTCCGGTGTCTGGGTGCTGGCATGATGCTTGGGAGCAAGGGTCTATTTATAAAGCTTTTGGCAGAACACAAGGAATTCCAGAACAAAAAAGGAGAGATATTATCCGCTAGTAGACCTTCATGAACTTCCTCAGCAGCAGGCCGAATATGAGCGAGAATATGATGTATGTGCCCAGCCAGCCGGGTTTCCAACCGAATATGCTGAGGCTGCCGAAAGGCTTTACCTTCTCATAATCTATCCTCAGTTCCTTGAACATTGTGCTGTCCGCCCGTTCTGACACAGACTTATACTTGTCCCCGTTGGTTATTGATACCTCTTTGGTGACCGTATCGTCCTGGTATGTGTAGTCGATGAAGTAGTCTCCGAGCTCGCCCTTTAGCTCCCATGTCACCATGCTGTCCTCGATGGGCTTGATGGGGACGTTGTCTAGCAGTATCAGCCCGTCCGGAAGCGTGATGGTGACATCTCCTGTAAGGCCCTTATTCATCACTACTGTGGTGCTGAAGACCTCACCCGGCCGTGCAGGCACGAATGCCATGTTCGCGTTAAGCCAGCCGAAAATGATTATGATCGGGATGAATGTGATGAGCATGGGCTTGAATGACATGCGCATGTACTCCGCATTCTTGCCCATGGCCTTCTTCTGGACCTCCATCATCTTCTTCGGGTTGTCCTTCAGCGCCTTCATCTCCTTCTGGTAGGCCTTGCCCTCTTCCTTGATCTCCTTCATCTTCTTCTGGTCTGTCATCCAGCGGTTTATGAGGGTGATTATCAGGGACATGAAGAAGGCGACCAGGATTATAGCCACCAAGGGCTGCAGCCTGAGCAGCGGGTCGAATATAGGGTTAAGTAATGATTCTAGCATGTGATGAATCGTAAGAGGGTCATATATAAATCTTGTGGGCGAGAGCCACCGTAGAAAACCTATCCACTCAGAGTATTCACCGCCGTCCTTCGGACTCATTTTTTCCCGCCTCGCACGCAAAGACGGAGTCTTGCGCACAACAAAATCAAAGATTTTGTGTGCAAAAAATCTCCGATTTTTTCGCACAAGTGAGCGTAGCTCACTTTGTGTAGTCAAGGCGGAAAAAAGTGACCCAAACCCTGGTTTTGGGGCGGCGAAAAACGAGCAATTCTACGCGGCCGGGTGAGAAGGCTCTGTGGAAAATCTGTAAGGGAGAGAATGGACATGGTTTTCAACAGGGCCTGGAAATATAAAAGAACAGGCTCATGTCTCCATGAACTTCCGCATCATGGGGTGCATGTCCATCATGTGCTGCCTGGATATCTCCTCGTACAGCCTGTAGATTATCATAACCGTCAGCAGTATGCCCGTGCCCCTTTCCAATGAGCCTGACAGGTCTGCTAACCCCGCTAGGAGCCCTACTGCTATCGCACCCATCACTGTCAACGGCTTTATGTACCTGTCCAGCAACCGTTCCAGCACCCTCTGGTCTTTCCTGAAGCCGGGTATCTGAAGGCCTGATGCCATTATGTTCTTGGCCTGGCTTTTTGAGTCCATGCCAGCTGTCTGCATCCAGAACCATGAGAATATTACGCATCCGATTATCATGAAGAGCAGGTATGCTGACGCATGCGCTATGTCGCTGCCAGTAAGGCTCCCTGTTATGACCTGGCGCACGATGTCTGGTGACTGTATCCAGGCTATGAACCCCGTGGCCACGCCTGACTGCGAGTAGGTCCCCAAGAGGGGGTATCCCCAATTCTGCAGCAGCCTCGCCCAGAGCTGCATGTTGGCCATCAGTGCAGCTACCAGTATGACCGGTATGTTTGATGTATAGATGAACGAGAGTGGCCACCTCATGCCGTATCCTCTCACGCGGCCGAAGCTCAGTGGGATCTCCACCTTCATGGCCTGCGTGTACACCGCCAATGCGAACACGACGACTGTCGACGCTAACGCCGCGATCTTGAGCGTGGCGTTTATGGCGTCCCCGGCTGCCAGGAACTGGAACAGCGAGGGGATGGCTCCGGTTGCGAACTCGGGGTTCGCCGGTGAGGGCAGCCATGACAGCGCCCTG
The DNA here is from genome assembly GCA_018816705.1 of Nanobdellota archaeon. GTDB lineage: Archaea > Nanobdellota > Nanobdellia > Woesearchaeales > JAHIVG01 > JAHIVG01. The sequence goes on from JAHIVG010000096.1 coordinate 3,321, forward strand.
ATGAACATGCTCTTCGACACCCCCGCTGCGATGAACATGGATATGCCTGACCCGAATCCCCATTTGCTCACCACCTCATCCATGAAGAGTATGAGCAGTCCGCCTATGGCGAGCTGTATTATCATCATCAGTTCGAGCTGTGCGAAAAGTGCTGTGCCGGCCAATGAAGTGCTCGGAGCGAGGCCTCCCATCAGGACATATATCGCTGATTCGAGTATTATGAAGGCTATGGCCAGCATCTTCTGCAGGCCCTGGAAGCGTTTCTTGTCCTCATGCTTGGTCAGGTCCATCTTCAGTATGCCTGAGCCGATGAGCAGCTGCAGCACGATGGATGCTGTCACGATGGGGCCTATGCCGAGGGAGATTATGCTTCCGAACTCCGCACCGAGGATGATCGACAGGTAGTCGAACTGCGCCAGTGCGTTCTCGCCTAGGCCGAAAAGGGGCACGAGCCCCAGTATGAAGAATGATACGAGTATGATTAATGTCCATTTCAGCTTCTCCTTGAAGGAGAGCCTCTTCTGTGTGGGTCCTGCAACCTCAGGAAGGTTGTTGAGGACCGTGTTCCATAGGGACATGCACTTTTCCTCCTGCTTCCTTTATCTTCTCTATCGCTCTCTTCGACGCGGCTTTTGCCTTTATGTCCCATTTCTTTGTGGGCTTGCCCTTGCTGAGGAGCTTCATCCTGCCCAGGTCTACTTGACTGTCCTTATAGTCGAGCTCGAGCTGCGCGATGTTGATGCATCTTATCTTCTTCGAGAGGGATTTCTTCTTCGAGAGGGATTTGAAGCCGTGCTTTCCGCCATACCTATTGTTCCATACCGAGGGCTTCTTCGAGTCAGCCCTCTTGCCTGAGCCTGCCATTCCCTTTCCGCCGCGGTTGCCAGCACCCCTGTGCTTCTTCATCGCACCCCACCCATGGGTCGTTGATCCCCGTTGCCTTGAAGATTTCTTCCTGTTCATCCGAGCATCCTCTTCAGCAGGTCGTTTATCTTCTCTCCGCGGTAGCCCAGCGCCCCGCCGAGCTTGTACGGCTTCTTTGTCGGCCTCATCCCTCCTATTGGAGGGTGCAGGAAGATGACATCAGAGTCCTTGAACTTGGCTTCCATCTCTTTGTCGAGCTCGCCCCAGGTCACTTGGTCCTTGACCGACTTGACCATGCCCTTGTTCACAGGATTGTCCTCCAGGATGCGGCAGCTGAACTTCTTCTTGATTCTGAGCATGTCCATGGTCTTCTTGGTGTCCTGCCTATGCCCGTGCTTTCCTGCGATCCGTATGACTGCTATCTTTGTCATGCCTTCCCCTCCACTATGTGGAGCTTGGCCTTCTTCTCTTCCGACAGTTTGGTCTTGATGAGCTGTTTCAAAGCCTTCTCACATGCCATTATGAAGTTGGTCTTGGTCTTGGTCTGGCCTTTTGTCTGTGTCCAGATGTCCTTTATGCCTGCCAGGCTTAATATCTTTGCGATCTCCGGCTCTGCGATCAGGCCTGTGCCTTTCGAAGCGGGTATCAGCTTGAGCTTGACTGAGCCGGCCTTGCCTTCCACCATGAACGGTATCGATATCGGCTCGTGTGTCTCAGCTTCCCATGAGCCTGAGCCGCGCCTTATCTTGAATATGTTGAGCTTCGCGTTCCTCAAAGCTTTCTCACGTGCGGGTACAGTCTCCTTGCTCTTGCCATAACCTAAGCCCACTATGCCGTCCTTGTTCCCGATGACGGCGAAGGCCGCGAACTTGGGCTTGTTGCCTTCCTTGGTCTTCTTCTGCGTCTGCCTGAAGACCCTTCTCTTGCCGCCGCCGAACTTGCCTTTTGATTGTCCTATGAGGAGCAGGTCTGACTCGAGGTTGGGCATGAGCATCTCCACAATTTCCGGTTCAAGGATCTTCAAGCCGTTGTCGAGTATCTGCTCGATGTCGGTTATCTTCTCTTCCTTGACCAGTTTTCCGAGGGCTGTCTTCGGCTTCCATGAGGCCGGGTCGAACTCCGGTTCCTCCCTCCTTTCGGTCCTCGGACCCCTCCTCGGACCCTTATTTGGACCACCCCTAAGACCACCTCTAGGACCACCTCTAGGACCACCTCTAGGACCACCTCTAGGACCACCTCTAGGACCACCCCTAAGACCACTTCTAGGACTGCCTCTGGGATCGGTCTTTGAATCTACCTTTGGATATGCCTTCTCCGCTTTCACTTCAGGTTTTGCCTGAGCATCATCCTTTACCATCTGCACCCTCCATGATCTTCTTCTTGATCGTGTTGAACTCCTCGGGCAACTTGCCTAGGTCCTGTTCCTTGAGCTTGGCGAACTGGTTGCCTTTTGCCTGCGGGGCGTAGCTTGATATATGCTTGCCCTGTAACCTGTCCTCCTTGAGCTCTATGCTGCACGGCACCTCGATGCCTGCGTCTATCACTCCCTTTATGACCGCGTATTGCCTGTTCCCCCTGCTGTTGACGTCCGGAACGAGCTTCTTGTGCTTGACGCGCTTCCCGAGCAGCAGTCCGGTCAGGTATGCCGCAGGCATGTTGCCTGTGCCATATTTCCATCCGAGCTTCCTGAGCTCGCTGGTGTGCGCCCTCGCGACGACTATGTCACCTTTCTCATCATATTCTATGGCTTGTACCTGCATGTGATGCAGCGACGGCCTGACGACGAGCCTAGGCATGCCTGACTTGAGCAGGGTTATCCTCTTCTTGTAGTCTGTCTTCCCTTTCCGCCTGAATCTTATGGTCTCAGTCTTTGCCATGCTTGCTCAGCCCGTGTTCTTCTAAGTATAGCTTGATGTGCCTCTTGCTCCTGAAGAAGCCGCCCTTTGCCTTTCTGTAAAGCTGCCGGAACATGTTTGGCGTTATCTCTTCCTTGTCCTTGATCTCTTTCAGGAACGAGCGCTGCTTCCTTATCCTGTTCATCCATTCCTGCTTGGCAGGGAACCTGGCATTGGCTTTTCCTTTCCTACTTCCGGGTCCCCGGCGCCGTCCTTTCCTCTTCTGGATCATTAGCTTCCTGGCCCTTCCCCTGGACGTGCCCCTCTTGGGCCTGATGATTATGACTCCTGAGTTGATGTAGCTGCGGACGTCGTTCTTGGTTATGGACTGCTTGAGGTCGTCGACAGACCCTCCTAGCTCGTCGAGCTTCTCCAGGTCTATCTTCACCCTGCTCTCTGAGACCCCGCTCAGTGATGCCGCTAGCTTCTTCTGCAGTTTCATCTTCACATTCCTCTGGCAAGCATCCTGTCCTGCTCCTTCTTCTCCTCTTCCTTCGTGACCTTCTCGTCGAGCTCTGTATCGTCTTTCTTCTCCTTGTCCTCTTTCTCCTTGGCCTTGGCTTCCTTCTCTTTCTTCTTCTTCTCCTTCTCCTTGGCCCGTCTCTCTTTCTGCTGCTGCTTCTCCTGCAGCTTCTGCTCTATCTCGGCCACGTATGTTTCCGGCTTCTTCATGCCCTGTATCCCGATCTTCATCTCTATGGCTTTCTTGACGATGGCCAGTCGTTTCTTCTGGCCCGTCGATGCCTGTATGATTATGATGATTTCCTGGTCCAGGCCCTCGATCTCCTTGACCGTGCTTACCCTGACCAAGGCCTTTCCCTTGTGCGTGCCGATGGTCTTCTTGGGCGATCCATAGCCTACTTTGACCTTTATGCAATACCCTTTCTTGGCGAGCCTGATTTTTGAATGCAGCCCTCGGGGCTTCCTCCATCTCGGGTTGACCCTCGCCTTCTTGTGGCTGTCCTGCGCCCTGAATCGTTTCGTCATTTTCCTGGCCTTTCGATTATGTATATCCCGTCCTGGAAGATGCGCCTGTCGAAGCCTGGCCTTCTCGTGATCTGCTGGATGCTGGCGGCCATCTGGCCTGCAAGCTCCTTGTCAGGGCTCGTTACGACGACAAATTCTCCGTCCACCTTGACTTCTGTGCCTTGCTTCACCTTGACGGTCCTGGGGATCTTCTCCCCGAGGAAGTTCTTGATCATGACCTCTTCCTTCTGCACAGCGACATTCATCGGGAAGTGGCCTGAGCATATCTTCAGCCTGTAGGTCTGCTGTTCCATGACGCCTGAGATCATGTTCCTGACGTGGGCTGAGATCGTCCCGAGGAGCTTCTTCTCCCTCTTCGTCGTCTTCAGGCATGAGAGAATCATCTCTTTTCCTTCGACCTTGGCCTTGACCCCCTGCAGGGATTTCTTGAGCTCTCCCAGCTGGCCCTTGACGGTCAGCATCCCGCTCTCTGCGGTCACGCTGACCCCTTCAGGCAGCTCGATTCTCTCTTCCATGGCCTTCTTGTCCTTCTCCATTTTCAGTAGCAGTAGGCTATCAGCCTGCCTCCGAGCTTCTGCTCCTTGGACTTGAGATGTGTCATCACTCCCTTGGGTGTGGACACGATGAGTATCCCCATATTCTTCGCCGGGAGGTAGCGCTTCTCGAACTTCTCGTACTGTGTGTTCCTGACCGCGAACCTGGGCTTGATGGCTCCGCACTTGTTGACCTTGTTGAGCAGGTTGACAGTGAGATGGTTCCCTTTCCCGTCCTCGCTCTCTGTGGACTCACCTATGTACATGCACTCGTTCATCACGGTGAGCACTGCCTTGATGAGCTTGGAGAACGGCTTGACCGTGCAGGTCTTCTTGCCTGTCTTCTCAGCGTTCAGTATCTTCGACATCATGTTTGCGAGTGGGTCGTTCATGGACATCATGTTCACCTGTACTTCTTGAATCCTATCGACGTGGCTATCTCCCTGAAGCATTGCCTGCACAGGTTCAGCCCGTATTTTTTCGAGTGTGCATGCGTGCTGCCGCAACGCTTGCATTTCCTCAGTGCCTTGCCGCAGCTCCTCTGCTTGGGGATGTTGTTCTTCTTGTATTTCTCCAGCTTGGCCGGCTTGGCCTTAAGCTGTTTCAATACCTTCCTGTGGTCGCTCGTAGTCATGCTTCCACCCTCACCTTGAAATTGCTCTGGATGAACTCTAGGGCATCCTGTTTCTTGATGATATGCTTCTTTCCGGGCGTTGTCTTGAGCATCTTTCTCCTCTTGATCCTGTATCCACGCCTTTCCAGTGTGACGCAGACCTGCAGTCCCATTATGCCTATCTCAGGGTCGTATTCCAGGCCTCCGACGTCAATATATTCGTGTATCCCGAACGAGAACGTGCCGTAGTCGTCGAACTGCTTCCCGTCCAGCTTGAACTCCACTGCGTCCAACAGGCGCTTGAGGAGCTCGTCCGCGCCTCTCCTGACCGTGACCTTGCACCCGATTGGCATTCCCGGCCTCAGCCCCCATGCGGGTATCCTCTTCTTGGAGAAGGTCTTTACCGGCTTCATGCTGGTCAGCATTTCGAGGAGCTTCATGGCTTTCTCTAGGCGACCGGTGTCTTTCCCTGAACCGATGTTCATGGTGATCTTCTCTATTCTGATCTCTTTCATCTTGCTCATAACTCTTCACTCATGATTATGAACGCATATCTCTTGTGCGTCTCGAATGTGGCCTTCTTCGTCTTGACGACGATGACGTTGCCTGACAGGTGCTCGATGATCCCTGTCTCGCCCACGTGGCCGCCTCCTGTGAGGTAGACGAAGGCCCCTTCTTTCAGTGGCAGATGGCCCTTGATCTCCTTCTTGGGCAGTCCTAAGAGCAGTGTGTCGCCGACCTTGTATTTCTTGTCGTCAGTTAGCATGTTCGACCCGTCGTGCAGGTTCAGCTGGATCTTGCCCTTGACGATGCACTTGCCTTTTATGGCACAGGGCTTCTGGCCCGGATTCTTCTCCTCTGTCAGCTGCAGCTTGCTCTTGGTGTTGATTATCATCCTGTAGTTGTCGGCCCCTACCTGCAGTACGTCCATGAGGCCTATGATGAAGCGGTGGTCTTTTCTCCGCTTGCCATCTACCTTGCATTCGGTGAAGTTCAAGAGGTTCTTCACTTCCGTGGTCGTCTGCGCCTTGCCGAGCATGTCTCTCAGCGCTATCCCTAGCGGTAGCCCGAACTCTAGCGGGTGTGCTCCGGGCCTCGGCCTCACCGAGTACTTGATGCCCTTACGCTTTATCGGCCACGTTCTTGGCGCTGCTAGTCTCTTTAGGTGTTGCTTTGGCATTTTTCTCACGCTTTGTCCTTCTCTTGTCGTCCATCGTCGCTTCGAGGATCATCAGGTTGGATGGCTCGAAGGCGATGAGGTTCTTGGTGCCGTCTTTCCTTATGGAATGTATCCCTGTGATGTATACCCTGAGCCTGGAGATGCTTATGCGTTCGACCTTTCCGGCCTTCCCTTTGTAACTGCCCTTCATCAGCTTGACCCTGTCGCCGGTCCTGATCCTCATGGCCCTCTTCCCGTGCTTCTTCCTCAGCTCGGGCGAGAGATGAGCAGAGACGAACTTGCCCTTTATGTGGAGGGGGGCTTTTGCCCTGTACTTCCTCTGTTTCCTCGGCTTGACGCTCGCCTTCCACTTGATCGAAAACTTTTTCATCATGCGCACCTATACTATTATGCTGGCTATCTTGGCTATTGCCGGCCAGCGCTCACATACCTCTTTTGCTATCGGCCCCTTTATCATGGTCCCTTTCGGATTGCCCTTCTCGTCCTTGCAGACGACAGCGGCATTGTCCTCGAACTTTATCCTCGTGCCATCAGGCCTCCTGTACTCCTTCTTCTGCCTGACTATGACCGCGAACACGACCTGTTTCCTCATCTCCGGCTTCCCTCTCTTCACCGACGCCATCACTAGGTCCCCCACCCCTGCTGCGGAAATCCTTCCCTTCCGTGTCTTCATTCTCTTGACTGAGAAGATCTTCAGTACCTTCGCTCCAGAGTTGTCGCACGTGGCGACTGTCGACTCAACCGGTAACGCTCTTGTTATCTTTGCTTTTACTGCCTGCATCTTTCTTCTCCTGTTCTTCCTTCTTGTGGGTGATCTCCCTCTCTGTTGCTTTCATCCTTCCTTCTTCCTTCATCCTCATCTTCTCCATGAAGGTCCTGTCCTTGCCCATTATTTCTGTTATGACGAAGTGCTTTGTCTTGCTCAGCGGCCTGCACTCTGATATCTTGACGAGGTCGCCTTCCTTCGCCTCTATCGGGTTGTGGACGTTCACCTTAGTCCTCCTCTTTTCGTATCGTTCGTACTTCTTTATGAGCTTCTTCCTGCTCCATGTGACGACCGCGCTCTTGTGCACTTTCGCCTTCAGCACCGTGCCGGTGAACACTCTGCCACGTAGCTTAATTGCACTTTCCTTCTTCTTGTCTTTCACCGATATCACCTGGTCTTGATGCGGTCTTCCGGCCTTCTCGTGAGGAGGCTGCCGTTGATGATCGCTGTCCTGCCCCCGATCTTTACCCTGAAGGTGGCCTGGTCCTTGAGGACCCTCTTCCTGCCTTTGGGTGTGTCGAGGACGAAGCTGCTCTTGGTCTCCTCTACCACTTCACCTGCAAGCCCCTCCAGCGAAAGGTTCTTCGCCTTTCTCACTTCGAGGTGTCTGCCGATGAATTCCATCCGAGGCATGTCTTGTAGCTTCATCTCTTTGCCGATGCAATATATTCACGTTATATTGCATTTTTCCTTATTTGAGTTCGATTGTCTCAGGTGCGAAACCCATCCCTACCAACAGCTCTCGGATCTCCTTCTTGTGGTCGCCCTGCAGCTCGATTTTTCCGTCCTTTATCGTGCCGCCGCAGGCGAACTTGGCCTTGAGCTTCTTTGTGAGATCCTTCAGGTCGATCTCTTTCCTGTCGATCCCTGTGATCACCGTGTATACCCTTTTGAACTTCTTGGGTTCGGTCATCACCGTTATCTTTTGTGTCTCTTTCGCTATGGTTTCGCAGACACATAGCTCATTTGGTAGCCCGCAGGTTGAGCAAATCTCACTCATGTATTTATCTCCTTTTCGTGTAGCACCGTTTTTATTCTTGCGATCGTCTTCTTTATCTTCTTGATCTGGCCAGGGCTCTTTGGATTCGTGCCCGTAGCCACTTGGGCGTTGAGCTTCATCAGCTCCTTCTCCAGCTCTTTTATCCTTTCATTGAGCTGGTTTTCCTGCATCATCCGCATTTCCTTTGCTCTCATTATCCTCTACCTTCTCTTCCACTTTCTTTCCTATTTTCTCTTCCGCCGTCTTCTCTGCCTTCTCTTTTACCTTTTTTCCTGCCTTTGTCGCTTTGGGCTTCTTGGCCTTCTTCTCTGTATCAGCCTTCTTTGAGCTTGCTGGTTTCTCCGGGAGCTCTTCCACTACCTCTTTCTTCTCGCTGAGGAGCTCGATGCTGTCCGGCAGCTTTATGTCTGATGGCATTATCCTCACCTGCACGCCTATCGTGCCGGTCTTGAGCTGGGCTGCCGTGTAGGCCCTCTTCACTCCGAAGAGCGCGATGTCACCGCATTTCTTGAGGTAGCCGGAGTAGAACCGCCATCTCTTCGCCCTGGAGCTCGGGAGCTTGCCTGATATCAGTATCTCCACGCCGAGGGCGCCGGTGTTCATGACCTCTTCCATGGTCTTGTGGCCTATGCCCTTGAACCTGGATGAGCCGAACCTCTCCAATGAGTCTGCTATCCTCTCAGCCACTATCTGAGGGTCTGCGTATATGTCTTCCACTTCAGATATCTCTATCTGGGGATTCTCCAGATCGAAGTCCTTCTTGAGCTGGGTCGTCAGCCTCTTGATGTTCTGTCCCTTCCTGCCTACCACCAGGCCGGGCCTGGATGCGAAGACGGTTATCTTCTCGCCCAGGGGCGTGCGCTGCACGTTGGTGTGCGAATGCCCGACCCTCCTGAGGTTGCTGGACATGTATTCCTGGATCATGAATTGCTTCATCCTCTCCTGTACGAATTTTCTTTCGATCATTTTTTATCAGCCTGCGGTTGTGCCGGTGACTTGTTGTGTTTTGCCGGTGCCGGCTTGGCATGCTTCGGGATCCCCTTTTTGGGTGCCGGAACCTTTGCTGGCTTGGCTGGTTTCTCTTGAGCCTCCTTCTTCATGAGGGTCTCTTTCTTGGGTGGTGTCTTCGGCTTTGCAGCCACTGGTCTCTCTGCCTGTGCCAGTTTGGGTGCGGCTTTCGGACCTCCAGTCATTTTCTCTGCGGGTCTGGTCTCTGCGGGTTTGCCCACAGGCATTGCCTGCTTTCCTGCCGGCTTATCCCCCTTCTTCTTGGGCTCTGATTCCTGCACCACTATCTCTACGTGGGTCCTCTTTGACTGGACGCCTCCGTGGCGGCCGTGTCGCATCGGCCTCGCTGCCCTGTTGGCGCATATGTGGACTATCTTCAGTGATGATGTGTTCAGTCCCTTGAACTGCGCATTCGCTTCCGCGTTGTCCAGCACCTTGAGTATCTGGGTCACGGCCTTTACAGGATATCTCCCTGCGGCCATGCCGCTCTTATGGCCCATGTTGCCGTGGAAGCGCTTGAAGGGCACTGCCTCTTTCATGCTTATGACTTCCTGCAGCATCCTCTTGGCCTTCTCGAGCCGTTTGCCCCTGATGTAAGAGCATATCTCTATGGAGTGCTTGGACGACACAGGCAGGGATTCTCCTCTTGCCTTGGCCGTGTGCTCATTCCCCTTGAATGCGTATCCTGTCATTACCTCACCGATACCGCTGAACTTGATCTTGTTGCTCCGACGCCGGGTGCGCTGTGTGAGACCTTGTGCCTGGTCAACGCGAACTCTCCCAGGTAGTGCCCGACCATCTCGGGCTGTATCATGATGTCTAGGAATGCCTTGCCGTTGTGCACTTTTATGACCTTGTCGACCATCTCTGGCAGGATTATGAAGTTACGGCAGTGTGTCTTGATGTTCTTCTTCCCTTTCCTGATGTCCTTGAGCAGCTTCTTGTGCGGCTCGAGGTCCCCCCTCTTCATCGACCGTCTCTGCCTGGCTGGAAGCAGCTCGATGAACTCGTTGTCGCTCAGGGCGATGAGCTCGTCCATCGTCAATCCCCTGTATGTGAATTCTTTCTTGGCCATCTTGCTACCTCTTCTTGCCTGTGCGTCTTGCGGCTATCCTTCCGACCTTCCTTCCAGGCGGGGCGTTCCTTGAGACTGTCATAGGGTGACCCTTGGAATGGGATGAAGCGCCTCCGAATGGGTGGTCAATGGCGTTCATCGATGTCCCGCACACCTTAGGATAGAGCTTGTTTCTTGCCTTCATGTAATGGTGCCTCTTGCCTGCCTTGAGGAACGGCTTCTCTTTCCTGCCCGACCCTGCTATGAGGCCGACTGTGGCCTTGCATTCTGCCTGGAACACCCTGGGCTTCTTCGACGGGAGCATCACCGTTACCTTGTCCTTGTGATGGCTGAGCACCTTTGCCGTGCCGCCTGAGGACCTGACGAACCTTCCGCCGTCTCCAGGACTGCTCTCAATATTGAATATGTTCGTGCCTTCGGGTATGTTCTTCATGGGCAGGGTGTTGCCTGTCTTCAGCTCTGCATCCGGCCCGCTCTGCACAGACTGTCCGACCCTGATGCCCTCTGGGGCTATGATCAGGTGTTGCTTCCCTCCTGACGCTATCTTCAGCAGGGGTGCGCTGTGCCCTGGGTCCTTGATTATGTCTTCCACTATCCCGTCGCCGATGAAATGTTTTACCTTGCCGTGGAACCTGAAGCTCGGGCACCTGTATCTCGGTCCGCCTTTTCCCCGTGCCTGCTGGATTAGGTTCTTTCCCAAGTGTTTCAAACCTCTCGTTTGTAACATGCCAAAAAGCTATGCTTTTTGAGCATTACATCAACCCCAGCTCTGTCGCGATATCGATGGCGGGGACGTCAGGGGCGAATGCTACGAACGCCCTCTTCTCTCCGTCTTTGGTGATGAGAGTCGTCACCCTTCTCACTCTCGTCTTGAACAGCTCTTCCACGGCCTGCTTTATTTCTGCCTTGGTGGCCTTCTTCTCAACCACGAATATGAGCTTGTTCTCTGATTCCATGAGCCTTATCGACTTCTCCGTCGACAATGGATATTTTATGATCCTCATGCTGCACCACCTTCTGTCTTGAGTGCAGGTGATGTCGCTGCAGTTTTCAGGACTGTTTTTGTGATTGCCGCCGGCTTCTCCTGCTTGGCAGGTGCTGGCTTGGATGGGTTGATCTTGGTCGACGGCTCTGGCTTATCAGTTTTTACCTTTTTCTTCGCCACGGGCTTCTTAGTTTTCTTCGGTGCGATCGCTGCCGGCTTCTCCATCTCGTCGATGGCAGCCTCGGTGAAGAATGTCAGCCTGCCTGGCTCTGCGCCCGGCGCGAGCATCTCTGCGTTGAGTGTCTTGACGCTCTCGACCCCGACTCCAGGTATGTTCCTTGCAGCTCTTGTCAGGTGGCAGCTCTTGCTTACCACGATCAGCGGACCTACTTTCTTCCTGTACTTCCTGCCCCTGGCCTTTCCTCTGCCAGGCCTTACCTTCTTCTGTGAGGCCCTGACCAGCTCGTCTTTCAACCCTATGGCCAACAATGCTTTCATGGCTTCCTTCGATTTGCTGATGTCCTCAAAATCCTTTGTGATCATGAATGGGTATTTCTCTGGCGCCTCGTGCCCCCTCTTACTGACCAATTGCTTGTCCAGGGTCATTGCCAATGCGGAGTTGGCAGCTTTCCTCATCTCTTTCTTGTTGATTGACAGTCCGAGTATCTTCTGGCTCTTGGGCGGATGCGCCCTTTTGCCACCGACGGTGCCTGAAGCGAAAGCGCCCACCCAGTTGAACCTGGTGCCCCTTCTGCTCATTATCTTCCTAGGCACCCTTGATATGCCGAGCCCGTAGCTGCCCCTATAGTTGCGCCTTCTCCTGCTGAGCTTTGCCGATGACCGTTTTCCTGCCTCTGGCTTGGCTCCATATGGCTGCCTCCTGTTGGCCTGGATGGCCAACACAGCCCTCTTTATCAGGTCTGGCCTCGGCTCCTCGTTGAATCGTGCTGGCAGCTTCCTCTTGCCTGCCTGATTCCCTGTCCTGTCGAGTATGTTGAGCTCCATATTAAGTCCCCTGCGGTGAGTGCAGGCTTATCTTCTCTATTGACGGTGCCTCTTTAGGCACTGTGTGGTCCGGCCTTGTCGCATAAGTGATCTTTATAAGCCGTTTCTTCGGCCCCGGCACGGAGCCCTTGATTATTAAGCAGGCATTCTTGGGTATGCCATAGTTGATGAAGCCGCCCTTGACCGTGACATCTTCAGGCTTGGCAATCTTCAAGAGCCACTTGTTGTACTCGGTCCTGGTATGGTAGCCTGTCTGGCCCGCGTGGGCCACCCTGTACATGACATGGCCCTGGCCCTTCCACGGCCCCAGCACAGCTGCTCTCCTGGATTTCTCTGACTTGTGACTTCTCAGCCCTATGCCCATGCGCTTCACTGGCCCTTGGAAGCCTCTGCCTGTGGTTATGGAATGTGTGTCGAGCAGCTGCCCTTCCTTGAAGACATCTCCTGCGTTCACTTCCTTGCCTAACAGTTCCTTAGCCTTTTCCAGCTTCTCTTCCTTCTTGCCTCCTAGTGCGACCTCGAACAGCTCTGGTTTCTTCTTGCCGATGCCTGTCGCCTTTGGCGTTGTATACATCATGATAGTGAGGTCGTCGAACTCGGCCGGTATCTCCTTGGGCTGCTTCTTCGACTTAGATATCCTCCTGTGCAGCTCCTTGTCGAGCTTTGGCGAGAAATGGTCGGTAATGACATGGAGTGTTGGTGAGAAGGAGTAGAATCGGATCGCGGCCACCTTCATGGCCGGGCACTCGATGATGGTGACGGGCCATACCAAGTCCTGACCCTTGGTCTTTGAGGTGGCCTTGTTGTCGGTCAAGACGACATGGGTCATGCCTGCCTTGTAGCCTGCAAAGCCCAGCGGCACCGCTTCCTTTATGGACACATGGCTACGTATCCTTGCATGCTCCTTCTTGGCCCTTTTCCTGGGCCAGAACTGCATGCTTCCGCTCCTTGGCATCCTTGTGGTTGGCATTCTGACTTGACTCCTGCTACAGCCCCCAGAGTAAAAGGTAGCCTTTTACGCAAACCCCTCAAGAAGATGAATCTTGTACTGAAGGGCTCTCTTCAGGCTCGATCTTATGTATATATCATGTATTCAAAGTCCCTTTAAATACCGTAGCGCCGGGAAGTAGGCAGGGATTTATAAAGGTTATGGTATTCGCTAAGAAACAGCCGATATCGGGGTTTTCAGGCATAACGGCGCATGAAATCCTCAGAAAACTCCCTATCCAGAATGTTATCATCGACAACATAATCAATCATGTGACAAATCCCATTTATAACAGCAATCTTGGCTGCTGCCTCAATAGTAGGTCTTCTGTCTCCTGATTCGAATTTGGGTAGATTCATTTTCAGGTAAAATACTGAATCCATTGTACTGACGAATCTTTCTGCCATAATCCGATAATATGGGTGTCCTTGGGACAGCTCTCTCAATTTTTCATCAGTCCTCTTAGCATGCTCCAGCACTTCATTGATTGTCTGTGCGATCTCGTCGCAAGGGGCACTCACTAGGTCCTTAATTCGCTTTCTTGTTTCCTCCAGCACGACTGACTCAAATTCAAGATATGCCAAATTAGGCCCTTCTGATTCACAGGCTCTGAACATATGTCCCCCCATACTAAGGGGGGATGCGCAATAGAATAAATATTTTACGGTATTGACTTGTTTCCCCCTCCTTATATCCCGAGCCCTGCCCTGATGAACTTCACTGCCCAGGATATGGTTATCAGGCCGAGTATGGTAGTGAACACCTGTATGGCCGTCTTGCCCATCACCTTGTCGACCTTGGGCGCGAGCAGGAACAGCACACCTGTGAAGAGCAGTACTATGGATGTGGCGAGCCCGGTCATTACATAGCCATAGTCGTGGACTGATATTATTATGGCCGTTATCGCCGCCGGACCGGTGAGCAGTGGTGTCCCGATTATCGCCGCGATGGCCTTTGCCGAGTCGTTCTTGAACCTCTCGATGTAGGCGACGGGCCCACCAAGGACCATCTTCACTCCCAGTATGATGAGGATGATGCCTCCCGCCACCCTGAAGTCGTCGAGCGTTATCGTGAATAGCGTGAGTAGCCTGTCACCGAGCAGGAGGACGCTGAATGATATCAGCGCCGCCACCAGCACTGCCAGGTTGGCTGTCTTCTTCTTCTCTTTGTCGTCCATGTTCTTCGTCGCGTAGAGGAAGACCGCAAAGCTTGCCGGTGGGTCGAAGATGACAAAGAACAATATTATCAGCTGTATCAGTTCAAGCATTTCTTCCACCCTTTTTGAGGCCCTTGAGCTCCTTTTCAGTCTCTTTTTCCTTCTCTCTCAGCCTTTTTATCTCGCTGTCGATGGGCAGCTTCTTCTCGTGGCCCCTGACTATGAATATGCCTGCGACTGTGCCGATGATGAAGGCCACCAGGATCAATACTTTCAGGTCGAAGCTGCTTAGCGTCCTGCCCAGGCTGTTGATCCATATGACGAGCTGCTGTATGAACGTCACGTTCTCCAGCACCAATGTCGCTTCCCCTCGTTGGTTGTATTTCTTGCCCTGGCCGTCCTCATAATCCACTATCATCTCGAATGTGTTGTCGCCTTTCTCCAGGCTGCTGCCCTCCATCGTTATATATAGGGCCTTATCGTCGACAAGCTCTGGAAGGTTCCATTCCTTCTCATACCTGCCTTGCTTGAGCACTATCCTGAGGTTCTTGGGTATCTGCATCGACGTCCTGTCGAGCGTGAACTCCAGCTGGAACGTGTCGTCGAACCTGACCGACTCAGGCTTCGTGATGTTTGTTATTTCAATCTTCGGATCGTCCCATATGACGAACTCGACATTGCTGGACTTGCTAACCTGGCCTCCTTTCAGCGAGGCCGTGACGTCTTTCCTTCCCGCTTTGAGGTCGCTGAACGGGAGAGTGACATCCTGGCTCTGCCCCACTGCCAGGTCGAGCGGATAGCATTCGTCCAGGCATATCTCTGTGTCCTCGAGGTTTACGGTTCCGATGTTCCTGGCAGAGCATATTATCTTGGGCTCCTCTCCCTTGTAGTATTCCTCTCTCTCCGGCCTGCAGCTGAGCTCGACCTTCTTGGAATATACCTTCTGCTGCTCTTCCTGGTTCAGCTCGATGTAGTCCATGACATCCTTTTCTGTGAAATATGGTGAATCGAATGTGGATTCGAATTTAGCCGTGACGCTCTGGTTGAAGTTGTTGTACATCTCTGCCGTGAATGTATATATATAGTCCCTGTCCAGGTCGTCATCCAGCTTCAGCTTCCAGTAGATGGTCCTCTTCTCCCTCGGCTTGAGCAGTATCTGCTTCCTGCTGTTTGTCTCTATCCCTCTCGAGGTCGCGAGCCTCAGTACTAATGGCAGGTAGGCGTCGTGGGGGTTGTGAAGCTCTGCCTCTATCAGGGTGTACGACCCGAAGCCGACCTTGTCCCTCCAGGGCGTGAGCTCCATCTGCACCAGCGTCGGTATCTTCTCTCCTGTCTCGATGATCTTGGCGTCCATCTTGAGCTGTTCTGTCTCTACATCGACCTGCCAGCCTGTCCACCTGTACTTGATGGAGGACTCTCCGGCGTCTGTGGTGAAGGCGAGGGGTAGATGGGTTGCGTCCACCATGCCGAATTGGCCGTATGTCAGGTCGAACGGCACCCAGCCGTAGCCCGGGAAGTATACTTCTGCCCAGGCGTGCGGCCCGAAGTCATTCAGGCCCTGATAGTCTGTGTATGCCAGCCCTGAGACGAATCTTGCCGGTATGCCCATGCTCCTGAGCATGGCCACGAATAATGTTGTTATCTCGTCGCAGACACCATACCTGTTCTGCAGCACCCATGACGCGGGCTGGGACGCCTTGATGGTCGCCGATGTGAGGTTGTAGTTGATGTTCCTCTCCACCCAGTCGCCGACCCTGAACACGACCTCGTACAGGTCGTCTGATCCCTGCCCAAGCTCTGATGCTTTCGCTATGATGATGGTATTGTCAGAGTTTATCTTCTTCCCCGGCTCAGTGTATTTCTTTACCTCGTCAGGCACGCTGAGAATGGGGAAGGTTATCTTCTGCCTCACTTCCGGCCTGTGGAAGCTGTTGTCCAGCGCTGCTGAGATATGGATGCTGATCTCCTTCTCTTTCAGGTCGTTCCACTCGAAGGTTATCGCTGTGTCGTTCTTCTCATAGTCCGGCTGGGCTGAGAACGACCTCACCCTCATATTGGATGTCTCCTTGGGGAAGTACAGCAGCCTTGCCTGCATGTTGTCGATGCGCCAGTCTGTTCCCTTTGGTATGATGCGGGCGCTGGTGCTTATGAATATGTCGACTGATATGTCCTGCAGCTCGTTGTAGCTCGCAGCCATGGCTGGGAAGGCAGAAGTGAGGATGATTGCGAGCAGCAGCAAACCTCTTTTCATGTCATGAGAATCATTTGTTGACATTAAAATAATTTATATTTTAGGAAATAATCATCACAGAACATATATCACATCAGTTGTATGGCCCTTCCGAAGCCTGCAAGGAGGACGGTCATCTGAACACTGTGTACTTTCCGTCCCTGATGATGACTTCTTCATCCAGGACGAGCCTCTTGGCGTGTATCGGGCAGCCTGGCGCATATACGATGTCCTGGTGCACTGCCTTACCCTTGAACATCTTTGCAGTAACCTTTCCTCCGAGGTGTGAGCTCATGCCGTATGCGATGTGCACCCCCTCTGCTTTCTCGTCCTGGAGGATGTTACCGATTATCCCGGCCTTATCATTGCATCCGAGGCCGAGCTCTGCTATGTTGGCCTTTGCCCTGTCCCGAAAAGAGGTTATCTTGTTCTCTTTTACCTGATAGACCTTGTCTCCGACTGGCAGCTCACCTTCTGTCCTGCTTCCCTTCCCTTCGAAAGGGACTATATAGGCTTCGCCACTCGGCAGGTTTATCCCCCTGCCTGGTTCCCTGCACATGCCGTCGTCGGCCTTTGCCCGGTGCACCCTCAGGTCGACTGTCAATTTGTGCCCGGTCGAGAATTCTATCCGTGCCATTTCCGCTCGGTTGAGTAGGTCTCTCAGCACGTATGACTTCTTAGCTACGAGTTGATAGTCTGCGTGGAAGGCCTTCATCCCGAGGAACGCGCTCGGCATCGTCGCGCACCTGAAGCCCTGGCTCAGCCTCGAGAAAAACGTGCCTGAGGCAGAATATTTCGTGATGGCCAGCACGATGTCATTCTTACCGAGCCCTTTGATGAACTTTTCCAGGTCGATCGCATTCCCATCTGATTCCCCCGTCTTGGGAAGCGCAGCACTGTGTCCCCCGGTCGGAGGGTATGTGACCATTCTCGGAGGGAATCCCTGCTCCTTGAACGCCGAGACGAATTCTCTGATGAGCTCTTTCTGCCCTGGCTGCCCGTCTGTCAATATCGTTACTCGTTCCCCAGGCTTGGGCGCGAACACGTCCACAACAAGTTTCTTGAAGTCGGGCATGTGATGCTTGATGGAAACGATTATAAAAGGTTTTGCTATCCCAGGTCCTACCGTTTTTCAACAGAGCCTCAATCCCCAAGATTTATAAATCCTGTTTCTCTGCCTAACTCCATGAAAGGCAGACTGATAGTCATCGACGGGGCTGACGGCTCGGGCAAGAAGACCCAGGCAGAGCTGTTGAAAACGCGGCTGGAGAAGGAAGGCAAGGATGTTGCTTTCTTCGACTTCCCTGTCTACGGTTCGTTCTACGGCAAGCTCGTCGGAAAATACCTGAGGGGGGAGTTCGGCAGCCTCGATGAGATCTCACCACACCTAGTATCTCTCCTATATGCCTTGGATAGGCTGGCTGAGCGCGACAATATGTTGAAAGCCCTGGAAAAGGGGAAGACCGTCCTTTGCAACCGCTACGTCCAGTCCAACATGGCCTACCAGTCAGCAAAGCTGCCCGCATCAGGGCAGGATGATTTCATCCGCTGGATAGAGGAGATGGAATACGGACAGAACAGGCTGCCAAAACCGGACTTAGTGATTTTCCTCGATGTCCCGCCTGGGATCGGCCAGAAGCTGGTCGATAAGAAGGGCCACCGCGATTATGTGGGTAACAAGAGGGATCTGCATGAGCAGGACGCTTCATTCCTTGAAAGAGTCCATTCATTGTACATGAAGCTCGCGAAAAAGAATGGCTGGGCGATCATCAGCTGCGTGAAAGACGGGGAAATCATGCCGAGGGAAGAGATACATGAGCGGGTCTTTTGTGAAGTGACAGCTGGCTGCCCATAAGGGCTTTTCATCCCATATTGAAGATAAGTGTTCTGTTCATGATTATTGTTTAGAGAAAACCGAGATTAGTCCTCTTCCTTGTCCATGAACTCGTCGAGTTTCTTGCTCTTCTTAGCTGCGTTGAAGCTTATGCCGTTATCCATCCTCTTTTCCTCAGTGCCCGGAGCTTCCGAAGCCTTTGTCGCCCCTCGTGCTCTCCGAGAGCTCGTCCGCTTCTTCCAGGACGACTTCCGCGACCGGCTGGATGATGAGTTGGGCGACTCTCATCCCTTTCTTGACTGCAAATGCCTTCTCTCCAAAATTATGCATCACTACCTTGACCTCGCCCCTATAGCCCGAGTCGACCACTCCTGCGAAGCAGTGCATCCCGTGCTTTGAAGCAAGGCCGGACCTGTCCCACACGAGGCCTACATGCCCCTTTGGGATCTCGAGAGCCAGGCCGGTAGGCACAGTCTTGGTATCGCCTGGCTCGATGGTGAGGTCCTTGGATGAAGGCAAGTCAAACGCAGCGTCTCCAGAGCGGCTGTATTGTGGAAGCTCAATGTCGTCTAGGCGCTTGATCCTGACTCGCATCTATATTTTCTTAGACATAGATGATTTATAAAAAGGATTAAGATGAAAAATATATAATCCAAATAGGATATTTTTATCTCTATATTACTCATTGCTTTTCTTGCCCTTATGGAAGTCTACCACCGACACTAAACGGTCTTTCATCACTTTGCCGTCGTCACTTGATATATGCATGTTCAGTGTCTCCAATCCTGAGATGTAGGTTATGTTCCAGAGCTGCTTTCCCTTCAGGTTCTGCAGTATCAACACTATCCTTTGGGGTGTCTTGTTCGCATATTTCCTCTGCTGGAGCTTCTTCGCCTCTTCCAGCGCCTGATCAGCGTTAAATATTACTTTGTCTACGTCCAGAGGCAGAATCTTCTCGACCGGGTCCTTGAACACCTTCTGGTCTTCCTCGGGCTTTATCACGGTCCCCATGCAGAAATTGGTGATCCGGTCATGCCCGTAGTAGCCTATCTGCCACTCACCCGTGTTCATTTCATCCAATAGGATGAATGCTGTGGAGAGGAAGCAGTCAGGATGTTTCTCTTTCCATTCCCTGAACTCATCGCTGTCGTGCAGCCTGTCGAGCACGTCTTTCAAAGGCTCCATACAGATTATAATTGGACTGATTCTATTAAAATGTTTAGGTAAACAAAGAAAAAATCCGTTATATCTCCAATATCTTCCCTTTCGGCCCGGGGTTGATGAGCTTTGCGTCGTTGAGGGTGTCCTCTTTGCCTGCTGTCTCGTGCAGATGACCGCATATCACCAGGTCAAGCTTTGAGGTGTTGATGAAGTCTGTGAAGGACTTGTTGCCGTGGTGATCCTTGCCGAGCCTGTCGAGTGTCGTGCCATAGGGCGGGCCGTGCAGCACCAACACGACTTTCTTGTGCCGTGTGGCTTCTTCGGCGAAGCCTTTTGCCAGCGCCTCGAAACCGCTGTCCCGCCTGCTGAAGCCGCCTCCGCCGTAGCCCAGGAAGAACACGTCGTCGATCTGGATGTGGTTCCTATGGATGAAGTGCAGGTTCTTGAACATCGAGCAGCTCTGCTCTGTCTCGGCTGAGGTCTCGTGGTTGCCGTGCACCACGATGACAGGCTTGCCGGAGCTGTTGAGGTCTGCGTGCAGGTTGTCCAGGTCGCCGCCGAATATGCTTATATCGCCTGCGGATACTATCACGTCAGCCTTCTCTGCTTTCTTCAGCACTTCCTTCATCGCGGCCCTGCTGCCATGGATGTCCACTACTGCCAGTATCCTCATGCCTCGTCTGGCTGAAGAGTTAGT
>JAHIVG010000008.1 GCA_018816705.1 Nanobdellota archaeon
ATAGGAGGTCCAATCGGAAGCTGTACACCTCTCAGATTCCCCCCGAATGATCCTTATCATAAAGACACAATCAAGGTCAACATTGGCGAGAAAATCGATATCGTCGGCAAGACAGATTTCTCAACAGCCGGTTTCGAACTATATAAAGATAGCTTTGACGGCGAAGTTGAATATGAGATAGGTACGATTAACGCTAATCGGTATGGCATAATTGGAAAAAGCACTGATGGAAATGATATAGGATTGATTACCGGTTGGACGCCAGATCAGGTAATTACATTCTTGAACAACGATGATATCTATGGTGAGGATGAAAGTAAATGGCCTGTCCTAAAGGTGTATAATAATAACCATTTGGATAAACCCATTAAAACTTGCAGGTTCAACTCACCTCACAGCTTCAGACAATATGTGGATGCAAGCGAATGCGACTTACCTCCTTTTTCAGTCATCACCGAAGGCAGTTATGATGATGACCCCTCCCTCAATCCTGACTACCGCCATAATAAGTGCTTTAATAAAAATGACAAAATTTGGGGCACGGCTCAATATGGAAACGCAATAAAAATAACAAGTGAGAGTATGGTAAGATATGAATTAACAAGAGAGGAGGATATGTGGGCAGTTAAAAACAATGATGAATTAGAGGGATATCTATATGATGGTGCTGTGTTACAATTCTTGAACGATCCTTCAGCATATCCAAGTGATACCAATAAATGGCCAAAATACGAGGACAGCACCACAGGAAGGATAGTCCGGTTCGAATCATCGGATCAGTCTGGAAGTGTATCAGCACAAGAAGATGCTGATACTTCCGGGGACGAATACAACTTCCTCGACTGCAAAGGGATAACCGTGCAGACGCTGATTGGTGGAGTAACAGGTCCGTATTGGATATCACAACAGGCCGGCTCCGGCGAATGGCCTGCCTGGGAAGTCAGGAAGATGAAGGGAATAGAGCTGCAAGAATTAAGAGAATACCTCTCAACATCTGATGATATAAGCGCATTTTCAACTGTGAGTGAAGCGGAACTTGAAACGGTTGACACCCGAACTACAGCACAGATGCAATCCTTCCTCAATGATGCCAATAACTACGGTACCAACCAGGCGCATTGGCCGATGTGCCATCATACTGGTGGTACTGGAGATAGGATGTTCCCTAACCCAGGCGGGGAGCGCACGCAGGGGTTGAAGACTGGTCAGATAGCTGTCGAGAGGCACGGTGTCACCAAGCTGACAGGGCTGAACATAGAGGTCAGGTCTTCCGAGAACGTGTGGATATATGACGGTGAGGCAAAAGACGAAAACTACCTGTTCACCATAGATGCAACCAGCGTCAAGAGCGGAGAGTTCCCGTTCGACGTCGGCACGCAGAAGATGGAGTTCAGGATGTACAAGGACATCCAGCAGGACGGCTACACCGAAGATGATGTAGAGATACTCTACGGCGGCCAGCCGCAGATGGACGAGCTGACCTTCAGCTTCAGGATAACCCCGAAGACCACCTGCCCAGATGCCCCGAAGATAGAGATAGTGTATCCATTGAATAACCTGATGTGCCAGGGTGATGTATACGTCGAGATGACTACCTGGGACGACTGCAACAGGGAAGAAGTATATCTACCCCCTGTAGTGGATGCTAAAAAATCGAATATGCTGCCTAAGGATGATAAATATGGGATATATTTAAAAGAAAAAGTACCGATCGACGGCAACACCAAGATAGAAGCAATGGTGAAAGCCGACAGGGAGATAAGGACCTATGTCACGGTGGGCCAGGGCCAGAGCAGCTGTAAAGAAGAAGGGTTCTCCTACACGGATGACCATGTCTCCAGCATGACGAACCTGCTCCGCGATTTCGAGCAGAGGCAGGACCTCAGCAGGACCGGCTCATCCATATCTTCCGGGTCCTCATCAGGCTTCGACTGGTACAGGGCGGTGAATGATGCAGCAAAAGCCAAGCCGCACTATGCAAAGATTGAGAAATATGCCAATGAATACGGCGTGCCGGTACTGCTTGCGGTGGCGGTTGCGGGGCAGGAATCAAACTACGTGCACTGCAGCCCTGAACAAATCGAATGCCCTGATGATAAAATCATTAAGGGGGATAACGGGAAAGCACTCGGGCTGTACCAGATAAACCGCGATTCTCATGCCGACTGCCATCAGACGCTAGCGAATTCTAAAAGGGAAAGCGGCAGCATATGCAAGGTCAGCAAATGCGACGGCAAGGATGTGCATAATTTGGACTGCAACATCGCTGCTGCCATGAACCTGCTCAAGAAGAAATATGACGAGATAGGCAGTGGCTGCACAGAATCCAGCTGCAACACATGCACAAATTCTGCAGGGAAATTTTATGCCTCCTATCGCGGCTGGGACGCTGCTTTAAGAGGCTACAACGGGCTGGGCTGCGCAGCAGGGCCGAACGGTTACGTTGAAGAAGTGCAAGAGAAGGCGAGAGGGCTGGCGTAGCTATTACGTGCAAAACTTAAGAAAAAAAGGCTTCAGATAGAAAAAAAATAATAGCGAGTTATTGGTGGCCTGATCAATGAGCCCCGGCATATTCCTTTTCTCTCTCCTTCTTCTTTGGCGCATCCGGGTGATAAGTGGATATCGGCCCGTGCAGAGAGCCCTGTAATGTCTGGAGCGCGACTGATGGGTCTACACCGATTTCATTAAGGTCCTTCCTATCAAGGTCCTTGGCAATGTGCTTCTTGATGAACGGCATATATTTATGGTTGGTGACGAACTCCCGGTTATAGTTCTGTATCTTCCTCTGGTCATTATTCTCTCCTTGGGAGACATGCCTGATCAAGCCCTTGAGGGGATGGTCATCTGGCAGGTTATCCCATGACAAAGGATGTGTAGATTTTTCCAGCATGTTCAGTAAAGCCGTCTTACCTCCCTGCATACCTATCAGGGTGAAATAATCGTTGATATCTTGTTCCGTCGGGTCCTTGACCTCTGTCTCATTGTACCCTTTCTTTATTTCTTCTTCGGTGGCGTGCCTCTTCCACCTGCCGCGCTTGACCAAATCCACAATATATTTCTCGGCAGCTGGAGTACCACCCTTGAATTTATAACCCGTCTCATCTAATAGAGTATCCAATGTGCGAATGTGTTGGTTCCTCTCTGTCTCGCCCGCCCTGTTCCTCTTATGCACTCTCTCAGGATCATGGAGCTCAAGATATTCAGAATATTTCCCAAGGAATTCCTTCTCCAAATCTTTCTCAGTCTTCTTCGGCGGCGCTTCTTCAGTTGCTTGTACCATGTTTATCACCTTGCGAGTAGTATATGTTCTGTGTTTAGTCGAGACCCTATTAATATTTTTCGGTTAGTGATGGTCTCAAGTGCCCTTGTGCTCCCTTATCCTCTTTTCCACGACCTCTAACGCCCACCTCGATAAAGCCGAGATCGCCTTTTATCAGATCCCCTTTGATGATATTTTTGATTAGTCCTTCACCGAGCTCACTCAATGCCTTCCTGTCCCGGCAGACGAAGAGCTGGATGTCACGATGAAGCTTCATCTCGTACTTGCCCAATCTGAGTCCTTCAGGATTCCCATAGAGGAAGACATCTATGTCGCTCCCGGCGTGCCAGTCCCACCTGGAAAGGCTGCCGAAAAGGATCACCGTCCTGGCCTTATCCAGAGAACTGAGATGGTCCAAGAGCCCGCTCTCGTTCAACATGTTCAACGAGAATATCCTCTTCATGTTCCGGTAGCGAGAAGAATGATGGTTGCCGACATAATAGGGCATGCTCCCCTTCCTCTTCACCCTCTTGATCAGCTTCCGCCTGGAGAAATCCTTGAGCCATCGGTCAGCCTTGCTCCTGGTGATACCTGCTTCATCCAAGATCTCCTCGAAATGCCAATGCCTCGTCGGGCTGTTGAAGAACAGCCTCAAAACGTCATCCTCTTTGCTCTTCATTTTAGTTTCTATAATGGAAACTAATTTATAAGGTTTTCGGTTTCGGACTTTAAGAAATGGCTCAGACCAGTCAGAATATCATTCTACCGATGTTGATAGATAATCCTTCAGCTCCGCGAAACATTTATATATCCCCTGGGACGGATTATCCGTAAGATTGGCAAAGAAAAAAGAGGTCACAAGGCCGGCCGGCTTCTGGATAAGGCTGCTCGCCTTTCTCATTGATTCCATCATTATCGGAATCGTCTGTTATGGCTTCCTGCTCACTTTCAGGAAAATTCTCAGCCCGTTGGGGCAGAACATATGGTACATCGGCTTCTTCATAGCCGGACTGTACTTCGTGCCTTACATGACCCGGCTAGGTAAAGGCCAGACCATCGGCAAGAGGATAACAAGGATAAGGGTAGTGGGAGAGGGCGGCAAGTTCCTCACATTCAGCCAAGCATCCTACCGGTATTCTATCCTCGCTTTCTTCTTCTTCTCATCTGCCATCTCAGACAGCCTCACCACAAGCTTCAGGCAATTCGCCTGGGCAAGGGCCGTCCTCGGCCTTGCCGGCCTGGGGCTGATGCTGGGTATCGTCCTCTTAATCGCCTTCACCAAGGAGAAGCGCGGCCTGCATGATTATCTCGCAAGGACAGCAGTAGTCAAGGCAGGGGCCCCTGGATTCAGGCCGATATCTGAAACAAAACACCGCAAGGCCATCACCATCGTCATCCTGGTCGCCTTGGCGCTTTGGATTCCGATAGAGGCTCTCCGGATAACCTTCATGCCAGAAGAGTCTCAGCAGATGATAGGAGGCATGCAAAGCCTCGGCCTTGATGACCCACACATGTTCAACTCCACCGTCTTCGGAACAACAGACCTCTACGTCAGCGGCCACATCCCCTATTCCCTAATCACGAATCCCATGAAGAGAGATGAAAAATTCTCAGAGGTCAGCCGTTACTTGCTATTGGAAATCCCGGATATCGAAAGCGTCAGGTACATGTTCATCACTCTTAACAGCGGGTATACCATGGGGATTGCTTTCTATAATCCTTCTCACTCTATGCCATATTCTGTCCAGGATGAGATCATGAGATACAGGCATAGGGATATCATAGAGGAGAATGCCTCCTCAGCGCCGAATAGGCTCAGCCTGACAGGAGGCCCGATGGAAATAGGCCTGAACGACCCTGTTGAGCTCGATTTCCTCTCGAAAGGGCAATTCTTCGGCCTGAGGAAAGCCTATGTGGACGAACATCCGGATCTTGTGTCAGGGGAATACCATCCTTATGAGGCCGTCTATGGCAAGATAGAAGGTGACAGGCCATGGTGGGGGCTGAATGGCCAGTTCTGCCTGGGAGAGGGAAGCTTCAGCATCGCCGGCGCCTCAGAAGAGTCCAGGCACATAGCAAACCCTTTCCTGCTGCTTTCCCTGGATGAGGGCAAGGGCTTCAGCGTTCCCGCATATAGGGATTGTTTTCCCACCTATCCCAGGCCGGTCCTGCTGATGTGGTATCCGGATGAGGCCAGGGCAGAGGCGACATATGACATGACCAGGCTCATCTCTGAGAGGGAACAGCTCAAGATCGGCAAGCCGTTCTTCGATCCGGACAGCATCGAGATGAAGATCGATAATTTCAACGCCAGGGACTTCGGCTTCAATTATTTCCATGCTGAAGCATCAGACGGAGTTATCGATGCCCCTGGAGGAGCCCTCTTCGAGGAAGCGGTCAATATGGAGGACCATCTGCGCCATGGCCGCGGTTGCGACCACCCTGAAGGCTGCAACAATAACTGGGGGAATTATCCGAAGACCTTTCTCATCATAGAAAAGATACCTTCACTGGTCAATTTCAAGCTATGGGAAACAGAGCCTGAGGACATCAGCCAGGAAGCTGATTTCACCTTCACCATCAGGTTCGTATGATTGACGCCAGGTAATCCTTCTTTGAGAGCCTCTTCTGCCGGCCAAGCTTCCCTATCGCCCAATCCACCTTGGAGCCGTATTGTGCTGCCTTCTTCTTCCTCAAGGCGAATTCCTCGGGCAGGCCGAGTTCGAGAGCTGCCTTCCTGAGAGGCATCTTCTCCATAGGCTCGATCTTGTCAGGCATAGAGATGGCCTTCCTGATGACCTCGGCGTCCATGAACGGTAGAGCCAGCCTGACCTTGAAATGCTCTGCAAGCCTGGAATCCCTCTCGAGGTCTCTTTGGTACATGCTGTAGAGGCCCTTCCTGCATTCCTCGTCGACATCTTTGGCCTCTTTGTGGCGCTGGTAGCCCGCGAATATCTCCTCTGAGCCCAGGCCGGAATATACCGTGCCTTCTTTGATGAGCTTGAGCGAGAAGTAAAGCGTTGCTGCCACCCCGACCTTGACAGGGTCGCTGCTACCGATGATGGAGATGATGCTAGGCAATTCTTTTTCGAGGTCTTTGATACTGATCTTGGCGATCTCATGCTTGAAGCCCAGTGTTTTTGCTGCCTTCTCGGCCCAGACCAGGTCTTCTGGCAGCTTTGCTCCCTGCTCGACCAGGGCTGTTGTGTAACAGGTAAACTCTATATTGTGCTTCTTGAGGATGAAAGCAATCAGCGAGGAGTCGATGCCGCCAGAGAAGAGGACTGCTACACTGCCTTCAGCTGCCTTGACTACTGCAGTTTCTATCAATCCGGCCAATGCCGTGCCTGGAACAGGCGCTGAGAGGGCATCCTTGATGTATCCAGCATATTCATGCTCTGAATTAAATTCCATGCCAAGGAAGAATGAGTACTGGTTTAAAACCTTGTTGTTCTCTGACTGCCTGGGGGAGAAACCATGCCTTTGCTGGGTGAAATCAAAGGCGACAAGCATGAGGGAGGGGGGGATAGGGTGGGATAGCGGAACTAAGGCACTCAATGCCTGCTCTGGATGGCTTCCAAGGCAGACTGCATGAGGGTGGGTGGGGGCATGGGGGCAGCAGAGGATGGGGACAAATATGTTATTTGAAAACAGCGCGGGCTAAGAATAGACTATTTCACAACAGTCCGGCTGATGATGAGGCCGACTGCCACCAGGAGAGCTATCAGGATGCCGAGCTCCAGCAAAGAGCCGGCTGCTGCCTGGCTTACGGCCATGCCTGTGGGCGATGATGACAGCCCGGGAGAGAAGAATATCAGGATCGCAGTGATAGTGCCGCCTATCAAGGGCACGACGACCTCCTGTGTGTTCACCAGCGCCCTCTTGAACAAGCTGCCCTGCTTGTGTTCATAAGTGTAAGAAGAGATCTTGAACAATAGATAAGCGAAGCCCATCAACCCTCCCAGCGAGAGGAAGGTGAAGACATATTCCAGTGTGCGGCTGCTCCAGAGAGTTACGACCTCGGCTGCCACGCCGAAGAGGAAGGTCATCATGATGAAGAAGAGAGCCTTCTTGAACATGGTGTACTTCATCAGCCGCTCAAATGTCAGGGCCAGCTTGGTCTTCTGCTGCGTCCTGTCCACGTACCATAGCTTTATCGCCACCACAGTCATGAGGAAAACGGCCTGTATCTTTATTATCAGCGAGACCACGTCTATGAATTCCATGGAGTAAAACTGGAAGCAGGGGTTTTTATGTTTTTCGGCAAAGCATATATATCCGAAGATAATAACACACCATATGCCCATCGGCGCAACAGAGATAGTGTTGATATTGGTGATAGCCTTGCTGGTCTTCGGGCCCAAGCGGTTGCCCAAGATGGCGCGCTCCCTCGGCAATGCGGTCGGGGAGTTCAAGCGCGCTTCCAGGGAGAAGCCGCCGAGGATGGCGGGATAAGGTTTTTTGAGGCAACAACATCGGCGCGCTTGGAAAACAGAAAGACCCGACTGCTGCCTGCAGTCAAACCTGATATTATTTCTAATAAATCCCGGATAGTGTGGACAGTAATTGGAGATATTTAGCCCTGGAAATCCGACTATATAGAAAAATTTATATATGATCCACATTTGTGATTGCATTGGTGAAGTTAATAAGATGGGAAAAGCCCGATACGATGTAAAGGTTGAGCATTTTACGGCGAAAGAACACCTGGAGGAAGTATTGGACGACATTAATCAAGTTCTATCATGCATTGACCATAGTAAAAGAGAGTGTGAGTCAATCCGTCAAGATGTCAATATAGCTAAAGAGATGGTCGAAAGGATATCCAAAGGCCAAGGGGATATTCCGAAGGAAGGAGGATTAGTAATAACGGAACTGAAAAAATCAATTGATATATTGAAAAAAGACGAAAAGCCACTCAGAAACGGTGCTGTAGGATTTATAACTAATATACAGCTTAGACTTGAAAGAATTTATGAACGATTAAAAAATAGAGGCATATGGTAAGATCAAATCTTCACATAGAATAGCACTAAATATATGACCTACTTTCTTGCGACGACCAACCAATCCCAGGGCTTGGGCTTGCCCTTGAACCTCATTCCGTCGTTGGAAGCACCCCAGGGGTATTCCAGCCGGGTCCTCTCCACTTCCTTGAAGCCGGCCTTGATGAGCCTGTAGTCCAGCTCGAAGCCGTAGTAGAACTTCTGCCGGCCGGCGTAGTCCTGCAGGCCGAGCAGGAAGTCATAGCACTTCTCATCCAGCTTGTATGACAGGCGCTGCCTAGCCCTGCGCCTGCTCTTGCCCGAGTCCAGCTCCGCCTGGTATGCCAGCATGGCTATGTTCAGGACACCTTCCATGGCAGGGAAGACGCCGACGAGGAGGCCTCCCTCCTTGAGCAAGGCATTGACATTGCCCATCATCGCCTCGACCTTCCTTATGTCCGGCGCGAGGATGGAGTTTATGGCCACGGCCATGTCATAGCTGCCCTTGACTTCGAGGATGTCGGCCACGGCCAATGTGACATTCTTCCTGGCATGCTTCTCAGCCTCCTTGACCATCTCTGGCGAGAAGTCGATAGCATGGACTGACCCGAAATGCTTAGACAGGAAATGTATCAACGTCCCGATGCCGCAGCCCAGCTCGATGACCTTCAAGCCCTTATCAGAATGGCGCCTTATCTCAGACAACAACTGCTTCTTGGTCGACTGGTGTGCGAAGGGCGAGACGATCTCGGTAAAGTAATCACTTGCGATAGAATCCCATTCATCCGCCTTCATATAACGCTATGCCTCATATGTTCCTTCTTGAGGTAGACAAACACGCTCAGGACGACGACGGAAACCATCAGGACGAGCAGCATTATCAGCACTATCAAGAGGACAATGCTCGCCTTGTCACCCTCCAGGGCCTGCTGGGCCGCCATGCCGAAGAAGTTCCTATAGCCCACGTTGGTCCTGCAGTTCCCGTTCAGGCATACGGATGTCACGAGAGCAGAGACCGTGAGGGTCACTAGCAGCAGCAGCATGATGAACCAATGGCGGTATCTCATAGTGCTTCTTTTAGAAAACTCGTATTTAAATGTGTCGGTGAAAATGAGTTTATCAGTAAGACGCGTGGGGGACTGGAAGGCTTTTTGAGTTATTGCCCATGGGCCGCGTAGAAAACCTTGT
This sequence comes from Nanobdellota archaeon, assembly GCA_018816705.1. Lineage (GTDB taxonomy): Archaea > Nanobdellota > Nanobdellia > Woesearchaeales > JAHIVG01 > JAHIVG01. Next base: position 9,433 of record JAHIVG010000008.1, read on the forward strand.
TCTTTTTGATCCTTTTCCACAAGAATTGCCCAAGAGCCAACTCCTGTATTAATAAGTCCATATAGTGGAACGGATCAAAAAGAATTTTATCTTATCGGTTTTCTACGCGGCCTGCCCATGCGAAAGTATTTAAATACCGGCTCCAGAATGATACTCATGCAAAAAAGAGGACAGTCAGCGACCGAATACCTGATGGTGGCCGCGATAGGGCTGGTGATAATAATCCCCATGGTCTACATCTTCTACGCAGAATCCTACAAGTCTGCCGAGCGCATAATGGAAGCCAAGATCGGTGAGATAGGCAACGAGATAGTCATAAAGTCCAAGTCGATATACTACCTGGGGCCGCCGTCCAAGACCACTCTCATGCACACCATGCCTGACGGGATCGAAAGGCTCGAGATAAAACGTGACCTGGGTGCCGAGATATACGAGCTCATATTCCACCTGCAGAGGGGCGGGGAGATAGTCTTCTCATCAGATGTGAACATTAACGCGGATTTCACAAGGCTGTCAGCCTCTCAGGGTATGAAAAGGATCAAGCTGGAAGCCTTGAGGGGGCCACCGCCGCATGTCAACATCTCGATCACCTAAAGGCCAGGCCGCGATAGAATTCGCATTGGTCACCTCATTCATGCTGCTGCTCTTTACAGTGCTGTTCCTGGTCGTAGGCAACGTCACGCTGTCTTCCCAGGAGAAGCAGGAAGCAGCGCAGCTGAACCTGCTGGCCGAGACCATAAAGAGCGAGATCCTCCTGGCGAAGTCGGTCGAGGACGGGTATTCAAGGGATGTCGAGCTGCCGCTGAACATACTGGGATTAGAGTACGAGATGCAGCTGAACTACCCGGCAAACCTGGACTTCTCAGAGCTTACGCTGAACTATAAGCACCGGGACACCAAGCAAGTCATACCCCTGCCTGCCAACGTCACAGGAGACATAGCGCCGGGCAGCATCCGCATCACCAAGGACCTGGGGATAGTGACCATAGCTGTCAACACATGATGCTGTTGTTACTTCTTAAAGAGAATAAACCTTTATTAAGCTGCCTTGCGAAAGGTGACATATGAGAAGGGCCCAGGCCTGGTCCACAGACGTCATGGTAGCATCAGGCATATTCCTGCTAGGTGTCATAATCTTCATGTATGTGATAGGCGGAGCCTCCCAGACAAGAGTGCTGGAATCCTTGATGCAAGAAGGTAACCTGATCCTTGACTATGTGATGGCCGGGTCTGATGACGACTGCTCGTTCATCGACAACAACATACTCGACGAGGACATGCTCTCGAGGTGCGCCAACCAGACTTATACCGCCATGAAGCGCAAGGTCGGCTCGCGGTATGACTTCTGCATCTATTTCGAGGACGAGGACGGCAACCTGATAAACATCTCCCACATAACCAAGGAGAACAGCATAGGCGTGGGAGACACGAGACTTAGGTATATGGTTGATGGCACAGACCTGGCTACTTGCTGATCCTCATCAGCCCCTGAGCCTCAAGATGAATATTATGAACAGCACTATTATCACCAGCCAGATGGCTCCTTTTACCAGCAGGAACCGCCTCCAGAACCTCTTTGATATCTCTTTCTTCTTTGAGAGCTCTTTCTTGTCAGGCATCTTAGATCTTGATCGTCTCTGGGATGGCCACCATCTCACCCTCCACTGGATGAGAGAAAGCAGGCGAGGCGTCATCCAGGAAGAACACCATGCGTAGCGTGTATGCCTTCTTCTCCCCTGAGGGCTCGAACTTGGAGCAGGGTATTGAGATGTCGTCCCATTCCAGGGCATTGATATGCCAGCCTGTGTTGCCGCCGAAGGTGCCCATGAAAAGAGCCTTGCTCGTTATGGCATCCTCGCCCTCGATGCCTGCCTCGCACATCAGGAGGCCTTCCTCGTCGAAGACCCTCACCTTGGTTATCATCACGCCGATGTCGCGCTGGTTCTCCA
>JAHIVG010000097.1 GCA_018816705.1 Nanobdellota archaeon
AAGCTTACGACACTCTTTTTTAAGCCGTTTAAACATGCTTTTTTTCGAATGTTTTTTATACAAAAAGTCATACTGTTGCCAATAATGTGTGGTTTTAGGCATGTGGGGGACCTCCCCCACCCCCTAAAACTTTCATAAAGCAACAATTCTTTAATTAATTTGCGACAAACTCTGGGGCTTGAAAGCATTTAAATAATCGAATAACATCATGGTTTTCATGATAATCATTGTCACCGGCAAGCAAGGCTCGGGCAAGAGCACTGTCGCCAGGCAGCTGGCTGCGAAGGGGCTGAAGTTGATCGACGCTGACAGGATCGGGCATGAGCTGCTTCTCAGGCCGGATATCAAGGCAAAGCTGGTGAAGGCCTTCAGCGAGCCTATCGTCGTCGACGGTAGGATCGACAGGGAGAAGCTTGCGGCAATCGCGTTCATGAACGAGGAATCTGTCAAGAGATTGAATGATATCGTCCATCCCGTGCTATCGGAGGCTGTCAACGGGCAGATCGGGGGTGATTGCGTCATCGACGCTGCACTGTACTACGAGCTGGGGCTTGACAAGCTGGATGCTATAACCATAGATGTAAGGCGACCAGACTCCGGAAATCGGTCAGTCTTTCAGAAAGCTATAAAAAAGCCAGACCATGTAATTGAAAATGACGGCGTGCTTGAGGAACTCAAGCAGAAGGTTGATGAACTATGGAAAAGATTGCAGTCTACCCGGGGAGCTTTGACCCCATAACCAACGGGCACCTGGATGTCATAACCAGGGCTCTGAGCATATTTGATAGGATAATCGTGGCAGTGGGCACTCAGCACCAGAAGGAATCGCTGCTCTCAGTCGAGGAGAGAGTCAAACTGATAAAAGGATGTGTCGGAAAAAGGGTCAGGGTGGCCTCATTCAACGGCCTCCTGGTGGATTTCCTTAAGGAACAGGGGCTGACAACAGTGATAAGGTCTCTCAGAGCGGTATCTGACTTCGACTACGAGTTCCAGATGGCCCTGACCAACCGCGAGCTGAACGAAGAGGTGGAGACGGTGTTCCTCATGACCAGCAAGGAATGGCTCTTCCTGAGCTCGAGCGCAGTGAAGGAGCTGGCCATGAACAAGGCTGACATCTCAAAGCTGGTGCCTGACAACGTGGCCAGGGCGCTGAAGGATAAGTTCTGACCGGAAGATTTCCGGAAAAAGCATAGCAGAACATAAAAAGCCAGTCAACAACATCCTTGGCATGGTTGTGCTGTATGAATCGACCGCTGCGAAGGCAGCGTCAATGGTGCCGATGTTCATCATAATAGTGGAGACAATAGTGCTGATACTGCTGCTCTGGTTGAGAAAACTATAAAAACACCCCATTTTTCACAAGGCCTATGGAAGAAAAAATCTCAGACACGGAACGGCTGGAACAGGGCCAGCTGCAGTGCAGGGCCATAATCGAGATACTAGGCCAGCCTAAGGCGCACGTCGAGGAGACCCTGAACAAGTACCTCGAAGAGATAAAAGGCAAGAAAGACATGGACATACTCGAGGTGGACATAGCCAAGACAGTGCCACAGGACGAGCTCTTCAGCACCTTTGCCGAGCTGACGTTCTGGATAAAGGGACCGGCAAGCCTCGTCGGCTTCTGCTTCGACTACATGCCGTCCAACGTCGAGATATTCAAGCCCATGAGCATATCCTTCAAGAGCCCGCAGTTAGCCTCACTGCTGAACGACCTCCAGGCAAGGCTCCACGATGTCGACATGCGCCTGAAGACGCTCACCCAGCAGAACACCGTGCTGAACAAGAACGCCAGATCACTGCTGAGGAACCTGCTCATCCTGTCTTTGAGGAAAGGCCCGAAGGACCTGCCCCAGATAGCCAAGGAGATCGGGCTTAAGGAGCTTCATTTGGAAAAGTTTATGAACCACTACATCAAGGACGGGCTGGTAGGAAAAGAAGATGGCAAGTACAAGCTCCTTAGATCAGAATAAGCTGGCAGAGATACGCAACCGGGTCGAGGCCGTCCTGTTCGCCGGGGGCGACAAGATGGACCTCGAGCAGATCTCCAGGATGGCGCGCGTCTACGAAAGCGACTACGTCCTCGAGGCATTGAAGCTCCTTGAAAAAGACTATGGAGAGAAGACTTCTTCGTTCCACCTGGTCAACGAGGACAACAAGTGGAAGTTCCATGTCAAGTCCAAGTATCTCAACATCGCCAAGCGCCTCGGCGTGAAGACAGAGATGAGCAAGACCATAATCGAGACGCTTGCAGTCGTGGCGTGGAAGGTGCCGGTCAAGCAGAGCGACGTCATAGCCATAAGGACCAACAAGGCATATGACCACCTGGCCGAGCTGGAGAAGGCCGGGTTCATAACCAGGCAAAGATACGGCAAGACCAAGCTGATAAAGCTCGGCAAGCGCTTCTTCGACTACTTCGAGATAGACGAACACATGATGAAGAAGCTCGTCGACAGGGCTGCCAAGCGGGCAGAGGAGATGGAAGCGCAGAAAGAGGCAGAGCAAGAAGTAGAGACCGCTGAGGCGGAAAAAAGCCAGGTAGAGGATGGAGAGCAGGAAACAGAGAAGCCAAAGGAAAACATCGTTCCTGCTGTTGAAGAGCCTGAAAGCCCTGAAGAACCTATTGAGGAAGAACCTGGAGAAGCGGCAGAACCAGAAGATCCAGAAAAGAAGGGAGAATGATATTTCTACTGAGATGCAGGCACTGCGGCAACACCATGAAGTTCCAGGCCGCAACGATGATGATGAAGGGCAAGCGCAAGCGCTGCGTCTACTGCGGAAAGAGCTTTGAAGTGAGCAGGGCAGTGATCGAGCAGCTATGAGTCAATCATTATCAGGTAACAGCCTTCCGGCCTAATAATTATTTACAATATTGAAAATAAATAGCTGATTCCTTTGCCATCAGCAATGATTTTCTCGACGGTAAAAATGCGACCAAAACGTTTATAAACCGGCGTCAAATCAGTTTTTATATGGAAACACCTGCCAAGCCGTCAAAGGACCTTCCTTCTATCGCCGCAAAGCTCCTGCCGAGGGTCATCGAAGACGAGATGAAGCAGTCATACCTGGACTACGCGATGTCGGTCATCGTCGGCAGGGCCCTGCCGGATGTCTGCGACGGACTCAAGCCGGTGCACCGCAGGATCCTTTATGCGATGCATAAGCTGGGCATGACCCACAACAAGCCCTTCAAGAAATGCGCCAGGATCGTCGGTGAGGTCCTCGGAAAGTATCATCCGCACGGCGACCAGGCGGTATATGACGCGCTGGTGAGGATGGCGCAAGACTTCTCACTCAGGTATCCGCTGATAGATGGGCAGGGCAATTTTGGCAGTCTTGACGGGGATCGTGCAGCAGCGATGAGATATACCGAAGCACGGCTCTCGAAGATGGCCGAAGAGCTCCTTGTAGATATCGAGAAGAACACGGTCAGGTTCCAGCCCAACTTCGACGGCTCGCTGAAAGAGCCGATCATCCTGCCTGCAAGGGCTCCAAACCTATTGATCAACGGCACGTCAGGCATAGCTGTGGGAATGGCAACAAACATCCCGCCCCATAACCTCGGTGAGGTATGCGATGCTGTAGCCTTTCTCATTGATAATCCCGAAGCGACGTTCGACGAGGTGATGGGCATAATCAAGGGGCCTGACTTCCCGACAGGCGGCATCATAGCCGGCACAGCCGGATTGAGGGCGGCATTCAAGCTCGGCAGGGGGAAGGTGCGGGTACATGCGAAGACCAGGACAGAAGGCACCAAGATAATCGTGACCGAGATCCCATACATGGTCAACAAGGCTCACCTGGTCGAACAGATCGCCGACCTGGTGAAACAGAAGCTTGTGCTCGGCATCTCAGACCTCCGGGATGAGTCTGACAGGGAAGGGATGAGGATAATGATCGAGCTCAAGAGGGACGCCAACCCAGAGATCGTGCTCAACCAGCTCTTCAAGCACTCCAGGCTGCAGGTGACAACAAGCATCATCATGATCGCACTGGTCAACAATGAGCCCAAGGTGCTCAATCTGATGGACATACTCCGACTGTTCATCGAGCACCGGCAACGCATCGTGAAGAGCAGGACCAGGTTCGACCTGGACCAGGCAGAGAAGAGGGACCACATCCTGCAGGGGTTATTGATAGCCTTGGCACGGATCGATGAGGTCATCGCCACGATAAAGGCCTCCAAGGACGTGAACGAGGCAAGGGACAGGCTCATGACCAAGTACAAGCTGACGGTCGAACAGGCTAACGCCATCCTCGAGATGAGGCTGCAGAAGCTCGCAGCGCTTGAGCAGAGCAAGATCAAGAAGGAACACACAGAGCTGGTCGAGAAGATAGCAGAGCTGAAAGCGATACTCGCTGACGACAACAAGATCTTCAAGATCATAAGGGACGAGGTGCTCGAGCTGAAAGCCAAATATCCCTCACCCAGGAAGACAGAGATCCTCGAGATGGAAGAGGAAGAGCTCGACATCGAGGACCTCATAGAAGAAGAGGACGTTGTGGTCACCATAACCCGCTCAGGGTATGCCAAGCGCATCTCCCTGGATGAGTACAGGCAGCAGCGCAGGGGCGGCAAAGGCGTCATCGCCGCAACGACGAAAGAGCAGGACCTGATCGAGCACGTATTCATGGCCAACACCCACAGCTATCTCCTGCTGTTCACGGACAATGGCAAGGTGCACTGGCTCAAGGTCTACCGTATCCCGGAAGCGTCGAGGATGGCCCGCGGAAAGAACATAGTCAACATAATAAACCTGGACGAGGGTGAAAGGGTAACGGCCTTCGTGCCGGTCAAGGAATTCAACCAAGGTCATTATGTGGTGATGTGCACCAAGAGGGGGATAGTCAAGAAGACCTCGCTGAAGGCATTCTCAAAACCGAGGCGGGGCGGAATAAGGGCGGTGATCCTTGAGGACACCGACGAGCTCATCGCGGTCAGGCTGACCGACAACGCGCAGCAGATAATCATAGCCTCCAGGCTCGGCCTGGCGGTCAAGTTCCATGAGAAGGACATCAGGGCATCGGGCAGGAACTCCAAGGGAGTCATCGGCATAAGGCTCAAGAAAGGCGACTTCGTCATAGGCATGGCAATAGCCATCGACGAAAGAACCCTGCTGACCATAACCGGGAACGGATACGGCAAGCGCACCCCCATAAAGGAATACAGGCTCATCTCAAGGGGAGGCTTCGGGGTGAAGAACATCCAGTGCTCAGAACGCAACGGTCCTGTCGCTGGAGTGAAATCCGTCACGAACTTCGATGAGGTGATGGTCATATCCAAGCAGGGCAATATCATCAGGATGCCTTGCAAAGACATACCAGTGATAGGCAGGAACACTCAGGGTGTGAGGCTGATGAGGCTGAGCCCGGATGATGCGATAGTGGCTACTGCAAAGGTCGTAAAGGACTAGCCCATATAGGACGGCTTCTCTTCCTTCATCTCTTTCGCCTTGGCAGACCTGAAGAAGTCCTGCAATTCAGAATAAGCTTCCGCGATCTCCTTCGTCACCGAGGGCTTGACCTTCTTCAAGGCATCCTCGAAGTGCTTATTCCTGACACTGTCGGCCTTGATGTTCTCCCTCAGCTCCAGCATCGCGGCTTCCCTGCACACTGCCTCTATGTCGGCTCCAGCATAGCCTTCTGTCCCCTTGGCGAGCCCTTTCAAGAAGTCGTCCTTGCCCGTCTTCTCCAGGGGCATCTCCTTGGTATGCACCTTGAATATCTCCAGCCTGGCCTTCTCATCAGGCACAGGGGTGTGGATTATCCTGTCAAACCTCCCCGGCCGCAGAAGTGCAGTGTCAAGGATGTCAGGCCTGTTGGTAGCGGCCATCACCACTATGTCTGCCATGTCCTCAAGGCCATCCATCTCTGTCAGCAGCTGGTTCACGACACGCTCGCTCCCCCGGTTGTCGGATGATGAACCCCGCCTCTGGGCGATAGAGTCAATCTCGTCGAAGAAAATGATCGTCGGGGCGGTCTGCCTCGCCTTATGGAAGATCCGCCTGATCCCCTTCTCCGATTCGCCGACCCATTTGCTTATCAGCTCAGGGCCCTTGACCAGTATGAAATTCGAAGCGGACTCGTTCGCAACCGCCTTGGCAAGCAGAGTCTTCCCTGTACCTGGAGCGCCATAAAGAAGGACTCCCTTCGGCGGCCTGACACCAAGGCGTTTGAAGGCCTCTGGGTGATTGAGCGGCCATTCGACGGCCTCTTTCAACTCCTGCTTCACCCCTTCCAGCCCACCTATGTCGTTCCACTTGACATTGGGTTTCTCAATCATGACTTCGCGCAGCGCGCTTGGCCTTACGGCCTTCAATGCGTCATTGAAATCCCCTGACGTGATCACCAGCTTTTGCAGGATCTCTTGGGAAATCGGTTCCTGCTCATCCAGCCTGAGGTCGGGAAACACCCGACGCAGAACGTTCATGGCTGCCTCTTTGGCCAGGGCCGCAAGGTCTGCACCGACAAAGCCATGAGTCACGTGGGCTATGCCTTCGAGCATGCCCAGCTGAAGGAGCTCGTTGATGATGCCCTTCTGCTTTTCATCCACGGCATCTGAAGCCAATAAAGCCTTGAGGTCCTTGTTGGTCTTTATCCCTTTCAGCTTGGTCTTCAGGTCGAGGCTGTCGTTCCTCTTCTCGTCAAGCTCCCTCTTCTCTTCCTTGTTGTCCTTGCGCCGGTCTATCAAGTCGTCGAGCTGCTTGATCGATTGGTTGAGCTCTCCCTTCAAAGAAGAAATGTCAGTGCTTGGCGTGAGAGGCATGTTCCTCGTGTGGATCTTCAATATGTCCAGCCTCCCGGCTTTGGACGGCACACCGATCTCTATCTCGCGGTCAAACCTGCCCGGCCTCCTAAGTGCGGGATCCAGCGCGTTCGGAATGTTGGATGCGGCTATCACGACGACCTTGCCGCGGCTCTTCAGGCCATCCATAAGGGCAAGGAGCTGTGCAACAACCCGTCTCTCGACCTCGCCGTGCGCCTCTTCCCTCTTCGATGCGATGGCATCAATCTCGTCGATGAAAATGATTGAAGGCGCGTTCTTCTCCGCGTCCTCGAACTTCTTCCTGAGGTTCTCTTCGCTCTGGCCGTAGTATTTGCTCATTATCTCAGGGCCGTTTATCAGGCTGAAGTTGGAGTTGGTCTCGTTCGCGACGGCTTTTGCTAGAAGGGTCTTTCCTGTGCCCGGAGGCCCATGTAGCAGGACTCCTTTCGGGGCCTCGATGCCGAGGCGCTCGAATATCTCCGGGTGCTTGAGCGGGAGCTCAACCATCTCTCGTATCTTCTTAATGTCCTCGTCCAGGCCGCCGATGTCCTCATAGGTTACTTCGAGGACCTTGTCATCGGTGACGTCCACGGCTTCTGGGTTAAGCTCGACCTCGGTCATCTCTGTTATTACAACAGGCATCTTGGGATTGGTATCAGCGACGATGAATTTCAGGTCTGCGAAGCCGAAGTTGAACGCACGGTCATCGAACATGCTGCTTATTATCTCCTCGAAGAACGGGCTGTGCTCCATTGTCGAGCGCCTACGTCGCGTGCCGCCGAGCGAGACGATATCCCCCTTGACAACAGCCCTTCCGAGCAGGCCGTGCTTCAATATGTTCGGGGGTGAGATGCCTATGTGGATGCCTTTGGTCGCAGGAGCGATTATGATCTTCTTGGCCTCCTTCACCTCGGCTTTCGTGACTTCCACTGGCTCGCCTATGCCTGTCTGGGCATTCCTCCTGATGAGGCCGTCCATACGGATTATGTTGAGACCGATGTCTCCCGGGTAGGCCCTGTCGACTATGCCGACGGTCGGGCGCTTGCCTTTTATCTGGACTATGTCGCCGGGCTTTACAGCTATCTCGTGCATGAAGCTAGAGTCTACCCTGACTATGCCTTTGTTCACGTCGTCCTGTATCGCTTCCGCGACCTTGAGCTTTATCGATTTCTCAGCCATGGCTCTTCCCCGGGGCTAAAATAGAGATTATGTCTGAAATCGCAATACAACGAAAACAGAGTTTTCGTGTACAAGAAATCCTTTGGATTTCTTTGTACCCCCGACTTTAGCCATGGGATGTAGCGATTTCTGATCATCCTAGAAATCAGCCTATCAAAGAAATTGCATCTTCATACTCCACACTTCAGTGTGGAATGATGCAATTTCGGCTGATTTCTATGATTTCTTCTGCGTCTCGACCTTTGGTAAGGGTATTGGCGGAGGCAGGTTGAAGTCTCTGCTCAGTATAAGGGCCTCGACATTGCATTTCGTCAAGACCGTGTTGAGAACCTCTGTCATGACATCCTTGTCAATCTTCTTGTTCTTGCCCCACTCGGCCAGCATGGCAGTCACTTTGCCGCTGTCTGCGAGGTAGAGCACGCTTCCGTGGATGTTTATCGATGCAAACTTGGGCTCATAGATGGACGTGAACTCGAACGTGAACTTGAGCCCTTTCTGCTTCGCCTCTCCCAAGGCCAGGTTTGCCTCTTCTATCTCTTTTATCGAGACATTGTTGGATATGCTTATCTTCCCTTTTACTGCCTCACTCCTTTCGATTGTGAGCTTGCTGAAGTTAAATCCTACTATTGCCATGAGTATCACCAAGTGGCGAAGAATGGGTTGTCCTTTAAAAATCTTACGATAAAGTTTAATAACATGAAAGGTGGTTTTTGAAGGAATGGTAGGATATATCGATTGCCACTGCCACCTGACGCATAAGTCATTTATCGGGAAGGTGGATGAGGTGGTAAGTAGGGCCGTTTCGACCGGGGTGTCTGTCATTATAGATGCCGGTACCTCTCCGGCTGATAACCGGCTTATCCATCGGTCCGATGTAGTCAAGGCTGCTTTGGGGCTGTACCCTGATGAGGCAACCGCGCTTAGTGGGGCAGAATTCAAGCAGGAGCTCGAGTGGATCAGGGGTAAGGAGCCGTTTGCTGTCGGCGAGATCGGCCTGGATGGGACGCTCCCTGAGTTCGACCTGCAGAAGGAACGCTTTGTGGAACAGCTCAGGCTGGCATCTTCGCTGGGGAAGCCTGTCATAATTCATTCAAGGAAGGCAGAGAAGGAAGTCTTGGAAATCCTGGAGCAGGAGAAGACTCAAAGGGTGCTGCTGCACTGCTTCTCAGGCAGCAAGAAACTGGTGAATGAGGCCATTGAGAATGGTTACTTCTTCTCCATCCCGACGAATGTCGTCTTCAGCACACACTTCCAAGAGCTGGCAAAGACAGTACCTTCGGATAGGATATTGGCTGAGACAGACTCACCTTTCCTGAGCCCGGTCAAAGGCGAGAGGAACGAGCCGGCGAATGTTGTTAGAACATACGAGAAGATAGCTGAGCTCAAGGGCCTCGATCTGGAAGAATTGAAGAACATCGTCTACGAGAACTATCAGAGGCTGTTTCTGTAAAGATTTAAAAACAACAACTCAACTATCGCCTCTTACGGGCCTGTAGTCTAGTGGCTTAGCCAGCTAACGCCGGCTCCATAGATGACGTCGCCTTCACAACGCGTTGAGAACGGCGGAGGTCCCCGGTTCGAGACACAGCGAAAATCCGGGCGGGCCCATTAATATTAATTGAGGTGATTTTATGGATGCTGAAAAAGAGGCTTTTGGCATAATTCCTGCAATAATATCCTTCGGGGGTTATGGGTTGTGTTTTATTTCTATTGTAATAATGATACTGAATAAACTGGTCGGCAATATCATTTGGGCCATCGGCATGATCTTGTTATTGGGTTCCCTTGTTTATAGTTTTAAAAAAAGACAAGGCGGGGTCTTTCGAATAGCTAACATTGTAATAAAAATAATATTAATCATTTTGGTGGCAAGCGGGATGATTTTAGTCAACGGGTTTTAAGAAAAAAAGCCTCAGGGGGGAGTCGCACCCCCGACCTGCAGCTTACTTTTGAACAGCGTTCAAAAGGATTGGACGCGAGTCCAATACGAGGTTCGGCTGATAATCTGCCGCTCTAGCTACTGAGCTACTGAGGCAATTTCGCAAGCAGTTCCTTCTTCCCGAGGCGCTGGCAGTCCTTGCAGACCGCGAACTTCTTTCCCTTGGCATTCTTCACGATTGTGCCTTCTATCTTGCCCAGGAAGGTCTCTTCTATCTTCTGCTTGCACACTTGGCACTTCATCTAGTACAGGGATGAGGCCGGCCTTAAAAAGTTAACGATATCCTCAGGGAATTGAGCCCCAGAATCCCATACCTAATATCGATTCGCAGTGGGGGCAGGAGAACATCTTCTTGTTGGCCAGCCAACCTGTTGATTCCATCTTGATGTCATCTATCTTAACAATTTTATTACAGTACGGACATTTTGCCATGGGCATGCGCTGGTACGCAGAATTTTAAAGTTTATGGTTTGAATCGTCTTTCTAGAGAGTTAGCGTACTCTGGGAAGTATTCAGAGAATAATCTGCCTTTTCTCAAGAGCTGGGCCCTGATGTCCTGTAAGTTCTCTGGATTGAGAGTGTTATCCAATGTAAAAATTAATGTTGCCAACTTTCCCTGCCCACCGCCCAACATCTTAACCAAGTCATCTGCCTTGAATTTGGGTATTCCCTCTAACGTGCTCAGCATAGCCTCTAAGCAGTGCAGTACTTGAAGCTCTGATGCTGTAGTTAAGAGATGGGAGAAATCATCATCAGTCATGGTTAACAACTCGTGACTATCTTCTTTTATAGCTACGTCCAGCCATAAACCCAACCAATGCTTGTCCAAAGGATGGTCATGTTTTTCAACAGAAACCACATATTCTCTGTCCTGTGAGGGGCCGGGAAGGTATGTTGGTCCGAGGTAGCTATAGCTCTGCCTGGCGTTGGTCTGGGTGCACACAATGGCGTTGCTCCCTTTTTCATCAACCATCCATTTTGTGTCGGGAACCAATCCACTATAAGGGGGCACACCAAGATAGATTTCCATAGTTACCATTTGAAAGTAGAATTAATATTTATGTATTGTGTTTCTAAATGATTCTACAGTCTGTGCACGTCCTGTAGACGTGTGGCTGCTGTGAGCCGCACTTGACCGTTTTCAAGATTTTTATTTTCTTTTTCTGCTTCTTGACCTCTTTCCTGATCTTATCAATAGCTACCTTCGGTATCTCGTCCTCGTGCAGGAAATCATAGTAATGAAGAATGCCTCCCTTCTTGACTGCCTTGATGCCGATGTCGAGGAAGTCCTCGCCGCCTTTGGGCAGGGGCATGATGACCCTGTCGAAATTCTTGTTCAGCTTCGGCACGATCTTTTTCACGTCGCCCTTGAAAAGCGTAATATTGGTGATCTTGTTCAACGCAATGTTCTTGAGGCCATACTTGTGCCCTGCGGGATTGATCTCCACGCCGACTATCTCCTTGACCTTGGTGTTTTTAGCTAGGACTAGAGGATATGGTGCGCAGCCGGAGAACATTACCAAGACTGATTCGCCTGGCATGACCTGCTTGGCTATGCGCAAGCGCTCTGTGGCCAGCCTGGGAGAGAAATACACTTTCTCCACGTCGAGCATCATCCGCGCGCCGTTCTCGGTGTGCATTGTCTCCTTGGTGCGCCTGCCTAGGATGAAACCCATCTTCTGCGTGCGGCACCTCCCGGTGTGACCGCCTTGTTTCATCAACACTGTCTTTATGTGGTTGTTCAATTGCATCACTGCCTTGGCAATTGCGTGGCGTCTCTTGCGCAGCGGCCTGTCTATCTCGAGTATGGCTATGCTTCCGATCACGTCGTGGCCTGGCTTTAGCTGATCCAGCTCCTGCTCCGTCAGTCCACCGGCCAACGCCTGCTTGAGCTTCATCAGAAATAGTCTCCGAGGCCCTTCTGCTGTTGCTGCTCTTTGGCCTTCATCAAGTTTGAGAGGTTGTGCCTGACCCTGTCCGGGTTGAATTCGTGCCCGTCGACCAGCATCTTCATGACAGCCTCTTCATCGGGCTGCTCCCACTCCAGCCTTATCCCTCTCTTCACTTCCATATTTGTGAACAGCCCAAAGATGTCTTCCCAGCCTTCAATGGCCGTCTCCTTGAACAATGCGTTGAAATCATTTCCGTGCTTCTTCACCAGGACCATCGCTTTCTTCGGGCCTATGCCTTTCACACCCCCCATGTTGTAATCTGTACCGACAAGCATCGCCAAAGCGATCAGCTGCTCACGGCTCATCCCCAACGACTTGAGTGTGGCTTCAAGATCGATGAGCTCCGGCATCAGCTGGGTGTAGGACATCTTCCCGGGCAGCTTCTTCCTCGGCTGGACCGAAAGGTTGCGGACAAGCCTCGGCGACCCGAAGAGCAGTCCGTCAGCGTCCTGCGATACGAGAGCGAAGGCCTCTCCTTCCTTGACAAGCTCTGCTGCCTGCGCCTCGCCCTCGCAAGGCGCATCAATAGCAGGAAGCCCCAAAGCCCTTATCAGCTGCCTGGCCTCATCGACCAGGTCCTTGGTCAGCCTGCTGGTCCTCGCAGCATACTTCCTCATGGATTCTATGTCCTCATCGGTCACAGCTGCCTCGTACTTCTTCTCAGCCTCGGCCTTCAGATCCCTGCGCCTCTTCCTCTCCTCTGATTTCAGCTTGGGAGGGGGACCATCGAAAACGAACGAAGGTTTCAGGCCTTCTTCCATCATCTTGGTAGTGCGCGAGAAAAGTCCGACGAGATGTGATGTAGTGTTCCCTTTCGAATCAGACAGAGGTCTTCCGTCCTGCTGCCGGATCGAGCTCAGGAACTGGTAGAGCTGGTTATAGGCATCAATGGCGATGACCTTGCCCTTCAGGTCCTTCATGGCCATCGGCTTTCTCTCGAGAAGCTCTGTTATCTGGACTCCCATCCTATATCTTCCTTATGCTCATGTTGGCGAACACTGTCTGGCTCATCTCCTTGGCCTTCTTGGTGAGATCCCCTGTGTGCACGAAGAGCACGGGCAGCTTCTTCACCTCACCCTGCACGTGCGCGTTGGAGAGGTCGCTGTCTGAGACGCGCTTCTTCTGCTTGGCCTTGCAGTAATACTTTAACCTGCCCACAGTGCTAGGCAGGGCCACAATGAGGTCGACCTCAAACCTCTTCTTTATTATCTCCTTTGACAGCACGTCTATGTCGTTCCGCTGAAGGTATCTTTCCACCTTCTGCAGGAAGTGGTCATCTGTCGGTTTCTTAGGCCTTTTCTGGACCGGTGTGATCTTCTTCTGGATCTCTGGCCTTTTCGGTATCGGTTCGGGCTTCTTGGCTAGCTGTTCGGGCTCCTGTATGGCCGGCACCTTATGCACTGCCTTGGATATGTGCAGCTTCTTCCTGATGTGTGGCTCAGCCTCGTTGTTTGAGATGAAGGCCCATTTCCAGAAACGTATCGTGCTGCCCTTGTACTGCACATCGAGAGGTGTTGCAAAATCCCTTATGACCTTGAGTGAAACCCTTACGAGAGGCTGCTGCTCGTCCTCCCTCAGGACCTTCTCCTGCCTCAGCAGCTCCACTGTCCGACGGTCCTTCTCGTTGAGGTAGGACAAGAAACCGAGGAGTTTTTCCTCTTGGCCAGGCGCAAAGTATAGCGGAGAGCCCCCGACCTTCAACGCGGATAGGCGCAACCGCTTGTTGTCCACGATCTCTGACAGCATGGCTGAGGCGATGATTATGGGCTGACCTATCTCCTTGGCAAGCTTGGCAGGCAATATGGGTGCGTGCCTCTTCACAAATGCCACTATCTCGTCCTGGTCCATGAGGGCATTAGAACTGGCGGGGGTTTAAATATTTTTAGGGGCGCATCCAGCGTATCTCGTAGTATGTGACGTCACCCTCTGCGTCGACTATGCCGATCATGAGTCGCTTCTTGGTGGAGTGCGCGACGCGGTTCTTGGCAGCGAACTCATACCAAGTCAAGGTGTCACCTTCCTTCACTGGGTATATCAGCCACTTCGCGTGGTCCTCGCCTGGCTTCACCCCACGGCCATAGACCCTGAAGTCAGCTCCGAACTTGAGGGCTGTCTTGACAATGTAACCCCTATCCCTCAGGTCGCGGTAGACCTGGTAGCGCACCCAGAAGTTCGGCTCGAGCCTTATCGCCTTCTTCAGCAGCTTATCCGGAACGATGCCCTGGTTCCTGCCGTCCACGAGCATGAGCTTCTCCTTCTCGACCAGGTACTGGGCCTCTGTAAGGTTGAGCTGCAGCCTGCCGTCTTCCAATGGCTCGCCGAATCTTCCTTTGTCATATATCTCCCTAGACTCGTCCGAGCATTCAGTCACGATGCGCTCCTTGAGCATCATCCCGTTGACTATCTGTTTCTTGGGCATGAGGCTGTGGGGAAGAAGGGCATTTATAAGCCTTTCCCCCCATCCTTTACAAAAGGATAGGACCCAAACACAAAGCGAGCGTAGCTCGCTTGTGCCCAAGACTCCGTCTCTGGGGAAGGGGAACTCAAGGTTCCCCGCCGCGGCATTCCTGTGTTTCCTAAAGCCGCGGTGTGGAGCCTTGTGCCCTACGCACGAAAGTGTAGTTTTGTGCACAAGAAATGCTTTGCATTTCCCTTCGTTCCCGACCCAAGCCTTAAAAGGCCAGTGGTTGGGTGCGACCCGGCAAGCAATCCGTGGACAACAGCACCAACATTTATAAACAAACCCACACCAATAACTGGCATGCAACTCACGTTTTTAGGCACGGCGTGCATGATGCCGACAAAGGACAGGAACCACACAGCTGTGCTGCTGGAGTTCAACCAGGACGGACTGCTATTCGACTGCGGAGAGGGCACTCAGAGGCAGCTGAGGATGGCCGGCATAAGGCCCACAAGGATCACCAAACTGCTGATAAGCCACTGGCACGGCGACCACATACTCGGCCTGCCAGGCCTGCTGCAGACCCTGGGAGCGTCTGACTACCAGGAGACCTTCAAGATCTTCGGCCCAGAAGGGAGCAAACGCTTCTACAAGAACATGACTGAATGGTTCTTCTTCGACCGCAATATCAACGTGGAAGTCCACGAAGTGAAGACGGGGACCTTCTTCGAGACTGAGAAGTACATGCTTGAAGCGCTGCCGCTGGACCATGGCATACCCACCATCGGTTTCAGGTTCATCGAGAAGGACAGGAAGCGCATCAAGGTAGATTATGTGAAGAAGCTCGGCATACCTGATGGTCCTTTGTTGGGAAAGCTGCAGTCAGGCAAGAGCATCACCTGGAAAGGGAAGAAGGTGCTGCCTTCGGACGCAACTTATGACGTGAAAGGGAAGGTGATCTCTTACATCACAGACACAGGATACTGCAAGAACTGCATAGAGCTCGCCAAGGACGCCGATGTATTGATATCAGAGGGTACGTTTGGCAAGGAGCACCAGGAGAAAGCTGATGCATACGGCCACCTGAGCGTGGAGGACGCTGCAAAGATAGCTAACCAGGCAGGAGCGAAGAAGCTGATCCTGACTCATTTCTCTCAACGGTACAAGGACACGACAAAGCTGGCAGAGGACGCAAAGACATTGTTCCCGAACACGACACTGGCGCATGACCTGATGAAAGTCAGGGTCTAACGGCTCTGTAGAAAGTAAGAAAGAATTATAACCTCTGGCAGCCCAGAGGGCTGCCATGAGGGGTGGGGGAGGCTCCCCCCACCATGAAAAAGAGACGAACACTGAAAGATAAAGCTTACCATTTGTGGAAGAAAGCAGGGCT
>JAHIVG010000098.1 GCA_018816705.1 Nanobdellota archaeon
AGGCATCAAAACCATTATCCATGAAGAAAATGCAATCTCTCCCAGGCCCGCAACCCAAGTCTAGGATCCTCTTCCCCTTGACCTTTTGGCAGAATTTTTCAACCAGTCCACGCTCTGCAGGATCTATTTCTCAGCGAAGATGATAGAGAAGGCCAGGTCAAGGTCGAAAGCCAGGTTCTTCGTCATGGACCTGACTGAGATCGAATTCGATGATGAGTTCTTTGATGGCGTATGGTGCCAGGCCGTACTGCTCTACATACCGAAGAAGGAGTTGCCGAAAGTCCTTAACGGTATCAATAGGGTCCTGAAAATAGGCGGCATGCTCTTTATCGGCCTGAAAGAAGGCGAAGGAGAAGGCATGATCAAGGACGAAAGGTATGATTATGCTGAAAAATATCATGCCTATTTCACATATGAAGAGATCAAGGGGATACTGGAGAAAGCCGGCTTTGAGGTGATTGAACATGATATACATGTCAGGGATGTGGATTACCTGAAGCGATCGGTCATGAGTATCTTGGCCAAAAAAATCACGCCCTGAACTTAGAGAAGAACCCCTTCGTCGGCTTGACCTCGTCCCCGCGCATGTCCGCATACTTCAACAGCAGCTCTTTCTCCTTCTTGCTGAGCTTTGCCGGGGTCTTGACAACGATCCTGACAAGCTGGTCTCCAGAGCCCAGGCCGTTGAGGTGGGGTATGCCCTTGCCTCGCATCCTCATGACCGTGTGTGACTGCGTGCCGACAGGGATCTTGAGCTGGGCCTTGCCTTCCAGCGTCGGTACCTCTACCTCGCCGCCGAGCGCTGCCATGGGGAAATTCACCTCGATCTCGAGGAATACGTTATCGTCATGCCGCTCGAACAGGTCATGCTCCTTGACATGGATCACGACGTAAAGATCTCCTGGCGGGGCTCCCTGGTCTCCTGCCTCTCCTTCTCCGCCCACCCGGAGCCTGTTGCCGTCATCAACGCCTGCAGGGATGTCTATCTCGATACGCTTGGTCTGTGTCCGCTTTCCAGAGCCGCCGCACACCTTGCAGGGCTTGGTGATTATCTTGCCGCCTCCGTGGCATCTGCCGCAGCCGGCCTGCGTGGTGAACATGCCGAAGGGTGTCCTCCGGGAATGCCTTACCATGCCTGAGCCGTTGCATTCAGGACAGGTCTTGATGCCGTCGCTTTCAGCTGTGCCAGAGCCGTTGCAGCCGTCGCACTGCTCCTTCTTTGTGAGCGTGAGCCTCTTCTTTATGCCTTCGGCTGCCTCCTCAAGGCTTATCTCGATGTCTGCGCGCAGGTCTGTGCCCCTGCTTGGGCCTCTCCTGCGCCTGCCGAAGCTTCCGCCGAAGAACGTGTCGAATATGTTGTCGAAGTCGAAGCCGAAATCACCGATGTTCGACATGAAGTCTGAGAAGTCGAAGCCGCCGAATCCTCCTGAGAACCCGTTGGCAGTGGTGCCGAACTGGTCGTACTGCTGCCTCTTCTTGTCATCTGCCAGGACAGATGCTGCCTCGTTTATCTCCTTGAACTTCTCTGCAGCGTTCTCTTCCTTGTTGACGTCCGGGTGATGCTTCTTGGCCAGATTCTTGTACGCCTTCTTTATCTCTTCTTTTGAGGCGCCCCTCGGCACCCCGAGGATCTCGTAGTAGTCTTTGGTCATTCTCTGCTTGTCTCAGCGAGCTGTTATAAATCTTGCGGTATGGCCCAATTGAATAGTGCTCTCATGTATAAAAAAAAGAAGAAAATTATTTCTTCTCGTCCTCCACCTTGAAGTCGGCCTCGACCACCTTGTCCTTCTTGCCTTTCCTGCCCTTGGACTTGTCTTCCTGCGCATCCTCTGCCTGTCTGGCCTGCTCTTGCGCCTGCTGTGCCTGCTGTTCCTGTGCAGCCTTCTGGTAGAGCTCGGTCGCGATCTTCTGGAAGCTCTCGGTGACTTCGTCCTTCTTCTTCTTGATGGCCTCGAAGTTGCCTTCCCTGTCCTTGAGCAGCTCCTTCAGCTCATCTATCCCCTTCTCTACCGGCTCGAGCTGCTTCTTGTCCACCTTGTCGCCCATCTCCTTGATGGTCTTCTCGTACTGGAACACCAAAGAGTCTGCCTCGTTCAGGGTCTCTGCCCTTTCCTTCCTTGTCTTGTCCTCTGCAGCATGTTCCTCTGCTTCCTTCTTCATCTTTTTTATCTCGTCCTCTGAGAGCTTCTGCGTGGCTGTTATCTTTATGGACTGCACCTTGCCCGTGCCCAGGTCCTTTGCCGTCACATGCACGATTCCGTTGGCGTCGATGTCAAAGGTGACCTCTATCTGCGGTATGCCCCGCGGCGCAGGCGGTATCCCTACTAGGTCGAACCTGCCCAACGAACGGTTGTCCGCCGACATTGCCCTCTCGCCCTGCAGCACGTTTATCGTGACTGCAGGCTGGTGGTCAGCTGCCGTCGAGAACACCTGGCTTTTCTTGGTGGGGATGGTCGTGTTGCGCTCGATAAGCTTTGTGAAGACTCCTCCCAGAGTCTCAATGCCCAAAGATAGAGGTGTTACATCCAAGAGCAGCACGTCCTTCACGTCCCCGGCCAAGACTCCGGCCTGGATCGCGGCTCCCATGGCAACGCATTCCATGGGATCTATCCCACGCTCGACCTTCTTGCCCACTATCCCCTCGACGAACTTCTGAACCGAGGGCATCCTGGTCGGTCCTCCGACCATGATTATCTTATTGATGTCATCCTTTTTGAGCTTCGCGTCCTTCATGGCCTGCTCCACCGACTGCCTGGTCTTCTCGATCAACGGCATGACCAGTGACTCGAGCTGGGCCCTTGTGAGCTTTACGTTGAGGTGCTTAGGCCCCTCATTGGTTGCCGTTACGAACGGCAGGTTAATGTCTGTCTCCAGCACTGTCGACAGCTCGATCTTGGCCTTCTCGGCCGCTTCCCTGAGGCGCTGCATGGCCATCCGGTCCTTGGTGAGGTCTATGCCCTCTGTCTTCTTGAACTCTGATGCCAACCATTCGACCACGGCATTGTCCATGTCTGTTCCGCCCAGGCTAGTGTCTCCACTAGTTGATTTGACCTCGAAGACGCCGTCGCCGAACTCCATTATCGTCACGTCCAGCGTGCCGCCGCCGAAGTCATAGACAAGGATCTTGAGCTCTTTCTCCTGCTTGTCGATGCCATAGGCCAATGATGCTGCTGTGGGCTCGTTCACTATCCTGACCACATCAAGCCCGGCTATGGTTCCGGCATCTTTGGTTGCTTGCCTCTGGTTGTCGTCGAAGTATGCAGGGACGGTAATCACTGCCTTCTCGACCTTCTCGCCCAGGAACTCCTCTGCGTCCTTCTTTATCTTCTGGAGGAGAAACGCCGATATCTGCTGAGGCGTGTATTCCTTGCCGTACAGCTTGTACTTGTACGTTGTACCCATCTTCCTCTTGGCTGCAAGTACAGTCCCATCAGGATTGGAGACCGTCTGTCTTCTCGCAGGCTCGCCGACGAGTAGCTGATTGTCTTTTGTGAAGGCCACTACGCTCGGGAAGGCCTTGCCGTACTGCGTTGCGCCCTCCGCGCTCGGTATTATCTTCGGCCTGCCTGCTTCCATGAATGCTGCTGCTGAGTTGCTTGTCCCTAGATCAATCCCGATTATCTTTGTCATTTGCATCACCTAATGCTATTTTTCTTAGCTGCTCCACTTTTTCGTGGGTCAGCACTGTCTTCTTTCTCCTTGCTGACTGTATCTCCACTACCTCGAAGAACTTGGCCAGCTTGTTGAGCTTGAAATCATCATTTTTCGTTACCGATGCCATTGCCTCATAGACTGCTGCATCTGAGGTGACCAGGTTCACCTGGCTACTCTTGCACATTATCAGCGTGTCGAGATTGTCGTCCTGGCCTACTAGATACCTTAGTATGGCTTCCGGCCTTATGTAATGCTTCTGCATCCGGTCATCGTTGATCTGTGTATCCATCATCATCACCTAGTGTAGCATGTCGTGGCTGAGCATCATGTCCAGCTTCTGCTTATGGGGTACGAGGCTGTCCAGCTCCCCGCCAGGTATGGTCGAGTGGCTCTTCAGGTATTGCGCCCATTGCCTTATCGACTCGGCATCATTGATATTAATGAAATAGTTCAAGGCAAACCAGACCGTCAGCTGCTCCCCTGCATCGTTGCAGTTGGTAATCCTGCAATACAGGGGTTTGACCTTATGTATGGTGCATTTGCCAGTGGGGGCAAGCATTATGCATTGTCCATGAGGCCTTTGCTTTGACCTGATCTGCCTGAACCGCTTAATCTTGGTGTTGAATCGTTCGGTGTCCTCAAGGTACTTGCTTTCGAACTCTTCCTCAGACAGCCTGAAATGCCTTGCTAAGGCTTTCTTTTCATCTTCTATGAGTATACCGGACGCATGCTTGCAGCAATGGCCGCACGCTTCGCACTCCTTCGCGATTTCAAGTGCCTTTTCCCTTTTGGTGTCCTTTGATATCATCTTCAGCCTCCTTTTTTCCTATCTTCACCTTTGAGTGCCTCAATACTTGTTCGTTGAGCATATAGCCTCTCTGAAGTTCATCGAGTATGATTTCATCATTATCCGACTTCTCCTGGAGCATTACCTCGTGCATGTGTGGGTCGAATTTCTGACCTTTGGCATTTATGGGCCTCAAGCCTTCGCCATGCATGAAGTCCATGACCTGCGCGAAGATCATCTCTACACCCTTGCTGAAGTCTGTCTTCTCATGGCAGTTCTTTATCGCCAGCTCGAAGCTGTCTACGATCGGGAGCATCCGCCTTATGAGGTCTGCTTTTACAGCCCTTGATTTCGTTGAGTTCTCTTTGTCTACTCGCTTCTTGTAGTTCTCGAACTCAGCTTGGACCCGCTTGAGAGTGTCTGTCAGGTCTTTCATCTGGATTGTCAGCTCTTCGTTCTTTACTTCCAGCTCAGTCTTTTTTTTCATTGTGCCTCACTTCATCTTTATCCGTTTCTTCTTGATTTATAGTTTGTTTATAAACCCCGGATGTTTCCGTTGACCTCAAATCAACAGAATCAACCTAAGATAGACATAGGTTCTATATAAATGTTTCGATTTCGAGTTAGAAACAGTCAATTTCCTCGACGAGAAATCATAGAATGAAATCTATTTCTGTAAGAGAGCAGCTAGCACTATAACAGCCATCATCATTATCATAAGTGATCCCAGCCAAAGTATCATAGTACCACACCAGTTCTTGGAAGGGAACTAGATGGGCTATATGATGTCGTAGGCAGGAAGGTCAGTCGTCGTTTAATCCTCTGCTATAAGACATACTTCAACATTCGACGGATTAACTATACTTATAGGAGTGAGCTTGAGATAACCATCCGCTGCAACATAATCCTCGTCTTCTTCCAGGACTGTTGTTTCTTCTTGGCTTTTGATGATGAACCTTGCGGCATTCTC
Source organism: Nanobdellota archaeon (assembly GCA_018816705.1). Lineage (GTDB taxonomy): Archaea > Nanobdellota > Nanobdellia > Woesearchaeales > JAHIVG01 > JAHIVG01. Next base: position 5,412 of record JAHIVG010000098.1, read on the forward strand.
CCCAACAAAGTCTGCTTTAATGTTATAATTATTAATTCCCACAACGACATCCACAATCTCGCCTTCAACCATATCAAGGGTAACATCGCACTCAGAACCGCCGCCCCCACCACCTATATCTCTGGTAAAATGCCTCTCACCCGTCACATTTTCTGACTGCTTGCAGCCGGAGAACATAAGCAATCCAACTAATGCCAACATCAAAAGAATTCTTCTCATTTCGATTCCTCCTTCATTTTGGTCAATATACTGATTTATATACTAATAAGGGAAAAAAGAAAAATTAAGGTATCGTAATGGTACTGATGATTTGAGTGGTCATACCAATCGTATTTTCTCCTATGCCTCTGAATTCTACTGATGTGACATTAGATGTACTATTAAGAGGCAGGGTGAAACTCTTATGGCAATTTGTCACGCCACTGCACCATGCATATGCTAACGAATTGAATGTTCCTTGGCCATTGTAGCGATACGCAATCGATAGCTCTTTCATGCCAGATTCAAGATCAGTTCCGTAACAGGAGCCCGCAACTGATTCATTGATAGGATAGTAATCTAAATACATGGATATTGAGGGAGCAGATATATCCACTCCTGTTTCTAACTGCTCCTCAACGTAGTTATTGTTCTCATTATCTTCATTGATATCGTCATAAACATCAATATCATGATTTAGATAATAAGTTCCAGTTGCATTGCAAGTGAATGGATAATAAAATGTGTGAATGGCTCCAGGAGCAACAAGATCGGAGACAGAGTAATAGTTACAATAGCCCCAATTTTCTATACAATAGCGATTTGTAAAACCTGTCACAGTCGTTGTGCCCCGATTCTTTAACTGAAAACTAATATTGAAGGTTTCGCCAACTTGGGGGGCTTGAGCATTTGACCATTTGATATCCCACCACACCAAATCAGTGATATCGCCTGTCACGTTCATCCTTTCTAATAGAAAATTATTGTCTTCATCTGACTCGCTAATATTGTTATACATGTCAACAGTCATATCAAGGAGATACACAGAAGTGATATTAAACAGCCTTGTCTCTGTGTGAGTGTGGACAGCACCAGGGGCTAAGCTGTCAACAGCATAGACAACCCAGGGATACCAAGCGACACCGAATCCAACACTATTAAAAAATTGTCCAACAGTAGTGTCCCCGATATTCTTCACCTGATAACTAATATTGATTTGCTGTCCTGTCTCAGGATTTGCTGGTGTCCAATAAATGTCGTAAGCTAACAGGTCAAATGTCTGGTTCCACTCAGCTTGACAGGCTCCATCATTACAGCTATGAGGACAGTTGTAGGAGGCTAATTGGTACAAATCACCCTGACAATAATATTCCCTCAGATTATTACTATTTAATATACAATAATCATCGAGGTGATACTGAGTGCCATTTTCATCATTGCCTTGGACATAACCTGACACGTTGAAATTCATTCCGCCATCCGAGTCATAACATCTGGGAGTGTCCCCGATGCATTCAGGGAAGACATCCACTAATTTGAGGTATTGCGTCCCCTCGATGTATCTTAGAGTATAATCATACCCTTGCAGCGTCAGAGTACCATATCCATTCTGGTCGTAATTCACCTCATATGTCTCGCCTTCGGCGATGTCCTTGATCTTGATGAGGTCGTCGGCATTGACCCAGCCTGTGAACTGTATCTCTCGCGCGCATGAATCCACACCGACGGTGAATACATCATTCTTCCAGACGATGTCCTCATTATCATAGATACTCAATGGTTCGGTCTTCCCGTTGTTCTTCTCGTTGCGGCCCTCGTCTATCTGGTTAAGGGTATCGACCTTTGCCACCAGGGAATATTGTCCGCCGCGCAATAAGGGGTCGCTGTAAGTCCACATTGTATACCATTTGACGACTCCGGGTGCGAACACTCCGCTATGGACCTGGCTCTTGAAGAATACGGTCCCTTGGTCGGCGTTCTTGCATGTCAGCGTGAAGTTGAAAGGTGTCCTTATCGCCTTGTCGCCCTGGTTCTTGATCGCCATCCTCACCTGGATAGGATAGGTCTCGTTCGGGCTAGCTGGTGTTACCTCGATATCTTCAACTATCAAGTCAAAGCCTATTGAAACGCCTTCAGGCGTCAGTTCCGCGACCTGGTTGAATCTCTTGTCTCCTGCTATATTCTCTCCCGGCTGGCACGCGGCCAGGCCGAGCATCATTATGATAACTAGAAAGAACATCAATTTTTTCATCTTATCAGCCTCCATTTTTAATCAGATATACTTATTTGTATAGTAATATAGTAAAGAATATATAAAACTTTCGGTTGAAAATGATATCTTACTAAAATGCACAAATCCAAAGCTTTTTAATAGATAATCGGTATCTTGAATATCATGCCGACCACCCGTATCACCATCATCAGGTCGAGGAAACCGCTCAAGTCCGACCTGAACCAGGACCTGCAGTGGCTCTGCCAGAGCTTGGGATTATTCTCTGACCGGGACAAGGACCGTAGCATGTTCCGCATATTCATAGAGATGCTCAAGGCAGCCAGGCAGAAACATCCCCTGACGTCTGACCAGATGGCATACCGCACAGGCCTCAGCCGTGGCACTGTGGTCCATCATATAAACAAGCTCATCAACGCCGGCCTCATCACTTATGACCAGAAGGCATACTTCCTCCGCGTAGAGAACCTAGAGGTCCTTATCGACGAGATACAATCTGACCTCATGCGCACCCTGGACAAGATGCGCGGAGCTGCCAAGCGGATCGACACAGAGCTTGGGCTGTAACCTACTCAATGCTGCCATAGACCGACCCGGCTTTCTCCATTTCTCGACTTGCCGCACCATCAGATGGGTGGGCGGGATCGGGCGGACAGCGAAGGGGAAACTTTATCTATTCTTAAGGCATGGGCATCACTCGCTACTCATTCCTGTTAAACGTAACATATATAAGTAACCCCTTTATCCCCCAGGCTATGAAAAGGGATCTATTGCTGTATCTTGCGAAGCGAGGGCTGTTCGAAGAGATTAACTCAACCACAGCCAGTGTATCTAAAGCGCTCAAGACCTCCCAGCAGACTGTCTCAAGGTGGCTCCGCATCTTGGCAGATCAGGGTCTCATCGAGCTCGAGACCACCAACACCGGATTCTCCACCACGCTCACTCCCAAAGCGATAGGATCATTGCAGGACGGGCTCGCAGAGCTCAAGGACATCCTCCAGCCCAAGACCGAGGTCAAGGGCAAGGTCGTATCAGGAGTGGGCGAAGGAAGATATTATGTCGAGAGATACATGGACCGCTTGGAGAAGGCCTTCGGCTTCAAGCCCTATCCCGGCACACTGAACCTAAAGATCGACATGCCCAGGCTCAGGATGTTCTGCATGAACGAACGCATGGTCCGCGTGCAGGGATTCAAGAAGGAAGGCCGCGAGTTCGGAGCCTTGGACGGCATGCATGCCCAATTAGGCAACGTAAAGGGAGCCATACTATTCCCAAAACGCACATCCCACCCCGAGGACATAATCGAGTTCATCGCTCCCAATAACCTTAGAAGACAGCTCAAGCTCAAAGACAACAGCGAGGTGAAGCTGAGATGAAGAGACCCGCATTGATAGGTGCATTAGCCATTATGTTCGCAGCAAGTTTATGGGCGCTGGACGGCGCAGTATTGAGGCCCAGCCTGTACAGCCTTGATCCCACGATCGTGGTCCTCCTGGAACACCTCATCGCCTTCTGCTTCATGCTCCCGTTCTTCATCTATGAATCTAAAGAATTGAAGAAGCTGACAAAGAAGGATTGGGGAGCCTTCTTCTGGATTGCAGTCTTCGGCGGCACAATAGGCACGCTGGCCATCACAAAAGCATATTTCTCTGTCTTCCTCGACGGCGTCTCCAGCATCTCTGTGGTGGTATTGCTCCAGAAGACCCAGCCTGTCTTTGCCATTCTGCTCGCCATGATAATCCTGAAGGAACATCCCAAGCGGGGCTTCTTCTTCTGGGCCGCAACAGCATTGCTCGGCTCTTACCTGGTCGCGTTCGGCATAGGCATCCCTGACTTCAGCGCTGATATACAAGTCCTGTACGTGCCGATGTTCGCTCTCATCGCAGCCTTCGCCTTCGGCTCATCGACGGTCTTCGGCCGGCACGTCGTCCAGAAGGTCAATTTCAGGATGGCAACCTACATCCGCTTCGGCCTCACCAGCCTTATAATGATATTGATAGTCCTCTCCTTCAACCGTGGTGCGGGATTCGAGGCAGTCACGATGAAGAACCTCATCACACTGCTCATAATCGCGTTCTCAACAGGAGGCGTGGCCATATTCATCTACTACTTCGGCCTGAAGCGGGTGCAGGCCTCAAAGGCAACGATTTACGAGCTGATGTATCCCATCGTGGCCATCTTCCTGGACTACTTTGTGCACGGCCACCTCATGGCCTGGGACCAGTTCCTTGGAGCTGCGCTGCTGATAACGGCGATCATCAATGTTACGAGTTCGTGAAAGAAACCTTTATATACTACAACCCCAAATAACTGCCCATGCAACGGGCCAAGTTCATGTTCCTGCTGGTGGTGTTCATATTAGTCTCTTTCACGCTCTATTTCATCCGCTACACCAATGTGAATGCGGCGGGCATGGCAGTTCTCAACGACGCCACGATGGAAGGTGGAGAGTGCGCATCAGCTGACAGCTGCGCTGCAGAGGACGTGTGCTGCACAATCGACAGCCAAAGCTTCTGCGCCTCGCCAATAAAGTGCAAGAGCCTATTCTATGCCTCGACTGCCAACAACCGCTCAGCCTTCGGCTCCAATCCAGTGATGTTCTTCCTGGCAGCCATGCTCATCAGTGTAGGCGCCTGGATACTGTTAGTTAGGCCTGTAAGCAAGTAATTCTGCAAATATTTATATATCTGAAGAATATTATAATGCCATGCGGCGCAAGGTATCACGGATCGGACCTGCAACCCTGATGGTCTCGCTGCCTGCCAAGTGGGCTAGGGCCCATAACATCAAGAAAGGCGACGAGGTCGAGATCGAGGAGGACGGCAACGTACTGAAGATCAGTACTGAAGGGGGTGAGAGGTGCGAAAGGGCTAGTATTGACGTCGCAGATCTCCAGCCTATGGTCAAACGGATTCTAGGCGCATTATACAAGGCTGGCTATAGCGAGATGGAAATCTCATTCTCAACACCGAAAGAATTGGAGTTGATACAGGAAGTCATAAGGGAGGAGTTCATAGGTTTCGAGATTACCGAACACAGGAAGAATTCCATCATCGCAAAAGAGGTAACGAAGACCGTTGTTGAGGAATTCGACCGAGTCCTGAACAGGATGTTTTTTATCATCAAGCAGATGGGTATTGACTCTGAAGAGGCCATCAAAAAGATGGACCATCAGCAGCTTGAGGCTATAGCCCTGCGCGACAAGGATATTAATAAGCTCACAGATTTCTGCAGGAGGATCCTGAACCAGAAGGTGCTGAAGGGAAAAAGGAATCCCCCCATGTACTTCATTGTCGAGCAGCTGGAGAAGGTATCTGACATGTATAGGGACATCTGCCAGCTGAAGATCAAACCTGAAACTCAGATGATGCAGCTTTTTTCAGATGCCAACAGATATTTCAGCTCGTTCATCGACCTTTACCAGGACTTCAACCTGACCAAGATGGCAGCTTTTGCCCAAGAAAGATACAGGCTCAGGAAGATATACCAGAATTCCAAGACCAAATATCCGCCTTTCCTCATGCTCACGAGCAGCATGATAGAATCAATCTTTGACATGAACGGCCCGGTGATGGCCAACAAGTTCTAATAATGCTATGTCATATTCATGTCTATCTCTTTCAGAGCTTCTAAAATATTATGGTAACTGTCTTGTTTCCATTTGATCGGAGATTCGAGCTGTTCACAGCGTCGGTATGCCATCAGCCAATGATAGTTGAAATCCTCAACACCACTTTCATAAGTCATGTCCCTCAGCCTGTAGGCTGCAAGATCTAGATGGGAAATTACTGATGCTGGATTAAAGAACATCTTTCCTTCCTCCAGCTCTTCGGCCACCATCTCCCTTACGACATGGATTGCCCTCCTGTCACTGTGGAACTCTGTCAGCTTACCGTATTGCCTGACGAACAGGTAGATTGCCATATAATCTTCTAAAGTGGTATTATAGGCTGCTCCTTCTTGCTCTTCGATGACTCCCGGGAATTCTGTCTGATATATGAAATCATGCAGCCATGGCAGCCTGTTCTTCCTCTCAAAATCTACATCAATCAAGTCACCGCTAGGGGAAACCCTGACGTTCGTCAGGTTTGCGTCACGTTTATAGGGCCTATCTTCGATCTGGCTCAGCTCATCTTCTATCGCAGGGATGTTATCGATCAACAGCTTTCTTGCCCTGTCCGGGATTATCTCCCCAGCATCTTCAAAATGAGGGAATACGATCTCATTTAGCCTGCGTAAATAATATCCTGGTTGCTCTGATAACAAATCAATCAAGCCAAGGTCTAGGTAATCCACATCATTGAGGCTGCATTCATGCACCAGCGCCAGCTTCTGCAGCGCCCTGCACATCACCGGCCACCTCTCATCATATGGTGTGCGCAACAGGTGTTCGTAGAGCGTCTCCACGCCTGCATGCTTCAGGAACATCAGGTGCTTCCCGCCATGGCTCCTCAGCCCCAACGGTTGTGCTATGCCCTCAATCCGGTCGTAAAAAAACTGTGTGGTCTCAAACTCCTCAGCCAGGGGTCCATACTCCATGTTCCGCTTGATCACGATCGATTCCTCTAGGAACTCATCCATGTCCAGCACGCACACCTCATTCCTCGAATGGGATATCTCCCTGAAGCTGAGGTCAGGTCTGCTCAGGATGAGGTCGATTGCAGTATCATACTCCTCCTGGCTCGGCCGGCCGAGCATGTCGAGCATGCCTGCATAGAACAGCCGGATCTCATCGTTGTCAGGATTCAGCTCGACGACTCTCTTCATAATCTTGACACTGTCATGCTCCCTGCCCTCGAAGAGCTTCTCCAGCGAGGTCTGTATCTCTGTGGAGGTCGTGCCCTGCGTGATCCCACGCCACATTCTCGAAAGCCCTCTTTGTATGTCCTTGATGTACAATCCGTCGAGCACGAAATCCAGCGCGGTCGGAGCACCGCCTCCTTCTTTCAGAGCGTCATCATATGCCTGCAGCGCCATTCCGAAGCGTCCCGATCTCGCAAGGATGTCCGCAAGGCCCATGTACAGCCCGCTGACGTCGCCATCGACTCCAATTATCCGCTCTACCTGTATGTCTGCTGCAGCATTATAATCCCTGCGAAGCATGGCTGCCCTCTTCTTGAGGTTGAGCCATAGGTCATGCCTCGGTCCGGACCTCAGCATGCTCCCAGCCGAACTGATGTTTAGTCCGAGGCCGCATCCGACGATATAATCCCTGGCCAGCTGGACATACCCGTCGCGGTTCAGCTCAATCTTGGTCAGGCCCTCGATGAAGTCATACGCTTGCTCCCTGAACAGGACTGTCCCGGCTGCACCCAATCCCATGCCCAATCCCAATGTCAAGTAATCTCTCCTGTTGATACCATTCCTCAGCTGTTGGAAGAAATTCTTGGAGCCGAAGCCTGTTATGTTGGTGTTCAGCAGTATCTGTTCCACACCGTCGTGCTGTAGGATTGACTCAACTGCATGTGCTACAGTCACGCCGATCGACTCCAGCCATGGATAATCGAACACCGTCTTTCCTTCCAGGAAGCGGTTGTCAGATATCTCATTTATGGCGGAGACTGCTGCGGTGACCGGATAGACTGGTGCTGATAGCCATTTGCCCTTGTCATCGGCCCATGCGAGCTCCTCGTAATAGGTGAAATCTCCGACCGGGATGTAATTGGCTAGTATGGGCGCTGACACACCGCCCCAGACCCACGGCCTTTCCATCAGGTCCCTCAGGGAAGCCTCTTTCTTGCCTAGCTTGATGGTGCTGTGGACAAATGCAGCCAGACCCAGGTCATCTAAGTTGTAGTCGCCCAAGAACCAGCTCATCTTGTAGGTCGCGAGATTTGAGCCCAGCAACGTGACGAGGAACCAGAAGTTCGGACATTTGAGGAACCATGCCTTATCCTCCTTGCTTCTATATCCCTCCTCCGCGAAAAGGCCGCTGACGTTATGCATCGCCAGATATATTGTGAGTGCGCTCATGGCGTCCTCCAAGAAGAACGGGAAGTGCTGGGATTTGCGCTTAGCCTCCAGCCTCAAGGCAGCGATGCCTCCTCCCGCCAGGCCTGCGGGCCACCCTTCCCTTAGTATAGGAATGAAGCTATCTGTTATCCTCTTGTCCAAGGTGTCTTGCTTTCCCACGACCAAGGGGAAGCCATATTCATATATAAAATATCTCCATTCCGGAGTGGTCACCCATCAATTTTATATACTAATGGCTCTTCAAGGTTTGTTCTGATGGCTTAGGCCGCAGTTTTGGAGTATTTTCAGCTTGAAATACTCCAGGTCTCTGAAGCCGTAGGCTCTTCTTTTGATTACGTTTATTTTGTTGTTGAA
>JAHIVG010000099.1 GCA_018816705.1 Nanobdellota archaeon
AATCTTTATTCTTTCACGAGAATTATCCCTGCTCAAGCTAATTTTCTTTTATCATATCGTAATCCTGCAGCACGATCCTGTCCAGGCCTTCTGTGGTCTTGGCTGAGTACAGGTTGCCTTGGCCGATGTCAACTATCTTCCTGGCCAGCCTCGCCGCTTCCTTGGTGAGCTTGATGCCGATGAGGGATATCGTGACCTCTGCGTCCCTGGCCCTTATGGCGGCCTTGAGTGTCTCCTTCTCCGGCTGCTTGCCCACGGTCGGCATGCTGTCGGTGACGAGAAGGATGTGCCTTGTTTCGGATTCCCTTCCGAAAAGCTCGATTGCAGCCTTTATGCTCTCTGCTATGTCGGTCTGCTCCTTGGCTTTCATCTGAGCTATGGCCTTGATTATCCTGATGAAGTCCTTGCCCGGCTCGAGCATCTCCCTCGCTTTCGGTCCGAACTCGACCAATCCGACTTCGTCGCTCTGGTCCAGGGCCTTGTACGCCAGCGCTATCCCTGCCTTCTTGCACGCTTCCAGCTTCTGCCCTTTCATGCTGGCTGATGCGTCAAGGCAGAACACTATGCTCACTTTTCCCTTCTTCTGCTTGTCCACTGAGCGCAGGTCATCTGTTGTTATGCTGCTGTGGCCTCTCCTGAGCGCGGTCTTCACCGTCTCCCGTATGTCAATCTGCCTGTATCCGTCGCCTTTGCGGTATGGCCTCTTGTCCCGCTTCTCACCATGGATGGATCTCTCCTTGGAGTGCTTCTCCCCCAACAGGCCGCCTGCCACGAGGAGGTCGAGCTCCTCGACATACATCTTGAGCGAGGCCGCCAGCAGGCCTGTGTCGGTTATCCCACTGTTCTTGTCCAGGAAGCCTTTCTGCTTGAGCTTCTCCACACGTTTCTCTATGATATCCTTGAGGTGTTTCCTGAACTCTGGTATGCGGATGTTCTTTTCCAGGTATGCTGCACTGTAGCCTGTGAGCTGCCTCAGCAGTGTAGGTCCGTAGAGCTGCTTGGCCAGGGAATAGTTCTTGACCAGGTTCTCAAAGGTCATGTCTGGCAGGAATGCTTGCGCGCTTATGTTCAGGCTCTCTGCAATGAGCTGAGCATCATCCAGTGTCTCTTCGTCGCCGCCTAGCAGACCTGATAATATCTGGTCACCTTGAGAACCGGGTACTTCCTCTGCCTGCTCTATCTTAGGACGTATGTCAAAGGGCATCACCCTTTTCAGGCGAGTAGCCGTTGAAGAAATCTCCTGCCTTTTTCGCTATGTAGCTGGCAGGCTCTACGATGTATTTCATGGATGGCTTCAGTCTTATGCGGTGGCTCAACACTGACACGATGGCCTCGTGGACATCCTCCAACGTGACTGCCTTCCTTGCTGAGAGCTGGGCATTGGCCTGGCTCCGCTCGTATAATCCCAATGATGCCCTGACGCTGGGCTTCTTCTCGATGTCTTTGTCATCCCTTAAGAAGCGGACGAACTCTATGCTCTTGGTAAGCAGTGTCTTGGGGAATTCCACTTTCAGCTTCTTTCCGAACCTGTTGACGATTTCTATCTCCTGGTCCAGCATCTCTGGGTAGCTCATGTATACAATATCAAACCTGTCGAGGAAGACGTCTGATAGCTTCTCTGTCGAGCTGTCTTCCGGGTTCATGGTGCCGATGAAGATGAAGTCTGCCGGCATGTCCATGTCATAGCTGCCGACGGTGGCGGTGCGTTCCTGCAGCGCCTGCACCAGTGAGTTCTGCACTTTTTCCGGGCACCTGTTTATCTCGTCGAAGAACAATACTCCGTTGTTGGCCTTGAATATCTTGCCTGGCGTGAAGGCTTTCTCGCTCCTGGGGCCGTACTTGAGCGCTTTTGTTGGGTCTATGTCACCGATGAGGTCCTCTACTGTCAGGTCCGGGCTTCCCTGCACCCTGATGAAGTTGTCTTTGGCCATGACTTTCGCTACATCCTTTGCCAGTGTGGTCTTGCCGACACCCGGGGGACCGATTATCAGGACGTGCCTGTCCATGCGGAGCGCGGAGCACAGCTGTCTCTTGGTCTTGTCCTGGCCGATTATGGCCTTCAGCTGGTCTGGATCGATGTTTGGCATGAGAAAAGAGATTGGCCTGGGGCTTTTAAAGTTTTAGTTTTATGCTAGAGGTGGATTGCTTATCTCTGCCAGGCCTGGAAATTCCTGACACCTGCATCTTCTCTTGCATATGATTCAAGAGACTTAAGAAAATGGTCCAAGGTCTTCACTGGCCGGCCAACGGCAGAATCTGGTGTTGCCACTTCGAATCTGCTCCCTTCCCCGAGTGTCTTCAAGAAAGCGGCGACGATGATGCAATATTGGAAGAGCTCTGCGCTGGGAACTCCTTCCTTCAGATCCCTGTACACGACCGATGCCACCTCTTGATGGCTTGATGCATCCAATTTTACGAAGTAATCCAGCATGGTCGGGTCGTCTTTGTAAGCCTCATCGACTGTCATGCATGGATCGACATTTAGATTTATCTCCATGTGCTCCGATTCCGGATTTCCGTAGACCAGCCTGACAAACATGATGTCCTCCTGGCTTAGCCTGGAGAGTTTGGAAAGCCTCCTTCCCAGGGTGATTGCGTTGATATTCTCTTTCCTGACTTCAGGCGCATTGTCTCCCATGACCGCATGGGCCTCTCTTGGCTTGTTGCCTATCGCCCTGATAACTTCTATAGCCCCTCTCTGTCCTAGCGAACTGCTGCCGTAAAAATCCGCTGAATATGCTTTGAAGTCTGTCATGGTTCCCTTCAGACAGGGGGAGTGAAAAGTTGTTAATAAATGTTTTGCTACCAGAAGAAGGCGACAGTATTACTTGGGTTTCTCTGCTGGTTCAGCAGGTTTTTCAACAGACTTAGCGACAGGCTTCTCTGACTCTTTCGCTGTCTCGACAGGCTTAGCCTGCTCCACCGGCTCGGCTTTCTCTGCCTTATGCTCTGGCTTCTCTTTCTTGCCTACCAGCTTCTCCTTCACCTTCTGCTTGAGGTCTTTCTTCTCCTTTTCTTTCTCAGGTAACTTCTGGCCGAAGAGCTGGGCTATCACCTTGCCGTCCTCTTTCTTGGCGATGACCTTGACGTGGTGCGGCGGGTTCTTTATGCCTCTTGCCCAGATGGCCTCGTTGAGCTCTTTCAGTATGATTATGTCATCTGATTTCATGTGCTTCTTCAAGAATTCTTTCAGTGCCGTGACCGCTTTCTTTGACTTCTTGTACGGAGGCGCTTTCTGGAACTCCTTCCTCAGCGGGATATTATAGGTTCTTTCCATTCTGATCATGCCTTGGTCTTTGTCCTGCGCCAGCTCCTCTTCACGGCCGTGTGCCTTCCTGGATGCACTCTCCTGCCTTGCCCGAATATCTTGGGCACTGTCCAGAACGGTGCCCATCTCGTGCGCCTTGCCAGCTTGGCCAACCGCTGTTTCCTGCTGGGATGTATGTACCGTGCCATGTTATACCCTTCTTATCTTTGTCTGCCTGTTCTTGGGTGCCAGCTTGGCCAGCACCTGCTTGAGCATATCGTCATCGACCTGTTGCAGCTCGCCTGACTGGAGAGCCTGCCCGAAGAGTATGAGCAGCTGTGCTGCCTTCTCTGGGTAGGCCGCCTTGATGTTGCCATACCTAGATACGGCCTCACTTGTCATCCTTGCTTTTACTATCGCTTCCAGCTGCTTTAGCTGTTCCTCGGCCTGCTGATGTGACTGCAGCTCTTCCTGCCTTTGTTGTCTTATCTCGTCCAGATCCATTTTTAACCAGTGATGCAAGGAACTTGAGCCCTTTTGGGGTTATTTTCCTTCCTTTCCTTCCTTCTTCGTTCTGCTTTATGAATTCTGCCTTCTCGAGCTGCTGCAGCACGTGCCTTATTATGCTTCCAGAGCCCCTGTAGTGGTGCTCTGACTTCATGCCCCTGTTCTTCTTGCCGCCGTACTTGGTCCGGAGCTTTGACACGCCTATCGGTCCAAGACGTCTGACTGAGCATAGCACTGCAGCTGACCTGTGGTACCACCAGTCTTTCTGCAGGGGCGGCCTCTCCTTGTGCACGCCTGTTTTCACTATTGAGGCCCATTCTGGCGGCCTGAATTCTTCCATCTCTTTCATCTGAGCAGCGGCTTTCTCTATAAGCTCACTCGCAGTGACTGTCATCGTTGGGTCCATTGAATCACCTATGAGAACCTCTAAACCAAGGCCTGGGAGAGATGGTTTATTTATAAAGGTTTTGCTTCTTAAGCACCCAATGTTCTTCTGTCAAAGAATGCTTCAGCTTCACTGAATCTCATGTGAACAGGCTTTTCTTCAGGGAAAAGGCCTAACTGCCAACGGTTGTACGCGATGAACCTTTCTGGAAATTTGCTATCTAGAGGGATTGCGCAGGTATAATAATCATGCCCATGACCTCTTTCTAGGCCGACAGACACTATGAAATTTTCTTCTGTGAACTTATACCTCAACTCTATCCCGAAATCATCGCCCTCAAGTTCAGCTTCATGCTTCGCAAGGTCAATTGGCACTTCCATGGCTTCAAGCCATCCCTCAAAGTTGATATCCGCCATCTTCTCCAGTGTAGATTCGGGATCAGATTCATTATTGGCCCTGTATGTATCTGGGAAGAAGTTGTAATGCATGCCATCTCCGTCTTGTGTGACCGTGCCATAGACCCTCTTTTTGCCTGTCGAATTCAATGCCACTTCCACTTTCTCATACAGCTCCTCGACAAGGACTTTTCCTATCCCCATACTTAATAATAAAGATTCAAAACCGTAGTGATGTATTTCTCCGCCCGTTAACACCACCCAAGCTCCATAGTCGGCGTATGGGACCCTCGGATTTGACCTCAGTTTCTTATCCTGGGCCCAAGAATGAATTCTCAATATCCTGTCTTTTGTGTCAATGTCTTCAAGCCATGAAATGAATTTCAAATAGTCCTTATGTGTCTGAATCCTGTCAGATAAGGTTGTCGCCATAATCCCACCCCAGAGGGGGTATTCGGATTAAGGTTAAATATTTTTTCCCATGATTTTAAAAACCAGTCACATAGCTCACAGTGGATAAGGTTGCCCCAAGCGTGTGCGGCCGCCTCAGCGGGCCAAGCGGATTATAGTATTCCCCCCTGGCACTTACATATTCTATGATGTCCTCGCTCTCGTCAGGGCTGAACAGGTACTCGGCCATGTATTTTGCCACCAGCCCGACTGCCTTACTAAAAATATAGAATGCCGCCCCAGCCAGCAACCCCCCTAATATCGAATATCCCACGCTTATCGCTGACAGGCAGACCTTGACGCCTTTGCTGGAGCTGTAGGCGCTCACTAGGTAGTCCCATAGTGTGAACTCTCCCTTCACTGCTGTCTCTTCTTCCCGTATGATATCATCCACAGCCATCCCTGTTGGAAACTCCCAAGACTAGAAATAATCTAGTTGTGGTAGTATACCACAACATATATATAGTATAATGACTATCCCAATAATATGACAAATGCCTTGGAAAGGCTCGGCCTCAGCCCGAGCGAGAGGAAGATCTACATCCACCTGTTCAAGCACGGACCCAGCTATGCCAACAGTATCAGCGGCCAGACTGGTATCAACAGGACTAATGTGTATGAAGCCATGGCAAGGCTACTGACAAAAGGACTGATCTCGTATATTGTCAGGAACAAGGTAAAATGGTATCAGGCCAGATCACCCGATTCCTTGCTTTCCTTGGTAAAGAAAGCGGAAGAGGACCTGATAAAGACAAGAAAGGCCTTGAAGATTGAGATAGGATCGCTCAAAAAGTTCCCCCTGCCGGAAAGATCCCTCGAGGCCTCTATATTCGTCGGCAAGAAAGGCCTGAGGATGCTCTTCGACAACATCATCTCGGCCGGGAAGCCCATCAGGCTTATCGCTTCAGAGCTCCAGTTCAAGAAGGTCTTCGGACCTTATTTCGAGCTGTGGCACCGCCAGAGGATAAAGAAAGGTATCAGACAGAAGAGCATCTTCCCCAAGAGGTTTGAGGGCAAGGTGAAGAGAAGGAAATTATTAGAATACAGGTTCGTCGACGACCGGTTCACCAACCCGACGACCACTATCATTTACGGTGACAGCTGTTTGTTCATCCAATGGTCTGGCCAGCCGCTCGCGATAAGGATCTCTGACAAGAACATAACAAGGACGCACAAGAATTATTTTGACATGCTCTGGGGGTCTCACTTCTTCCCGAAGTAGAATATCTTGTCGACCGCTACGTCCTCTTCATTGTAGGCCTGCTTCGACTCTCCTGACCCGCAGGTCATGGCCGGTTCCTTATTGGCCGTCTCCCCGATCTTGAGCTGCTGCGGATTCGCAACCTTCTTCTTCAGCACGGCAATCTCCTCTTTCAGCTCTTTGACTTCATTCTTCAGCCTGTCCAGTGCGTCGTCGCTGCCGATGGACATGATCTCCTTGGGTGTCAGCGCGGAAATGAGCATAGAATGGAACCTCTTATCTTCATCCGACTGCCCGTCCTCGTGCTTGAGCAGCTGCTCTGCTATCCTCTTGGCAGCGTTCATGTCTGACGTCACCTTGTGCTTCAGCAGCTGTCTTATTATGAAGTTCTGCAGCTCGATGTCCAGCATGGCAAGCATCAAACAGGCCTCATTTTTATGTTTTTTCCTGGTCCATGCGCCTGATGGCCCTCTGCGTCCTTCCGTAGGCGGCCCATATCCATTCCTTCAGCGCCGATGCCTGGGCCTGCTTCCTCGTCAGGTGCTCGCTGAAATGCGGGCCTGCTGATCTCTTGAGCGCCTCCCAAAGCTCCCCGACCACAGCCTCGTAGCCCTTGACCCCCTCTTTGCTTATCCTTCTTTTCCATCTAGCCATGGTCGACGGGAATGTGCAGGTGTATGGCATGCCGCTGATGGGCAGCATGTCGTCCAGGGAGTACCTGGTCTTGTCGTCTTCAGGCAGCCGGTATAGCCTGTGGCCTTCTGTGCACGCCACCCCGCCGATGCTGCGGCTTTCGGACATCGTACCCTCCCTGGCCAGCACCAGGAGGCCCTCGCTCTCCCCGACGAGCCTCTCCAGATCATACCTGGTCCGCTGCCTGAAGGTGCAGTTTGGGTGCCTGTCGCCGGCCAGGCCGGAGAGCCCGCAGAGCAGCATCTCTTTCCCGGACGGGTCGCCGCTTGCCGGGACCGCTATCATGTCCTGGCCTTTCCCGACCACGTACTTGCAGGGCCGATAACCTTCATCCCGCAGGTTTCTCTTGCCAAGCCTATAGATGTATTTCCAGAACTCCACTCTATAATACTGTACGTGCTGCCCGTAATCCCCCATAGATGCCTGTAAGCGGCCGGTCCTTTTATGCCTTTCCTTAGGCTCTGTCCTGAATCCCAATTTGCCCGCCCTATTTCCGGGCAGATTCTCTTTTCCCGCCTCGCCTGGCAGGACGGGAAAAGAGAGCAAGCAACATTCAGCGCGACCTACCCATCAGACTTAGGACAGAGCTCTTTCCTTATCAGGCCCCTCTCCACATCGACAGTTACGATGTCCCCGTCCTTGAGCAGCTTGGTCGCCATGCCAGTCCCGACTATGCATGGTATCCCGAGCTCGCGGCTGATTATGGCCGCATGGCTTGTCATGCCTCCCTCGTCTGTCACGATGGCCTTGGCCTTCCTCATGGCCACCACAAAATCTGGAGAGGTCATGGTCGTCACCAGTATGTCGCCTTCACCCATATGGTCGCGTGGTGAGAGGAGTATCCTCACCTTCCCTCTGACGCTGCCTTTGCCCTTGCTCACCACGAGGCCTCTAAGCTGCTCGGTCATCTTGTCTATCCTGGTCTCGATGAACGGCCTTGCCAGGTCGTTGGCATCCTGACTTATGAAGCTCAGCCTGCCTTCCTTCTCATAGTATATCATGAAGCCTTCCTGTCTGGCTCTTGCATCGGCCTTCCTGCCTTTGCTCAACAGCTGCAACAACTCATCGGGTGTGTGATAACAGAGTTCCTCGTAAGGTATCTTCTTCCTCTTGCTTATCTCGTGGACAAAGGCTGAGATGATGCTACAGGACATGAATATATATTTCTTCCTGAGGTCCTGCCACCAAATGCAGTAGGCTATCCAGTCCGCAGACTCAACGACCTCTTTCCCAAGAGAATATTTCTTTATCACTTCCTGCTTATTCTGCTTCACCTTTCCGGGCAGTCCCTTGATCTCCTTTATCTTCTCTCTAGCTTCTTCCGTACTGATCTCCTTCAGCCCGTCCTTGAAATGCTTCTCACCCAATCTCTGGGTGTGGGCGTAGCTGTTCCTCAGCCAGTGATAATCCTCTGCATGCTTCTTCAGCCTATTGGCAAAACCCTTTTTCCCTTCTTCCAGCTTGAGCTCCATGAAATCCAATTCCTCTTCCTGGAAGAACGAGAGCCTTTCCGGCGCGCTCAATGCCTCGAATATCTCGATGAAGTCCTTCCTGTGGGTCTTCATTATCTCGTCTTTCAGCAGCCGCTCGACCCCCCAGTTGGTGAACTCGGGCAGCAGGCCGGTGAGCCAGAATTCCAGGTAGTCCTGCTCGAATGATTTGAGCAGCCTGAGCAGCTCACTATCAGGGACATCTGAAAGGCCTTTGTTGACGGCTTGTTCATGTTTCTTCAGTCTCGACACCGTCTTCTGCCATCGGGCATGGCCCTTGGCCAGCCTGTCTTTGTTCATGTCATAGAGCTTCTCTCCTTGATCACGCAACTCTTTGTATTCGCAGATGAATGTCATCCTATCTCTCTTGAAATGCAGGAATAGGTTGGGCCAGCTCACACCTGAAGACCGAGGATATTTCTCGATGGCCTGCATGAAGGTGTAAGGATATATCGGTTTGCCATCTATCGGCCCCCACCTGAAAAGCTCTGCTCCTGGATCCATCTTCTGTATCTTCCTCACCATTCCCTTGTCCGCATCGAGTTCGACCAGGTCGCCGTCCTTCAGCAGCTTCGTTGCTACCTGTGTTCCGATTATGCATGGTATCTTGAGCTCTCTGGAAACGATTGCAGCATGACAGGTAAGGCCGCCTTCGTCAGTGATTATGCCTGCCGCCTTCTCCATGAGGGGTATGTATTCCGGCCGGGTCATCGGGGCGACGATTATCTCTCCTGCCTTGAACTTGTGGAATTCCTTGTCTCCCTTGATTATCTTGACTCTCGCAACACATCTGCCTTTGCAGCCTGTGTTGCCTTTTATCTCACTGTGCTGCTTCATGAAGCGCCTGTCCAATCGTTCCATCAGCTCCTTTGCCTTCCTGCCCGTGACCATTACAGGCGCCTTATGTTCTGTGCCGTAGAGCACGTTGAGCTCTTTGCGCTCCTCGAGCATCTTCTTCACTGCTTCCTTTCGTTTGCTGGCCATCCTCCTGGGTATCTTCTCTCCGCAGTATGATTCCAGGGCCGATGACAGCGGCAGGCCCCATTCTTTTGCATTCCTTGCTGCATAATCATGGAACTTGTTGTTGACTATCTGACAGTACATCTTCCTCTCGTCGCGCCAGTGCGCCAGCTTTGTGAAGAAGTAAAGGATGCTCATCACTTTCTTGTTGAACTTGTGCTTCTTCTGCAGCTTTTCCTTCGCCTTGAGGACCTTGCCGGTGTATCCTTCCAGCTCCCTTATCTCTTTTGCCATGGTCTTCTCGTCCTTGCGCAGGTGTTTCCTCAGCTCCTGGAAAAAATCTTTCTCCGTCAGCTTATAGGCGTGCCCCCACCCTGTCTTGATGAAATAGTATCCCTCCGTAACCGGCTTGAGCATGCCCATCAGCGTCCGTCTGTCAATCCCTTCCTTCTTGGCTTCGAGCGCCAGCCTCAGCAGCCTCAGCTCCAGGTCCTTGAGGTATGGCCTCTCTTCCGGGTGGGTGAGCTCTTTCAGGTCATCGTCGTTGACAGCGTGACCTTCTTCCTCCACCAGATTCTTCAGCGCTGCCCATCCTTCTGAGTCGACCATCTCTGAGATGAAGCTCTTCCTCCACACCTTGATGTTCTGCGCATCCAGCTTGAGCATGATGCGCTTGACTTCCTCGTAATCAGCATGCATGATGTCGACTGTCGCCATCTCTCTGAGTATCTTCTTCAGCTTGTCCAGCTCCTTTACCCAAACGCCATACATCCTGTCGATGGTGCTTTTGTCCTTCAGCTGCTTCTTCATTATGAGCGGCAGCTGCTTCCTGTAGAATCCCCTCGAGAAGTATCCTTTCTGGTGGTTCTTGAGCGAATAGCCAATGACCGAATACGGGCCGTTCTCCTGCATGAACGCAACCCAGATCGGATAGCCTAGCATGGACACGTAGTCCGTACCTTGCTCATACCATTCGTCATCCTCAATGTAGCTGAACCTGTCCCTTGCCATCCCACACGATGAATCTTTTCTGGTTTATAAATAGTTTTCTGCGCAACCCTTAAAAACTCCCATGTCATCCCCCTTCTCATGATTTCTCGCAAGACCGAGCCGGACAAGAGAGGGGAATTGCTCAATATACTCCATCCTTTGGTCAAGAAGTGGTTCTTCTCAAAGTTCAAGGAGTTCTCCCTCCCCCAATTGTACGGTGTCATGGAGGTGCACAGCCGCCAGAACATCCTGGTCTCAGCTCCCACAGGAGCAACAAAGACGCTGACAGCCTTTATCTCTGTGCTGAATGAGCTCATCGACGCGTCAGAGAAGGGCATCCTTGAGGACCGGATTTATTGCGTCTACATATCGCCGCTGAAAGCGCTCAACGAAGACATCCACGTCAACCTCGCCACACCGCTGAAAGAGATGGAAGAGCTTGCAGGGAAGAAGCTCGGCATCCGCGTAGCAGTAAGGACAGGCGACACCTCTTCTTCTGAGAAGAGCAAGATGCTCAAGAGCCCACCCCATATATTGATAACAACTCCTGAGAGCCTGGCCATCGTCCTGAATTCGGTGAAGTTCAAAGACCACCTCAAGCAGGTCGAGTGGTGCATCATCGATGAGGTTCATGCCTTGGCTGAGAACAAGCGCGGAGTCCACCTCAGCCTCAGCCTGGAGCGCCTCCAGCAATTGGCTGGTCATATGTCCCGCACCGGTCTGTCCGCCACCATCGCTCCATTGGAAGAGGTGGCCAAGTTCCTCGTCGGCTTCGAGGATGGGAAACCCAGGCACTGCAAGATAATCGACGTCCAGTTCATCAAGAAGCTCGACCTCAAGGTATTGAGCCCGGCAGAGGACATGATAAACATCACCTTTGAGGACATGCATTCCAAGCTCTACCAGCTGGTGGACAAGCTGATACAGGCCCACAGCACCACCCTGATCTTCACCAACACCCGCTCCGCGACCGAACGCGTCATAAACCATCTCAAGGACCATTTTCCCAAGAACTACTCGGATAACATAGGTGCTCACCATGGCTCATTGTCGAAGGAGTACAGGCATCAGATAGAGGACTCGTTGAGGAAGGGGAAGCTGAAAGCTGTCGTATCATCCACCAGCCTCGAATTAGGCATTGACATAGGATTCATCGATCTCGTGCTCCTCCTAGGTTCACCCAAATCCGTGGCGAGAGCCCTCCAGAGGCAGGGAAGGTCCGGTCATCGCCTGCATGACACCACCAAGGGCAGGATCATCGTGCTCGACAGGGACGACCTGGTTGAATGCGCTGTGCTGCTGAAGAGCGCCATCGAGCGCAAGATCGACACCATCCACATACCAAAGAACGCTCTCGACGTCCTGGCCCAGCAGATCTACGGCATCGCCATCAATGAGAGGACATCCTACGATGCCATCTTTAATCTTGTCAGGCAGAGCTACTGCTATTCCGACCTCGAGAAGTCTGATTTTAAGGGCGTCATCGACTACCTTGCAGGACGGTTCTCCACGCTGGAGGACAGGAACATCTATGCAAAGATCTGGCATGACGAGGACACTGGCGAGATAGGCAAGAAGGGACGCCTGGCAAGGGTGCTTTACATGACCAACATCGGCACCATACCTGACGAGAGTTTCGTCACGGTGAAGGTAGGTGACCAGCCTGTGGGCAAGCTGGACGAGGCCTTTCTTGAGCGGCTGAAGCGCGGCGATGTCTTCGTGCTCGGCGGCCAGAAGTATGAGTTCCTCTATTCCAGGGGCATGACCGCGCAGGTCAACGCTTCAGTACACAGGCCGCCGACGATCCCGTCATGGTTCTCAGAGATGCTTCCCCTCAGCTTCGACCTGGCAAGAGACATCGGCAAGTTCCGGCGTCTGATGGAGGAGAAGTTCGCCAAGGACCGGTCTGAGAAGGAGATCAAGGATTTCATCAACGAATACCTCTTCGTCGACAGGACCAGCGCTACCGCCATCTATAACTATTTTCACGAGCAGTACAATTACTTAGAGATCCCTCATGACAAGAAGATACTTGTTGAGCACTACACCGACGGCCATCGCCGCAACATCATATTCCACACCCTTTTCGGCCGCAGGGTCAATGACTGCCTGAGCCGTGCTGTGGCTTTCGCCATCTCCCGCCTGGACCATCGTGACGTCGAGATCGGGGTGAGTGACAACGGATTCTACTTGACCACCGAGAAGCCTGTGAATGCTATGAAGGCTTTCAAGATGATCAAGGCTGACAAGCTGGACATGCTGATGGACATGGCTATCGACAGGACAGAGGTGCTGAAGAGGCGCTTCAGGCACTGCGCCACCAGGTCCTTGATGATCCTGCGGAATTACAAGGGGAAAAGGAAGCGCGTCGGTCGGCAGCAGATCTCCTCTCAGATACTCATCAGCGCTGTCAAGCGCATCTCCAAGGACTTTCCGATATTGAAGGAGGCCAGGCGTGAGGTTCTCGAGGACTTGATGGACATCAACAGCGCGAAATGGATCCTCGAACAGATTGAAAAAGGGGATATCAAGGTCAAGGAAGTGCAAACCAAGCTCCCGAGCCCGTTCGCCTTCAACCTCGTGCTCCAGGGCGCGACAGACCTGATGAAGATGGAGGACAAGATGGAGTTCTTGAAGCGCATGCACGACATGGTGCTGGCGAAGATAAGCCTGAAGAAATAAGGAGACCTAGCCTCATCGAAACAGTTTCAAAGGCTATCTGCATGGGGGTAAGTGATGACAATTTGTGTGTAGCAGGTAGGGCCA
>JAHIVG010000100.1 GCA_018816705.1 Nanobdellota archaeon
CGCGCCTGGTACTTCGAAGCACCATCATTGAGCACCCGAAGAGTCTCTAAAAGCTTAGGTCTAGTCAATTTCATACCTCGACTTTCGTTATCGAGGTAAAATAGTTTCGGGATAACACAAAACTCGAACTTATCGCAACCTTTATAAATGACTGATATGTCTGTGGGTGCTGGTGGTAACCATGGCTATAAAGCATAATATCAAAAAACACACACACCAAGTTCACCATAAGAAGAAGGTGAAGAAGGCACACATATGGATGGGCATATCAGCTGCCCTGGTCGTGCTGTTCATAATATCGTTGACCACATGCGGCTTTTCCGGATGCCGCAAGTCTGTGGCATTGACATCTGACGAGGCCTCTGAGAAGGCCCTGACTTACATCAACAACGTAATGCTGCAGGGCCAGCAGCCGGCAGAGATTAAAGAGGTCGAGGAACTGGAAGACCTTTACTCCATACTTCTTGACATCAATGGCCGTGAATTCACCAGTTACGTGACAAAAGACGGCGGTCTGCTCTTCCCGGCCGGGTATGAGATCGCAGAAGCGCCAGAGACCCCGGATACACCAGTAACTCCAGAAACACCCCAGGCTCCGCCTACTCCTGAAGTACCCAAGTCTGAAACACCGCTTGTAGAACTGTTCGTGATGTCCCATTGCCCCTACGGCACCCAGATAGAGAAGGGTATTATACCTGTCATGCAGGTTCTCGGAGACAAGGCTGACATCCAGGTGAAGTTCTGTGATTACGCCATGCACGGCAAGGCAGAGCTTGATGAGCAGCTCGTGCAGTACTGTGTCCAGGAAGAAGAGCCTGACAAGTTCGTCGAATATCTCTCATGCTTCCTCAATGAAGGCAAGGGCGATGAGTGCATCCTCGAGGCCGGCTTGTACAAAAAGGGCATCGATGACTGTGTTGCTGCTGCTGATGCTGAGTTCAAGGTCTCTGAGAACTTCGCTGACCAGAGCACCTACAAGGGTAGGTTCGCGACCTTCAACGTCTTCAAGGAAGAAGTTGACAGGTATGGTGTTGGCGGTTCTCCTACCTTTGTTGTCAACGGAGTTACTATATCCAACAGCGAGAATAACTGCCCCGCAGGCAAGCCTTGTGCTGTTGTACCGAATCAATCAAGGAGCCCTGCAAGCTTGCTCAGCACCATATGCGCCGCCTTCGAGAACCCGCCTGAAGAGTGCCTTCAGGAGCTCGATTCTGCAACTCCTGCCCCGGGCTTCGGCTTTGAGGGCAGCGCTGCCAGCTCAGCCGGCGGCTGCGCCTGATGCCTGAATACCTCGATATCGTCGATGAGAAGGACAAGGTCATTGGTAAGGACACTCGGGAGAACGTCCATGATAGGCTCCAGATCCATAGGGATGTCCATGTCCTCGTAATCAACTCAAAAGGAGAAGTTCTTCTTCAGAAGAGATCGATGAAAAAGGGTGATTATCCCGGGTATTTTGATTCTTCTGTCGGAGAGCATGTGCTTTCTGGAGAGAGCTACAAGGAGGCTGCTATTCGTGGCACCCGCGAAGAGTTGGGTTTCGAGCCTGAAGAACTGATTGAGATAGTGGGATATGATTCCTTTTCAGATCGGCAGAGGACAAGGCGCAGGGTCTTCATATGCCATTCTGATGGCCCTTTCAAGTTCAACAGGGATGAGGTCGATTCAGTCTCGTTCGTTCCGGTTGATGATATAGTTAAACGCTTGAAGGCATCAGAAATGAAGGTTACGAAAGGGTTCACTCTCACCCTAAAAGAATACATGAGATATCAGAGCTGATGAGATGATGAAGTTATTCGTGGCCACCAAGGCATTCATCTTACACAATGGAAAAGTGCTGATATTAAGGGAGTCAAAGCGGTACGACGACGGCTCCAATCCTGGCCAGTTCGACGTGCCTGGTGGCAGGGTCAAGCCTGGCCAGCGCTTCGACGAGAGCCTTCTCAGGGAGATAATGGAGGAGACAGGCCTTGATGTGAAGAAAATTAGGCCTTTTCATGTTGATGAATGGCGGCCTGTAGTCAAAGGCCATCAATGGCAGATAGTCGGCACATACTTCATCTGCACCTCAGAAAGTGATGAGGTTAAGACGAGTGAGGACCATGATGGATTCAGATGGATTGACCCAAAGGATTATCAAGATTTCAATCTCATCCCGAATGTCCGGAATGCGTTCAAGTCATTCTTATCATCAGATGATTTCAATAAGCTTTATTAACCCGTTCTCTCACTGGTGAGACATGTTCATCCACAGCATCGACCCGGTTCTCTTCAGCATCGGCCCGCTGGAGATACGCTATTATGGCCTAGTCTATGTCATCGGCTTCCTCCTGCTCTATTTCCTGCTCCCCAAGCTGGCTAAGCAGAAAGGCCTGAAGCTCTCCAAGGAGGACGCCTCTGACCTGATAATCTACCTCGTCATAGGGGTCATCGCAGGTGCGAGACTGTTCCATGTCTTCGTCTACAACCCCTCATATTACTTGTCTCATCCTGCTGAGATACTTGCTGTATGGCAAGGCGGCCTCAGTTTCCACGGCGGCTTCCTCGGAGCAGTGACTGCAGGGTGGCTGTTCTGCAGGAAGAAGAAGTTCAATCTGCTGGACCTGGCAGACCTCACTGTCATCCCTTTGGGTATTGCTCTCGGCCTGGGCAGGATCGCCAATTTCATCAATGCCGAGCTCTACGGCTTCAGGACAGGCGTGCCTTGGGCTGTGAAGTTCCCCAACGCTGAAGGCTTCAGGCATCCTTCCCAGCTTTATGAATCTGCAAAGAACTTCTTCATCTTCGGCGTGCTGTGGAATGTCAAGAACCTCAAGCTGCCCAGAGGAGCATTGTTCACCCTATTCACTTTCATGTACGGCGTTCTGCGCTTCTCCGTCGAGTTCTTCCGAGAGCGCGAGAACCTCTTCCTCAACATCTCCACCGGCCAATGGCTCAGCCTCGGCATGATAATCTTTTCAGTCGTCTTCTACTTCATGTATGTGAGGAAGAACAGATAGGATTCACTTCAGCCTGAGCAGGCCCTTGATCTTCGCCTTGTCGAATCCGACGATGAACTCGTCTCCGACCATGATCACTGGGATGGTCCTCTGCTGGGTCTTCCCGACCATCTCCTGCGCCTTGGCCTTGTCAGAGACGTTCACATCCTGGAAATCCACCTTGTGCTCGTCGAGAAATATCTTGGCCAAGTGGCAGTCAGGGCATGTCGGCGCTCCGTACAAGGTCACTTTCGGCATGATATTACGCCCGCTTCCTGCTGATATTTAAGCCTTCCGCGGCGACCGTGTAGTGATGATAACGGGGCATATTACGGCCTATTCATGATTGCTACAAAGGCAGACTATATGGGGTCGGGCGGGGGATTGGGTGGACATCGAGAGGGGGCCATAAACACATTATGATTGGCGGGCTGGGGCCCGGTCAGAGCATTTTCCACAAAAAATTTATATATACCCCAGCATTAGTCATTTGTTGTGAGGTGTGAATAATGAAACTTACTCTTGCTGAACCTAAGTATCTTAAGGATAGCATCGCTATCATATCTGAGCTCGTCACCGAAGCCAGGATAAAGGTCTCGAAAGATGGCCTTGAGCTTGTGGCCATGGACCCTGCAAACGTCGCCATGACTGTGTTCAAGCTGTTTAGCTCTGCTTTCGTCGAGTACGATGTCAAGAAGGATGCTGACCTGGCGCTGAATCTGGGGAGCCTCAAGCAGATCCTGCGCAGGGCCAAGCCGAATGACGTGCTCACCCTGGAGCTGACAGACTCCAAGCTGAAGATAACGCTCAAGGGCGCCGCCAGCAAGAGGACATTCTCCTTGTCTCTTATCGACATGGAGGACAAGGACCAGCGCATACCTGAGCTGAACTTCCCCATCAAGGTCGAGACCAGCTCTGCCGTTCTGAACGACGCCATTGAAGACGTCGACATAATCGCTGAGTCTGTAAGCCTGGCCGTCGAGCCGGGCAAGTTCATCGTGGAGGCAGAGGGCGACCTGTCCAATGCCAACATCGAGATCAAGGCTGATGACACGACGAAGGTCACTGCCAAGGACAAGGTCAAGGCCAAGTATTCCATCGAATACCTGAAGAAGATGATCCTCGGAGGCAAGCTTGCGGACAATGTCACGATCCAGTTCAACAAGGACTATCCTCTCAAGCTCGTGTACAAGGAAGTGGACAAGGTCATGCTGAGCTTCATCCTCGCGCCGAGAGTCGAGAACGACTAAGTTCCCCTCTTTTAACCAGTATGAATCCTGGGTCTTTGGACCCCGGTTTTCTTAGAGCATGCTTTGTAATCTTAGGGTAATAATCTTGTCATTTCTATGTTTGAAAACCATATTCATCAGAAGATTAGCTTACCTCATTATATCACGAAAGAATCAATAAACTTTATAAGGTTTAATAATACTCACTTGGGAATGAATACAAAGATAAATGAAGATAAACATATGCGACAAGTGGCAATCATAATACTAATCCTTATTGGTTTCATTGTAACAACATATATACACAGAGAACCAACGATTGTATCAACAGCACTATTCTCAGTTTATATTCTCTCGATTGCATCGGGCACTTTAATTCTCGCAGAATTATACCTATTTAAACATAAGATAAATGCCATTTCAAAATATCTACTTTACATATTCTACACTGGATTGATATCCTGCTTTCTAAGTGTAATACTAAAGGAATTTGATATATTAGTCTCAAATTTTTTTGAAATACCTGCATATGTCTCATCAGGGATTATACTCATTCGAATTTTTACTTATAATAAGATACAGTTGGTAAATTGTAATCTTAATTCTACTTTAGCAAAAACCCTAAAGAGCCTATTTTATGCAACCATTTTAATTGGATATTTTGGTGTGTTTTCAGGAAAAGATTTAAGCAGCATAATTGGAGAATCAAATGTGTTATTATTATTTGAAATGTCAGTCATCTTTGCTACAATTACTTGGGGAATCGACGAATTAATATTTCATAATTTTATTAGGAAGCTTGACATTAAAACATATTATATCTTATCTCTTATTATCATTATGGCTGGTTCAATTTTAATATTGTTATGAACAATTCTTTGAAACTGATAATTATTAATGTTGGACTATGAATATATTAGCCTACCATACATATTTAAATATGGTATGATATACTTGGATATGGTGAAAAAAATGGTAAAAGCAAAGGTCTTCATAAGTTGTGGCCAATCAACTGACGAAGAAAAAAAATATGGTTTAGTAATATACAACCATTTAAAGGGAAAATATGATGCATATTTTGCCCAAGAGGTTCATACTGCAAAAGCTTTGACAGAACATATCTTTAATGCTTTAATGGAAAGTGAGTATTATGTTTCAGTGAATTTTCCAAGACCTAACAGTAAGGTGGGATCATTATTTGTTCAACAAGAATTAGCAATAGCCACATTCTTAAATATACCGATTATTCCTTTTAACGTAGGGAAAATTGATCTTGAAGGAGTATCAAAATATCTACTACTAAATATTATACAAGTAAACTCACCAGAGGAATTAATTCAAGAACTGGATAGGCAAACAAAAAAATGGGATCCAAATTCAAAAAACCAACTAAGATTATCCTTTAATAATCATACCATGAATTTTCTTCGTCTTGATCAGAACGGAAATAAAATAAAAGATGAAGGAGGAACAGAGGTAAAAGATGACTGGTATCACATTACAGCACATAATTTAAGTTCACGAATCAATGTAAGAAACTGTTTTGGTTACGTTGAGTCTATTGTTGAGGACGGAAATGAAATATTTAATAATGACGACTATAAATCCGAATTGATATGGGCAGGTACGGGTAGAATAAATATTAATCTACCAAAAGGAAGTAAAAGAGATTTAGATGCTTTTAATTATAATTACAATTTAAAA
>JAHIVG010000101.1 GCA_018816705.1 Nanobdellota archaeon
ACCAACGCACAAAGCGAAGGCTTCAACAACAAAATAAACGTAATCAAAAGAAGAGCCTACGGCTTCAGAGACCTGGAGTATTTCAAGCTGAAAATACTCCAAAACTGCGGCCTAAGCCATCAGAACAAACCTTGAAGAGCCTTATCTTATAATAAAGGGGAATAATGAAATGAGTCTATTCCACTAGCTCATGTAAAGAAGTATCATCCTATCTTGCGGATGATAATCCTCGCCATCCAGTCCTGCCTCTTCAGCGTACTTTCTCTCAAGGAAAATCCCGCTTGCAAGCTGGACATGATCTGCAATTCCAGTACCATCAACAGTTATTCTCAAGCCTTTTGTGTCTTCATCTACAGGGACCTTTATATTGACATCATCAAACAAATCAGCAATCTCAGGATGTCCGTATTCTCCGGCTGCCTTAGCTAATCCCACAAGGCACTATACTGGAGAATCCCTCTTGATGATATCCTCAAAATCACTTCCGATATTTGCTAGTACAATCCCTAACGCCTCGTTCATATTATCAACCCCCTCATGTTATCACCATTAGAAAATGGTAATAATATTTAAAAGTTATGCTGAATGAGGGTTTGTAGAAAATCACTTTCATTTTTAGCCGTTAATCAGGTTATCAGCCTACTTCAACTGCCTAACTCAGCACTGAACGGCTAAAAATGAATCTTCTCTTATAGATTTTCTACAAACCCGCTGAATGATTAAATATTTATATTACCTCATCATACCTTTTCCTAGGAGCATGACAAGGTATTTCGATGTCGGCGACGGCTATGTCAGAGGTGGCATGGTCATCGGCTGTAAGCCGGACGTAGGTCAGCACAACCCGTTCTTCGCATTGGCGACACGCTTCAACCCCAGGGTATTGCAGCTTCCGGACTACGACCAGGAGACCCTCCACATGATATGGAAGCAGATGGACACGGTCGGAGAGTTCATCTTCCAGGAGAAACCGGTGTCCGAAAGTGGCAGCCGTTATGTGAAGGTCGCAAGCCCTTATAATCCGAGGAATCTAGTGGCTTTCAAGGACCTGGGCCAGGCAGTCGGAGCGTTCGTAGTATATGGCTGTCATGGCTCGGACAGGCAGGACGTGGATGCTGTGCTCGACGAGGTGCTCTACAGCACCAGCTCCCAAGAGCTGGAGATGGATGAGCCGGCTGTTGAGAGGCTGGTGCGGCTGGATTTCATCCAGCTGGTGAAGAAACGGCCTGAAGAGCTGTTGAGGGAGTTCCTGCGCTGAGAATGCTCATCTTTTGTTGTAAACCACGAACTCGAACGGCCCCATGTCTTCCCTGTTGGCCTCTTCCCATTCGTTCTCGTCCCATTCCGGGAAGAAGACGTCTCCTTCATAGTCCTCTTTTATCCAGGAGATGTACATGGTGTCTGCCAGCGGAAGGAACTGCTTGTAGATGGATGCACCGCCGCAGATGAATATGTCGTTGCCGTAGGACTCGGCCTTCTCGATCGCTTCAGGGATAGTGGTGCAGACGTCCACGCCAGGGATCTCTACAGGTTTGAGGCTGAGGATGATATTATTGCGGTTGGGCAATGCTTTGCCGATGCTCTCATATGTCTTCAGGCCCATGATGCATGTGTTGCCCAGGGTGAGCTCGCGGAAGTTATGCATGTCCTCAGGGATGTTCCAGGGCAGCTCGTTGCCTTTCCCTATTATTTTTTTCTCAGTCATTGCGGCTATGATTATCATACTGCCACCTCGAACTTGATCTTTGGATAGGGGTCATAGCCTTCCAGCTTCACATCATCGAAGCCCAGGCTCCAGAAGGACTTGTCCGCTATCTTCAGCTTTGGAAGCTGCTTGGGTTTTCTCTTGAGCTGTTCCTTGAGGCCTTCGACGTGGTTCTCGTAGATGTGGCAGTCCACCAGCGTGTGGGCGAACTCCCCTGCCTTGTAGCCGGTCTCCTTTGCTAACAGCATTGTCAGCAGTGAGTAGCATGCCAGGTTGAACGGGACTCCTAAAGCGACGTCTGCCGAGCGCTGCGTGAGGTGGCAGTTGAGCTTGCCTGCAAGGACATTGAAGCAGAAGGTGTAATGGCATGGCGGCAGTAGGCTCTCTGCCGCGTTCGCAGGGTGCCATGCTGAAACGACCATCCTTCTCAGGTTTCTTGTCGTCGGGTTGGTCTTTATCTCTTTGAGTGTGTCGATGATGTATTGTATCTGGTCAAAGGTCTTCTGGCCGTCAGCTTCAGTCCTGACCCACTTCTCGCCCCATCTCTCGCCTTTCAGGCCGATGTTGGGGAGTGGGAACCTGCGCCAGAACCGGCCGTAAGCAGTCTCCAATTGGCCCTTCTCATTGCTCCAGGCATTCCATATCTTGGTCTTCTCCCTCAGGGTGCGGATGTGCTCCTCTCCGCTGAGGTACCAGAACAGCTCGTGCAGCATGGAGTTGAAGTACATCTGCTTCGTTGTCAGGAGAGGGTAGCCCTTGTTTAGGTCGACCTTGTAGAAATAGGCGAAGACTGACCTCGTGGAGACACCTGTGCGTGTGTCTTTCTTGACGCCGTTCTCTAACACGTACCGGACCATGTCTAGATATTCTTTCATTCCATAATTGCGGGTGATGGGGTGATATAAAAATTTTTAGGAAGCATTGCAAATTAAACACCTAATGGCTCTCAATAGGAATTACTTATTTTTTACTCCCAAATGGTGACAAATCGAAACATTTATAAATAACCTATATTCTCCCTGAAACCATGAAACAAATGCTATCGAGTGGGGAAACAGCACAGCGAAGTGCTGGTCGTCTTCATCAGCGGTAGCTCTGGTTCTCGCTTCAAGACAATCGGCATCCTCGGCGGCATGGGCCCTGAGAGCACTGCTGAGCTATATCTGAGGATAATCAAGCTCTTTCAGAAGAAATTCGGCGCGAAATATGATGATGATTACCCTGAGATGATCATCTATAACCTGCCTATACCTGATGTAGTGGAAGATCCTACCAGAATGCAGGATATTAGGGATATGCTTGTTGAGGATGCGAAGAAGCTAGAGGCTCTGGGCGTCGATATTATCGGTGTCGCGTGCAACACTGTTGATTTCTTCATGCCGGTGATGAGAGAGGCCGTTTCAATACCTATATTGAGCATAATAGATGAGATAAGGGAGAAGGTCAAGCGGAAGGAGAAGGTAGGCATACTAGCGACTGAGATGGCGATAAAGGAAGGGCTCTTTGACTCATTAGGGCCTGAGCTGATACTTCCCACCGAAGCGCAGAGGAAGCTGCTGACAAGGATCATAATGAACATACTTTCAGGCAGGCGCTACAGCGATGACGCTTCGCAGATAAACACCATGGTCAAGAGTATGCAAGATGATGGTGCGGATCTCGTCGTGCTGGGCTGCACAGACCTACCATTAATCTACAGAAGAAGAAAAGGTGTGATTGATACTATTGACATCCTAGCTGAAGCTCTTGTAAGAGAATCAAGCCGCCCGGGCTCAAAACGGGGAGGAGATTGAAATGTTTGATCCAGAACCTTATAGATGGGCATTGATGACCGATCCGA
This sequence comes from Nanobdellota archaeon, assembly GCA_018816705.1. GTDB lineage: Archaea > Nanobdellota > Nanobdellia > Woesearchaeales > JAHIVG01 > JAHIVG01. The sequence goes on from JAHIVG010000101.1 coordinate 3,546, forward strand.
AGCGGTATACACCAAAGCGGGTAGAAACAGGACTGCGAATTCCGCCGTCAGGCATGGAAAACCAAGCGGAAGGCAGCTCATCAGCGCGACCTAGCGACAGCTCTTGTCTTCATTGCCGGCCTAGAATATGGCTCAACTGATGAAAAACCGATTGTTCCAGGCAAGATGTTCATGGGTTTCGGATATAATCCATCGTTGGTAACGTCCGGCGAGAGGCTGGACATGTTGCAATTCTTCGCAGGGATGAAGAGATTAACTCCAGTGAATGAATGGTGCGTATGGGATGCATCCGGATACTACATCATCAACAAGGTCCCTAGGAAGAAGATCATCAAACTCGGCGACAAACCTAAGGCGTCAGACCTGATCGAGGTGTTCATCAACGAGCAGGATAGGCCAAAGCGATGGGAGATACGCGAGAACTGCGACCTGAGATCTTCATACCTGCAGAAGATGCTTGTGATAGCGGAGGTCGAAGGCTTGTACATCGATTCAAGGGAAATCTTCAGAAGTCAAGATACAGGATTCATAGATGCATTCTCGGAGTCATTGGAGTTTACATCTTGGCTAAGACAAGAGAAGCCTGAGTTGTATTCAAAAGTGACTGTGTCAAATCCCAATCCAGCAAGCTCATATTATCTGCCGCTCGAACTGGCAGAAACCATATACTTACAGGAAACATTCGGGATTACAGGGAAGTTCGGACCGAAGACCGAGGAGTTCTTCGACGAATGCATAATGATACAGCAGATAGGCAGAGAGAAAAGATATGATTTCGCCTGGGTTCCTGTGCCCCCTGAAGGAATACCTGTGCCGTATCTAGGCTCTTCAGCACGCTGCATCAGGACATTCAATGATGAAGCTTCAATTAGGGACAAGCTCAAGGACAAGGAGTACAGAGAATATGTAGGTTCTTTTATGGGTCGGTTCTGGCTTGATGGGGAGACACTTGAAGATTGTGTTTGTTGGATGTTGGATCTATTGAACGAAGAGGGATTAGTTGAAAAAATTAATCAGCCATGCGGGCCCAAAACGCGGAGGTAATGAATATGGAAATGAAGAAATACAGAATAAGATATGTCGGCGAAGGAGTGGGAGCACCTGAATTTGTCATCAAAGGCTCACCTGCAGATGCGGAACGCAGTGATTGCCTTCACCGATGTGGTTGAAGAACAGCAGGAATTGTATGAACCGCTTCAGCCGAACGAATGATTTTTTTTCTTTTCCTTTATCTCCCACTCGCACTCGAGCCCTTTGGGGAAGATGACCCAGTCTCCAGCTCTGAACTCGAAGTCGCCTGCTTCGCAGTGCACGATGGTCGCTTACAAGAATAAAGCATATACATGACCTGACAGTGATAGAAATCAGCAACATTTAAATACAACCAATGCTTCCCCTCCAATATGGCATCAAAGAGTGATTGTCGGTGGCGTTAGGTTCTTTCTAGATACATCAATATTCAAGGTTTCCAGTGGATTCTGGCGTTAGCCATATATTCGTAACTTAATCTAGTCGGATCAACAGCAGTCTAATCAGAGGTAATCAAAATGAAAGGGACATTCGGACAGTATGGAGGGCAATATGTGCCCCCGCAACTACAAGGATACCTTGATGAGCTCGAGAGCTCATATGAGGGGATAAAGAAGGATAGGAAGTTCCAGGCAGAGATGAAGCATCTGCTGTCGGACTATGTAGGCAGGCCGAGCCCGCTCTATCTATCAGCTAAGCTCAGCAAAAGGCTTGGTTTTAAGGTATACCTCAAGAGGGAAGACCTGAACCACACAGGCGCGCACAAGATAAACAACACGCTCGGCCAGGCCCTGATAGCGAAGCATATGAGCCGGAAGGAGGTCATCGCCGAGACCGGTGCGGGCCAGCACGGGGTCGCGACGGCGACGGCAGCGGCATTGCTCGGGCTTAGGTGCAGGATCTTCATGGGCGAGGTCGATGCAGAGAAACAGCGGCTGAATGTGTACAGGATGCAGATGCTAGGCGCACAGGTACACATAGTCAAGTCCGGCCTGCGCACATTGAAGGAAGCAGTGGATGAGGCCATCGGATACCTGATAGAACATCCTGAGGTCTATTATCTCCTCGGGAGCGTCGTCGGCCCGCACCCATACCCGACCATGGTCCGGGATTTCCAGGCAGTCATCGGGAAGGAAGCGAGGAAGCAGATACTCGAGAAGGAAGGGAAGCTGCCTGATGCGCTTGTCGCCTGTGTCGGCGGCGGCAGCAACGCCATGGGACTCTTCTATGAGTTCCTCAATGATGACGTCGAGCTGCACGCTGTGGAGCCCGCAGGCAAGGGCCTTGAGACCGGCAAGCATGCAGCCACACTCACACTAGGCACACCAGGCGTGATACACGGCTTCAGATGCCTATTGCTCCAGGACAAGGAAGGCAATCCGATGGAAGTTTATTCCATCGCTTCAGGGCTGGACTATCCAGGAGTTGGCCCCGAGCCGAGCATGCTGAAGGACATCAAGCGCTTAAGGTACGGGACAGTGACAGACAAGGAAGCAGTGGATGCCTTCCACATGCTTAGCAGGGAGGAAGGCCTTATCCCTGCACTGGAATCCGCGCATGCCGTGGCATATCTTGACAAGGAAAGGGCTGCGTTCAAGGGCAAGATAGTGATCCTGAACCTTTCAGGCAGAGGCGACAAGGATGTGGAGACCGTAAGCAAGCTAGGCTGACGCCTGGAATTTTTTTCTTTCTTTCATATGCCATATAACATCAAAAAATATCTTAAGGAGCAGGAAGGGCAGGAGGAAGAAAGACGGCTTCTTCAGGCTCATCACGACAAAAGCTCCGAGGATGATCGTGACGTGCATGACAGCTATCCTTGCATAGGGCTGGAACATCAGCTTGATAATGTCCGCTTGGTTGTATTCCTTTTTCTTTATGTAATTGGCGTAGAAGGAGTATGCATGGCTGGCGGACAGCAGCACGAAACCTATCGCCACGTCTAATAGGAGCCTTGACAGGTTAAGATTCTGCAGCTTGGATGACACCAAACCTATAGCGACCAGAAATACCAGATGCACTAACATGAAAGCTCCATAATGTATCATGAAAAAGGGGACCAGGAACAGCTTTACCAGATGCCCTGAAGTGTGTGTTTCAATCCTGGCCAGGATTATCTTTAAGACATTGAAGAACCCGATTATTACTGACTCAGACCAGTATAATATGAGAATTGACGCGATGCTGAAGTTGAAGAAGAGCACACCTAACAATGGAAGCAGATTCGCGGCCACTAGAAAGTATATGGAGAGATACTTCCTGTTCAAGCAGTCGCGGATCATTTTAACCGAACTTGTAATGCTTCTTTATCTTCTCCTTGATATCCCACTCACATTCGAGGCCTTTGGGGAATATGACCCAGTCGCCGGCCTTGAGCTTCGATTCGCCTGCGTCGCTTTGTATTACAGCCTTGCCTTCTATTATGAGGCAGGTCTCCTTGTCCTCATAGCTCCAGGGGAATGTTGAGCGCTCTTTCTCCCATATCGGCCAGGATTCAGCCGTCTCCCTCTCCTCCTCGGTCGGTTCGCGTATTTTGGGTTTCATATCATAATGATCAATCACAAGATATAAATAACTATCGACCTATAGATAGGGCATGAAACAAACCCACAGCGCGGGCGGAGTCGTGATGAACGGAGAGAGAGTTCTCGTCGTCAGCCAGCGAGGCATTTCATGGTCCTTGCCCAAAGGCCACGTGAACCAAGGGGAGGACCTGTTGGACGCTGCGAAGCGTGAGATCCATGAGGAGACAGGTGTCTCTGAACTCGGATTCATCAAGGACCTTGGCAGCTATGAGCGGATAGCAGGTAACGACCCCGAAGAGCGCAAGACAATCCACATGTTCCTCTTCAAGACAGGGCAGGAAGAGCTGAAGCCTCAGGACAAGGACAATCCGGAAGCGAGATGGGTGCCGAAGGATGAGGTCGCAGAGCTTCTTACGCATAAGGAAGACAAGGAGTTCTACATTGAGTTTCAGACCGGCCTCAAGATGAAATAGTCCGGCTGCCCTGTGATGGCATTCCCAGGCTCTGCGGGGCGGATGCCGACCTTCTGCCCTGGCTCCAGGGCTAATGCAGACTTGACAGGCCTCGGCAAAAGGATACGGCCTTGCCTGTCTATCGTGACATTGAAATAATGAGGGTAATGACTGCATGCTTCTAGGAAATCCCGTATGAAATGGAAATGCGCCTCACCCTCTCCAGTCAACCCTGCTGTCAAGCTCCTGGCTAGGAGCTCAAGCTTTTCCTCTAGTGTCTCCAGCCTGTCAGTGTCGACCAGGTAGGCATAAGGCCGGCCTTCACCGTCGAAAAGCTGGTCCTCATGGCGGCCGTCCTCCATGGTAGCATGATATATGGCCCTGGCCCGGATCACCTCCATGATAGACCTCGGCAGGCTAAGCCTGTCCTTGTCATCGAGCTTGTAATTCCACCTGTTAGGGTGGCTGAAATAAGGTATGGGCACGTATTGCTTTCCCAGCCTCTTAGTTGGTGTGGCTAGTTTGTTCATGATGATATCGAGGCATAAGAATTCCTTTATAAATGTTTCGGTTTGTTACCACCATTTAGAGACATTTTTATTAGGATAAAGTCTACTGATAATGGACTCCAGGCAGTCTGTCTTCAATGTCCCGTATATTCTTCTTTGCGGCATTTAGCAAACGGCATTCTTCCGCAAGGAATGGCCCGACGCCGTATTCCCTTCTCATCACCTGCAGCAGTCTGAACAGCCTTCCCGGCCGGCCGATGTCAAAGTAATGAGCTATCTTATATGCCCATCTATGTCTACGGGAATCTTTTTCAAGTTCTGGCATTAACCGGGAAGTGATTTCAGCGCATTGCGTGCCACAAACATCATCCCTGTCTGTTCCCAGTCCATGAGATCCTATGGTGTAGTTCCACAGGTTTTCGAACGAATAGGCCCTTGCTTCATCCATCATCCCATTTCTTAACGGAGGAACATGACCGATTTCGTGCCCTAAAACATCCTCAAGATCCTGAGCACTGCCACAGTCGGAAAGGAATATCACCAACCCACCATTATCTTTATCCTTCCCAATAGTCCCGATAACATTTTTCGGCCTTCCAGTCCCAGTAACTTCATCCACCCTAAGGAAGAAATCCTCCGGTTTTAGTATCTCAACCCTGCTAACCACTTCATTGGGCTGGCCAAAGATTATCTCGTAAGCCTTTCCTGCCAATTCATTAAGGTATGCTCCTCTTCCGGGTCTGTAGTCAATTGTATCCATATGAACCATGTATTTATGGATGGATTTATAAATCTTCCGATAATCACTACTATAAAGTTGTATAATCAGCCCCGGATATATGCCTTAGCAGGCCTCTCGAAAGCGAATAATCCTGCAATGACAGAGGCCGCGCCGCCTGCGAGCTCAGCATAATGAGAGTATACTTCCGCCTTCACAGACTCTGTTATTTGTATAGTTATTTCATCAGGAAAATATTTTGCCACCTCGGTCAGCTCATAAAGGCGAGTGAGCTCATCAAGACCTTCATGGAAAAGTGCGGCTCCAGCGACCATCAATAAAGGCGGAGCTGCATATTTTACCACTTCCTTGGTCCTTTCCTTGAAGTTATCCGGCAAAACCGCAGGGACCATTTTTGAATAAAAATATGTGCCGCCTGCTGCCAAAATGCATCCAAAGAACAATGAAGCAGGATCACCTTTGATAATACCATCCATCAAAGGGCCACCGCTTGAGCAAAAGAGACCAGCTGCTATCATACTGTCGATACACCGTTCTATCCTCTCGAAATCCATATGCCCAAGAATCCATATTCTGTATATAAGCCTTTCGGATTTAACCACTCGAGGATAGTCAATTCCCAAAGGTTTAAATACTAAAATCGTTGTCCATGCAAATATGAGGGAAATAATCCGCCAGGCATGGTTGTATTCGACTGTAATACTATTTTTAGCGGGCGCTAAGGCCTATGATGTGTTGGATACCAGGCGAACAGCTGAAAGGACAGCCCAGATGGACGCTGCATTGAGGGCTTCTGCGCCGGCTCAGACAATGGACTCTATCATAGATCATGCTAATCATGGCAATGTCCGTGAGTTCGACCAGGACCTGTTCCATCTGCCATACTCAAAGATGTTTCAATATTCTGTCGAGATGGAAGGCCAGACACTCGACGCATTCGTCTATATCACCGGCCTTGACACCATACAGACGGACAAGCTCATGATACATGAGAGCAACGGCGGGAAGAAGACAGAATCCATGTACATATTCCTCAGGGACAAGAAGGGCGTACCATTTATGTTGTATCAGGTGAATGATGAGAAGCATAAATGGACTCACAGCGACCCAGACACGACAAGAGGCTGGACAGACCCCTGCCAGAAGATACAGGAGATGCTGGACGCAGAACCCAAAAGGAGCGATGCTAGGCTCAACATCGAAAGGGCGTAAGATTGATTAACCTGAAAATCTTAATACAATAAAATGGCAGTCAAGCAATATATCGATGAAAAGCTGGCCGAATTGAACGGATATTGCATATCCGCTCTAGACGACATGGCCAGGAATCCGGGTGAATATATCGATAATGCGATGCAGGGATTCTTCGCCGATACGTATAACCTTATCAAGGATCATTGGGACTGGGGAGTGTGCATATTCGCAGGAGCTTTATTGAATCATGAGGGCGACGGAGGCCAGTTTTCAGAGACCATGGCCCAGTATAAGGAACTCATAGCACTAGGCCTTGCGGGAATCGCGACAGCCAGGGCATGGGGAGATGATAATAAGGCGACGAGGAATATGGTTGGGGTCATAACTGGTTATGCACTCACAAATAAAGAAGAATTATTCAACCATTCAAATGATGCTCTTGCAGCCATTTCCTTCTTATGGTCATATTTGTTTAACAGAGCAAGCATTATTAAGAGGAACACAGGGATTGACATATTAGGCCATCTTTATCCCAGCGCTCAACAGGATAAATAGAATGGGCCCGCCCGGATTTTCGCTGTGTCTCGAACCGGGGACCTCCGCCATGTCGAGGCGACGTCATCTGTGGTGCCGGCACCAAAGATGCCGGAAATCTCAGATTTCCACGCATAGCCACTAGACTACGAGCCCATGATGAGGAGAATTTAGTATTCCATTTAAAAACATTACTATAATCCGGTAGGCAACACCACTCCTGGCGGCGCGACGGCCAAATCGCGAGAAATTGCCTCCAGCAATTTCTGTGTGCCAGAAATCTTCGATTTCTGAGCACGTGCCGATTTGTCCTACTCGTCAGACCATAACCCTACACTTCGCATAGGAACATGGTCTGCCTCGCCGCGCGCCAGTGGTATTGCCATTTTCCCAGCGCGCCGATGTTGTTGCAAGTGAAAAAAATAAAAAATCAATAAATGAACACCTGCCGCATCATGATGCTGTAGGTCACGAAGATTATCACCGAGAACAGGAACAGCCAGCCGAGCATGGACAGCATGATGAAAACACCTGTTGCGGGCCCGAACTTGCTGCCGATGAATATCGGAGCTCCTATCATCACTGCAAGGGTTATCATGATCGTAAACAAGACTAATATCAAGCCGAAGAAGGGTGTCCCGAATGCCTTGCTGATCGTATAGATGATCACGATAGACACCACCCAGATCAGTGCTACGATTATGGCCGTGAACAGACCACCTAAGAACGGTACAATAAAGCGGTTCTTCTCGCTATGGCTGACAACCTTCCCCTTGTGCGCACCCATTATCTTCCTTGAGCCGTACACGAGGAAAGCTATCATGGCAGCACCTACCAAGGTCCATAGGACAATGCTGCCCAGGTAGAGCCTACCCCAGCTCCGGGCATACTTGCCCTTCACAGTGAAGCTCTCATGCGGGTCCAGGTATGTGGCTGTCTTGACATAGCCGCTCTGGTACATAATGTTGTTTGAATAGCTATACACAGACCTGGCCTGGTCTGCTGTCAAGGATTCTGCTTCCATAACCTTCGAGAACATGCCGAAGCTGGGCTCGTAGTTTACTCTTGCAGAGGTGCCTTTCAGGCGGAGGCCGTCCTGCACGTTCACCGCAACCCTCATGTTGCTCGTCATGTACTGCAGCTTGGCAGTCTCGAAGGCGAACTTGTGCAGTCCGACTGTGCTGTCGACAAAGCCTTCAGCCTTGTACATCATCAGGATGTTGGTCTGGCCGTTAGACTTGATCGGGGAGAGCAATTCTATCGGTATCACGATGGAATCCGAATACTGCTCAGGCACGACGTCTATCTTGCGGAAGACATTCTCATTCACCCTCGTGGTACTGTATCTCGAACAGACCTGTCCCTCATTCAGGCAGGGCCTCTCATACTTCACGCATTCTCCCTCAAAGTCATATTCCACGCAGGTCTGCCCCTGGCCGTATTCAACACAGCCAGAGGTCCATTCTTGGCAGGTCTCCTTGTCATAGCCGGAGGTCTCCTGCATCACTCCGAAGAATGTGATGAACTCGCCTGGCAGCTCCACATTGACCCTCCCGATGTCTGTCTCCTCCGTGTTCTGTATCATCAGCCTCAAGGTCACGATAGCCTCGCCCTCCCCGTCGAAGACCACGCTGTAGTACTGCCTGGCTGAAGTCACGAACTGTAGGTCATCAACGACCTGTTCGGGCATGGCTATCGATAATCCAAAGACATTCGGCAACACCGCCAATACAACCAACAACAATATCATATTTCTCATTTTGATACCTCCATCTCGATCAATCTCTTGGTATTATATATGACGTCCCGGAAATCTGTCTCGCGGTCGTCCAAAGGCTCCAATGATTGTACAATCCTGTCCACATCCGCTATCGTGGGCGGAGGCTGGCTCATCTTTAGTATCTGGGCGAATCTCGCTACAGCCACTGCCATCTTGAACCTGTCAGAAGCTGCATCGAATGAACCCAGGCCTGGATATATCTCGGAGTAGATCTCGCGCTCAGCGTCGGTATCAGGGTCTGTGAACCGTAGATAGACCTTGCCCAGGTTACCAGCATCACCCTTCAGTTCAAGCTCGTATATAGCAGTCACCTGGTGGCCTGCGCCTATCTCTCCGCCGTCAGAAGCCGTGCGGAACTCATCGTCTGCAATCTCCCGATTGGCATATCCGATAAGCCTGTATCTCTTCACCACATCCGGGTTGAAGTCCACTTGGACCTTTGCATCACGGGCGATGACCTGCAATGTTCCCGAAAGCTGCTCCTGGAAGACGCGCTTGGCCTCATCGAACTCATTGATGTAATAGTAGTTGCCATCCCCCTTGTCTGCGAGCTGCTCGAGCAGGACATCGTTATAATTGCCCATACCCACGCCGATGGCAGTAAGAGTGATGCCCTTCTGCTTGTAGGTGATAAGCTGGCTTAATATGGAATCAGCAGAGGTGTTGCCTACATTCGCTACGCCATCGGAGAGCATGATGACACGGTTGATTGAGTCTGCCCTGAAGGCCTTGTCCGCCTGAGAATAGCCCAGTTTCAGGCCGGCCTCCGCGTTAGTAGAGCCCTGGGCTGACAATGAGTCTATCGCATCCAGCAATAGCTGCTTGTTGCCAGTGTAGTCCTGAACCATGACAGCCTGGGTGTTGTATTTGACTATGGCGACGCGGTCTGTTGAAGTGAGCTGCTCCACCAGATGCCTGAGGGATTTCTTCAGCAAGCCCAGCCGGTTCTCCTTGTTCATGGAGCCTGAGACGTCGATCACGAGCGTGAGTATGGCATCCTTGTCCCTGAAGTCCTGCCTGGACTTGATGCCTATCCTCAACATCTGGATGTCCTCATCGAACGGGGAGGGGGCTACCTCTATATAGATGCCCAGCTTGTCCATGGGATCCGGGTATTGATAGTCAAAATAGTTTATCAATTCCTCAGGCCGGATGGCAGCAGGAGGAGGAAGCTCTCCACGCATTATGAAGTTCTTGGCAACGGTGTAGGATGCAGTGTCCACGTCCAGGCCGAAGGTGGAGAGCCTGTCATCTTTTGTCCTGACAAAGGCGTTCGTACCGTAGTCCTGGAAGTACATGGCATCGCCGGCTCCTTCGGCAATCATTGAGGAAGAGGCATATTTTCCACTATCTAATGCACTCTCATATTGGCCCATAGCTTTACCTCTCGGTAACATGTTACTGGGACTCAATACACCGAAATAGGCGAAGAAAAGAAAGATGAGGGCCGTGAGTATAACACTGACCATGATTGCACTTCCGATTATGATCTTCTTGTTCATGCGTCTCATACCTCCTGAATAAGGGTTGACATATATAATCCTGGCGATGACTTCAAACTGGGTTGAAACAACTGAATTCTACGACCGGTTGTTCTTGACAACAAAGAATATTCTGCATAGTTAGTATTTAAAGAAGAGTAACCATTAATGAGAGGTCATACTTTTGAGCTCTTCCACTTCTCGGGCTTGAAGGGCTTCAGCCTCACTATCTTGGTCTTGAGTCCTCGCTTCCTGATCTCGCCCTCCAACTGTCCTGTGAAGTCATGCTGGTCATAGCCCAGGCAGACCACGTCAGGCTTCTCGTCGAGGAAAGTATAATGGTCTGTCATGCTGCCGAGGAAAGCCGTGTGCACTATCTCAAGGTGGGATATCCTCTCCAGCCTCGTCCTCTCGTTGTTCAGAGGCCTCTTCCCCTTGATGTGCATGACGGTCTCGTCCCGCGCCACCAACACAATAAGCCTGTCTCCATGCTTCTTGGCCTGCCTAAGATAGTCCAGATGGCCAGGATGGATCAAATCAAATGTCCCTGAAGCGAGAGCGGTCGTCATGCTCTCTGGTGGAAGCGCAGCGCTTCGAAGAAGTCCTGTCGCTGGAACTCGAGCCAGTTCTTCTTAGCAAAATATATTGCAGCATGCTTTGTGTCCCAAAGGAGGAATCCTTCATTGCTCTTGTACGGGCCGGTCACTATAAGGAGGCCGACAGGCAGGAATGATGCTGTATATAGGTTCTCCTTTATGGTCTGCCTGTTGACGAGGTCAGGGTCTATCCGTCCCATGCTTATCTGCTTGCCTATAAGCCTGCATGCGTCCACTATCTCGTCCTGGCCGTCATAGTTTATGCAGAGGTTCAGGAAGAGCTTGTCATAACCCGCAGTCTTGTTCAGCACAGACTTTATCGAGTTGACCATCCTGTCCGGCAGCTTGTACCATTTGCCGAAGATTGATATCTTGACCTGGTTCGTGTGGATCATCTTTGAGTCATGCAGCTTATCCAGGAATTCTATCAGTGTGTTCATGAAATCCGGGAATTCAGGCGAGTCACGCATCTTCTCGCTCAGCAGATGCACAGTCAAGATAGGTATGTTCAGCTGTATGCACATGTCAAGGGAGTCCATGAGATGTGTGAAGGATTTCCGGAACGCGACATCCTTCTCCACGCTCTCCTCTTCGGCCCACAGCTGGTTGCCGCCGATGACTATGCCTATATGCTTCGGCAGCTTCCCCTTGTCCAGCCTCAGTTCCCTCAGTCTGTCTAGCATGGGGATAGTAAAGGAAAATGAGTATATATAATTTACTGAGAATATGAAGGCTCCATCCAAAAAATGGGCAAATTAGCATGTGAGTTAGGATGATGATGGCAGATTGGCTTCATAATTTATTGTTCTCACATGAAAATTTGTTTTCCCCTATACATTTTTTGGATATCGCCAAAGAAAACCTTTATAAACCCCTATGTGGAGATTGGAAGCATGATAGAGCTGTGGCTTTGGGGAGGCATTGCCCTGCTGCTGGCTTCGATAAACGACCTCCGCACAAGAGAGGTGCCAGACTGGCTGAGCTATTCGCTATTCGCCTTGGCGCTCGGATACAGGATATTTGCCTCATTGATTATGCATGACGGTAATATATTGCTATCAGGCCTTCTCGGCGGGGGGATATTCTTCGTGATTGCAGTGTTCATGTTCTACACAGGGCAGTGGGGAGGCGGTGATTCAAAGCTGCTGATCGGATTGGGCACGCTTTTCGGTTTCCAGATGGGCTGGCAGAACGATCTGGTGGCCTTTGTCATCAATTTCCTATTCATAGGTGCCATGTACGGATTGATATGGACCTTTGTGCTGGCCTTGAAGAACCGGGAGAGGCTGGCGAAGGAATTCAAGATCAAGATGCAGGACAAGAGGCTGATCACAGCCAAATGGGTACTGCTGCTGACAGCTGCCCTGCTCATTGCGGCAACCGCTTTACTGAGCTCTCCCTGGCTGCTGCCCATAGCGATGACCGTGGCCCTGGTCATCATCACCATGTACATGTGGATCATAGTCAAGGCCGTAGAGAAGACCTGCATGCTGAAATGGCTACCCACATCCAAGCTGACCGAGGGGGACTGGATCGCCGAGGATATAATCGTGAAAGGCAAGAAGGTTGCAGGGATCAAGGATCTCGGCATCACCAAGAGACAGATCGCTGAGCTCACGAGAAAGAAAGTCAAGAAGGTATTGGTAAAGGAAGGCATCCCATTCGTGCCGTCATTCTTCCTCTCCTACGTCTTCACCCTTGCCTGGGGCAACGTCTTCTTTTTCATCCTTTAAGACAACTTCTGCCAGTACTATCTCCTCGCCCTCGGTCATCTTCGGCTGCTTGCCACACTTTGGGCATTCGATATGTACGAATTCCTCCTCCCTGCCCGTGATCTTCGGCCGTCCCTGGTAGCCGCACTTACACCTCACTTTGGATTCCTTGGTCTCGATGGTTATCTCCCAATCAGGCTTGCGCTTGAGGATGCTGTTCCTGATCCCGTCCTTTGTCGCAGGAGCCGCCTCGCCTACAATCACATTCACTCCGGCCACATTACCGTGCTTCTCTGCCTCATCAACGATGCGGTCAGCTGCAAGTTCCGCGTGCATGGAGAACTATCTTCTTGCAGGGAATAAAAAGGTTTCGATAAATGGAAACATTTATTAACACACTTGATGACTAATCATCCATGAAAAGCCAGCGCCTGGTGTTTCTTGTCGTCTTCATTTCAGTGCTGTTCCTGGTAACGTTCTTCTTCACATCGTCGATTACAGGCATGGTGATACAGACGATGTACTGCGACAACGATGAATGCAGGGAGTTCTGCAGCTCAGACGCTGACTGCGACCCTGGGCAGGCATGCTGCGACAACAACGGCTACGGCGTGTGCGGAGACGGATGCGAAACGCTTTTCACGGCCGAAGCAGAGCTTGAAAGCATCCCAGAAGTGGAGACACCGGGAACCGTGACATACCCACTGCTATGGCTGTACATCTCGCTTATCGCTATCACACTCATGATAGGCATAGTATTCTTGCTATCTGACAGGAAGTAGACCTTGGCAACGGCTGACCTGTAAGAATTTACACACCTTATCTCTTAAGCTGGCCCTTGATTATCCCCAGAGAGATCACGAAAAGCACAAGAGAGAGCACTAATATGCCTGCCAGCGAATTTATCGACGCTGCCTGGCCGTAGAGCGAGACCTTCTGCAGCTGGATTATCAGTTGCGTGAGCGGCAGGTTGAGGCTGATGTCCTGCATGAGCCTGCTCATCAATATAAGGGGGATGAACGCCCCTGAGAGGAACATCATAGGCAGGCCGATTACAAGGCTGGACAGCATGGCAGTGGTCTCTGTCCTGCTCACCGCACCGATGAAGAAGCCCATGGAGATGAACACGATAGACGCTGCGATGAGCACAGGGAAGAAGCCTGTGCCCACCGGAAAGGTGACTCCGAAGAACAGCAGCACGACCAGCATGCCAGCAACCCCGAACAATGCGAGCAGGAGCATGTATATCAACTTCTCAATGAGATAGATCGTCATCGGCAGAGGTGAGAGCAGCATCCTCACCATCGTACCCGCATTCTTCTCCTGCACTATATGTGTCGTTGTCGTGATAAGGGTGATGAAAAGCAGGATGACGAGCAATAATGCAGGAGCCATCGTGTTCAGGTTAGTGGCCCTGGGCAGCACAGGCAGCTCTGTCAGCGCAATCGGCCTGACTATGTTCACAGGGTCGATGGATACATACCTATCAAGGACCTCTGTGGTCTTCTCAAGGTTGGCCTGGAACGAGTTCACCATGGAGAGCATGTCATCCAGCTGGAGCCTCAGCGCAGAGATGTTCTCCAGAGCGGCCAACCTCGTTGTCTCGAACTCCTGGAGATATGGCCTCAGCGAATCGAAATCTCCGATGCTATCGACAGCCGATGTGAGGTTCTCCAGCGATGACCTTATGAGCCATAGGTCTCCCAGCAGCTTCCTGTTGAACTCATCGCTCTGGTTCTGCTGCTTCAGCAGGTCCTCTATGCTCGCGTTCACCTCGACGCAGAACTCTGAGATGTTCAGGGGATTGACGCAGTGAGTGGAATACTTGTCCATCAGGTCCTGGGTCTGGTTAGTAAGGTCCCAAGGAGCATTCTCAACCTCGAATATGACATAGTCCATCCTCTCCTGCGCAAGGAATATCTCGTCCCTGATGAGATCCACGCTTTCATCTATCTGTTCAGATGTCATGTTCAGCTGCAGCTCGAGGTTGGATATCTGAAGCTCGTTCAGCCTCAGCTCTGCCTGCAATAACTTGATCCTGGCATCCCTGATGTTCAAGTCGACTATCTCCAGCTCGGCCTGGACCTTCTTCAGGTTGGCGTTGAGCTCCTTGAGGTTTGACCAGGCTAAGAATATGAACTCTGATCCCAAAGCATCGGAGAGCTGCTGGACCTGGCTCCTGAAGGAGGTTATTATGAGCTGGGCGACCGCCCGCTGGGCGTTGTCATAATATAAGTCGAGGCTCGAGCCGTATCCGTTGGTGATCCTCTCTGTGAAGCCTTCTGGCACGACCAATAGGGCGCTCAGCTCGCCCCTTCTCACATCTTTCTCAGCCTCTTCACAGTCCTCTCTGTACTCTGGCATGAGGAATGATGAGGTGAAGTTGAACGGCAGTTCATCATCCTGATTGCATATCGCGATAGAGATCTGCTCAGAGCTGCCCTCTGTCGAGAAGGCGCTGGCAAGTATGGCCATGACGATGATCGGCGTGAGGAAGACCAGCACTAAAGACCTTGGGTCCTTGAACAGCAGCTTGAAGTCCTTGTCCAATAGTGTGGGAAGTTTCATGATTCCACCAGCTTGACGAATACGTCCTCGAGGCTCTTGCCGCCCTTGACCAGGTTCTTCGGGGTGTCGACGGCGATTATCATGCCCTTCCTCTGGATGGCGACCCGGTCGCACAATCTTTCTGCTTCTGTGAGATAATGGGTGGAGATGACGATCGTTATCTTCTTCCGTAGGCGTTCCATGACCTTCCACAACGCTGCCCTGGACACAGGGTCGACACCGACAGTCGGCTCGTCGAGGAAGAGCAGCTTCGGGTCATGTATCAATGCGATGGCCATGTTGAGGCGGCGCTTCATCCCGCCGGAGAGCGATCCTGCCTTCGAATCCCTCTTATCTGTGAGGAGGAGCTCCTCTAATAGTCGGTCAGCCCTCTGCTTGACAACCTTCTTCTTCAGGCCGAAGAGCATGCCGAAGAACACCAGGTTCTCGAAGACAGTCAGGTTGTGGTAGAAGGAATCCTCCTGCGGGGCGAAGCCGATGACACGCTTCAGCTTACTGGTCTTCTTAATGCTCACACCAGCAATGGAGGCTTCCCCTGAAGTCGGCTTTGAAAGCCCGGTAAGCATCCACATCAGGGTGGACTTTCCAGCCCCGTTCGGGCCGAGCAGGCCGAACACCTCGTTCTTGTTGACGGTGAGCGTGAGGTCCTTCACTGCCACAAACTTCCCGTAGCGCTTCTCAAGCCTCTTTATTATCAGAAGTGGGGGCATGAGGACTATGTTATCACGGTGTTATATAAAGATTATGCATTAATGGCCATGTAGAAATCCTACCTATTTAGAGCTTTCGCCGCCGTCCTTCGGACTCGTTTTTTCCCGCCCTGCCTAGGCGAGGCGGGAAAAAATGACCCAAACCTTGGTTTGGGGGCAGCGAAAAATGAGCATTTCTACGTGGCCGCATTAATAAAGATTTTACAAAACAGCCTTCCATAAGATTTATAAGTCCATCACATTGTTGGAAGGGGATGGTCTGGGTCAAGGACATAATGTCGACGCATGTGATCTTCGCAGAGATAGACACAAACATCCAGGACGTGATACAAACGATGATACGGAACAACATCGGTTCCATCATCATCATGGACAAAGGCATCCCTAAGGGAATACTCACAGAGCGCGACATCGTGAGGAATTTCATGAAAGCAGACGGTGACCAGCCTGTAAGCACCATAATGTCCACACCTGTCATAACGATCGGCGAAGATGAACCAGTGATCAACGCAGCTACCAAGCTGGTGGACAACAACATAAAGAAGCTCATCGTGATAGACGGAACTGACATAACGGGAGTCATCACCCAGACCGACCTGGTAAGCAAGATGAGGGAATGGCTTCCCAAAGAATAATAAAGGTGATATGTTCATTTCTTCCTGGTCGCGAACCAGATGCCGATCGCTATAAGTCGGAATTTCGTCCTTGAACTCTTGGCCGTGCCATCATCTCAACACAAGTGTTATTAGTGGATTAGCAAAAAGTATTTAAATTTCCATCTTTCTCTAAAAGGATGAGGTGGTTCAGATGGCTTTTACTGGTGATATAACGGCGATGCTGGCTTATGCGATCATAATCAACATCATCATGATACCGCTCAGCGGACTCTTGCTGTGGCTTACTACAAAGATATTCAGCCTGAAGAACTCCCGATTCCTCTCAGCACTCGTGGTTGCAGCGATAGTGCATATGACCATCTTGATCCTAAGTATACCTCGATTGATCTTCATCAAGAGCATATGGATAAATATTGCAGTAGGGCTGCTAATATGGCTCACAGTGTCTTTCTTCCTGGCCTGGATGCTGGTGAAAAGGATGTACGGGCTGAGCTGGGGATGGTCGATCCTCATCTGGCTGGTATGGTCAGCCTTCACGTGGGTGATAAGTTTCATAATAGGCTTGTTCGTGAGCGTGATCATAGGGGTGATGCTATTCAAGTCAGCTGCCGGTTTGTTCGCGTCGAACATGACGACGCCCACAGGGAAAGCGATATTCGGTATGATATAGAATTCCTATCCGCCCATCCTCTTCAGGCGGGTGATGTAGCCGGCAATGACATTCCTGATCTTAGGTGAGCCTGTTACTATGAGTCCGCCGAGGACCACCTTGTTCTTCTCATAGCTCTCTGAGAACTTCTCAGAGTGCATGGCCATGAGCTTCTTCGAGGTCCGTTTGATGAACTGTGTCTTGATACGTCCCATAGACCTCTGGAATGATGGGGAGTTTATAAAGGTATCGCTGGGAAAGTTAAAACCCCCTAATCGGCTGAATCATTTTCATATTTGTCCGTTTATCGTATTTCCACCTGTTTTTTCCTTCACAGCATATCATTGAACGGACAAATGGATTTACCCCGGTAGATTTCTGAAAACTTACCCCACTCCTTTGGGTCGCTGGGTGCCTATCCCATACTATTATTTTGGTAAGTTTTCAGGACAAAGAAATGCTTTGGCATTTCTTGTCCACAAAATCTCTGATTTTGTCGGACCAAAAACCCAACCAGAGGCATACCCCACCGCTTGCGGTGGTTGGGTTTTTGATTTTCAACAGGCCTTTCCCAAGCAAAAAGCTTAATAACCAAGCGCATTTCTGCTCAGTCATGAGCGAATACATAAGGGGTAGGCCTCACAAGGAGCGATTCCCGGGAAAAAGAGCCATGGACCTGCATATCCACACAGAGCATTCTGTGGACTGTGACACGAAGGTAAAGCAGGTGCTCAGGGTGGCAGAGAAGCATGGTTTCGGCATATCGATAACAGACCACAACGCCATAGGAGGCTCGCTAGAGGCCCTGAAGCAGGATGTTGTCCCGGTGGTGCCGGGCATAGAGATAACAGCTGCCGAAGGGATAGATGTGCTGTGCTATTTCAAGGACAAGGACACGCTTGTCCGGTTCTTCGACGAAGATATCAAGCCGAACATGAAGAACAACCTCTTCCGATCGAGCAGGCTGAAAGGAGAAGAGGTCATCGCCAGGGCAAAGAAGCTAGGAGGCGTGACCGCATTCGCACACCCTTACAGGTACATACTCAGGCTGTACTCAGTAGCAAGCACACTTCCTGTAATAAAGAAATATTTCTCGATATTCGACGCAGTAGAGGTCATCAACGGCAAGAGCCCGCAGGTATTGAACCGTCGTGCGCTCAGGAAGGCCCAGCTGTTCAATAAGCCCTTCATGTCAGGCTCAGATGCCCATGAGCTTTCAGACCTCATGGTAACTTTCACACTATTCGACAGCGATGATCCGGCCGAAGTGGTTGAGAGCATCAGGAATGGCGATACGATAGTCATAGGGAGGGGCTCAAAGGCCCTGCTCAAGCTCCTACGGAGCGGCAAGAAAATAATCGTGAAAAAATACAATGAAGCAACGCATAAGGGAAAAGGCGCTCAAGCTGCGGAACAGCACTGAGAACCAGGGAGAGAAATCCAGCAAGATATGTCAAAGGCTGAAGCAGCTGAAGGAGTTCAAGGAGGCAAAGTCAGTCCTGCTCTACTGGAGCATCCATTCAGAGGTCAAGACCCACGAGCTCGTGAATGAGCTAATCGGCAAGAAAGAGGTATACCTGCCTTTCACCATGAAGCATACCCTGGGCTGGGCCAGCGTGACATCAACAAAGGACCTGAAGCGAGGGATGTTCAAGATACTGGAGCCTGTGCGCATCCAGGCAGGCCCGCCTGACCTCGTGGTGATCCCGGGCGTGGCTTATGACGAGGACGGCAACAGATTAGGCAGGGGCAAAGGGTTCTATGACCGGACTCTTGGTGAGATTGACGCTCCCAAGATAGCGCTGGCATTCGAGTCACAGATAATCGGGGATGTCAGCTCAGACCACAGGGACCAGCCGATGGACATCATAATAACCGAAAAAAGGATAATCGACTGCAGGATGAGATGATGAGCTTCCTATCACAGACAGACCCGAAGATCGCGCAGGCGATAAACAACGAGATAAAGAGGGCGCAGCAAGGGGTAGAGCTGATAGCCAGCGAGAATTTCGTAAGCAGGGCAGTGCTCGAGGCAATGGGCTCTGTTTTCACGAACAAGTATTCTGAAGGATACCCAGGAAAGAGGTATTATAGCGGAAACCAGTTCATCGATATTGCAGAACAGCTCGCAATAGACAGGGCGAAGAAGCTGTTCGGAGCTGACCATGCCAATGTCCAGCCGCATTCAGGCAGCCAGGCGAACACTGCTGCATATCTGGCCTTTGTCAAGCCAGGCGACACAATAATGGGGATGAACCTCTCTATGGGCGGTCACCTGAGCCATGGCAGCCCTGTCAACTTCTCAGGGATGCTGTTCAATGTTGTCAGCTATGGCGTAGATGAGGAGAACCACAGGATTGATTGGGACAATGTCCGCGAGGTCGCTTTGAAAGAGAAACCCAAGCTGATAATCAGCGGCGCATCGGCCTATCCCCGAGAGATAGACTTCCATAAGTTCAGGGAGATAGCTGATGAAGTGGGAGCTATCCATCTGGCAGATGTCGCTCACATAGCAGGACTGATAGTTGCGGGCCTGCATCCTGACCCGATACCTGAATGTGAGGTAGTTACGACGACGACGCATAAGACCCTGCGAGGCCCCCGCGGCGGGATGATACTATGCCAGGAGGAGCACGCCAAGATGATCAACAAGATGATATTTCCAGGCATACAAGGCGGGCCGCTGGAACATATGATCGCAGCAAAGGCGGTGGCGTTCAAGGAAGCGCTGCAGCCCGATTTCAAGGAATACCAGAGACAGATAATCCTGAATGCCAAGGCCTTGGCCAAGTCGCTCATAGGCGAAGGGATGATTCTCGTATCTGGCGGGACGGACAATCATCTCATAATGATCGATGTGACAGAGCAGGGCACGACAGGTAAGCTGGCAGAGAACGCCCTGCATGAGGCAGGAATATTCACCAACAAGAACATGATACCCTATGACAAGAGAACGCCTTTCGACCCTTCAGGCATAAGGATAGGCACACCAGCGCTGACCACCAGGGGGATGAAAGAGCCTGAGATGAAAGCCATCGGCGAGCTCCTTGCTGAGGTCGTCAAGAAGGTGGAATCTGAAGCTGTGATAAGCAAGGTCAGGAGGCAGATAACCGAGTTATGCAGCAAGTTTCCGCTCTACGAAGGGCTGAAAGCATGATAATGGACGGCAAGTCTGTTGCGAAGAAGATAAGGCAGGATATCAAGCAAGAGATCTCTGGGATGAAAGTCAAGCCCGGCCTCGCGGTGGTGCAGGTCGGAGACAATGCAGCTTCTAATGTCTATATCCGGCTGAAGGAGAAAGCATGCAAAGAGGTCGGGATAGATTTAAGGCTGGTGAAACTGCAGGAGTCCGTACCTGAAGAGAGACTGCTTGCTGATATCGAGAAGCTGAATGACGATGATAGGATTCATGGCATGCTGGTGCAGCTGCCCCTGCCGAAGCATATCAATGTCGAGCGCGTCTTGAGCGCTGTGGACCCTGACAAGGACGTTGACGGATTCAACCCGGTGAATGTCGGTCTCTTGGCAGTGGGTGAGCCGAGGTTCGTGCCTGCAACACCCAAAGGCGTGATGAGACTGCTGGACGAGTATAAGATACCGATCGAAGGCAGGAATGCCGTTGTCGTCGGCAGGAGCAACATCGTGGGCAAGCCCTTGGCGGCCATGCTTTTGGCTAGGCACGCGACTGTCACGATATGCCACAGCAGGACCAAAGACCTGGTAGAGGTGACAAAGCGGGCAGATATCCTTGCCGTGGCTGTGGGCAGGCCGGGCATGATAAAGAAAGAGCATGTGAAGAAGGGCGCTGTCGTAGTGGATGTAGGCATAACTGAAGTTGATGGGAACCTGAAAGGAGATGTCGCTTTCGACGAGGTCGAACCTATCGCCTCACACATAACTCCAGTGCCAGGCGGGGTTGGTCCTATGACAATCGCCATGCTGCTGGAATCGACAAAGGAGGCTGCTAAATGACGATCAAGCTCGGTATACTGGCATCGACCAATGCCACAGACATGCAGGCCATAATAGACGAGATACACAACGGCACGCTCGACGTCGTCATATCTGTAGTGATAGCAAACAAGGAATGCGGAGCGCTGGAGAAGGCGAAGAAGAACGGGCTTAAGGCCGTGCTTATTGAGTCAAAGGACTACAAGGAGCGGGAGAACTATGACAAAGAGGTTGCGAAAGAGCTGGACAAGAACGATGTCGAGCTGATACTGCTCATAGGGTATATGCGCTTCCTGAGCAAGTGGTTCGTGGACAGGTACAAGAACAGGATCATGAACATACATCCGTCCCTGCTACCGGCATTCGCGGGCGGCATGGACCTCAACGTGCACGAGGAAGTATTGAAACACGGAGTCAAGATCACAGGGGCCACCTTGCATTTCGTCGACGAGGGCGCTGACACAGGTCCTATCATATTGCAGAAAGCGGTAGCCATAGCCGAGGACGAGACAGCTGAGACATTGAAAGAGAAGGTGCAGAAAGCTGAGCAGGAGATCATCGTCGAGGCGTTGAGGCTCTCCCAGGAAAAAAGGCTGCATATTGAGGGCAGGATCGTGCACGTAAGATGAAAGAGGTATTTCTAGTAACGAAGAATCCTGAGAAACTCGAGGAGATATCTGCTGTGATGAAGGAGAAAGGCATCTCTGTAAGGCAGCTCGCGTTAGAGAAAGAGGAAGACAAGTCACTTTCAGTCGAGGAGATAGCTGTCCATAATGCCAAGCTCTTCGCCGAGAAGGAGCAGAAGCCGGTCATCGTAGATGACACAGGCATCTACTTTGATGCTCTTGATAATTTTCCTGGCTCGTCCCCGAAGGATGCTTTCCATGAATTCGGGTTTGATGGATTGCTGAAGAAAGTCGAGGGAAAGGAGAGAGGCATGCGGTTCAAGACAGCTGCTGCTTACTGCGAGCCGGGCAGGGAGCCGATCGTCGTGGTCGAAGAGCTGAGAGGCAGGCTTACCGAGAAGGTCTATGGCAAAGACGAGAAGAGACGGATGGTCTACGAGAGGATATTCATCCCTGAAGGTGGGGACAGACCGATGGTGTTGATGACCAGGGAAGAGAAGAATAAACTAAGCCACAGGGCGAAGGCGTTCAGGGAGCTGGCGGGGAAGATAAAAGCCTAAAACTTTAAAAACACAATCTCATTCACCCGAGTTGATATGGATAAGGATTCGCCGATTAAGAAACTGGAGCGGGCGGTGAGCGAAGTGGTAATGCTGCTTGCCGGTAAGGTGACTGATCAAGAGGTCGTGAGCGCATGGGAGAAAGTGAGGGTGCAATATTGTGGGGAGGAATCCATCAGGTATAGGGAAGCCCTAGGCAAGGTCTCAGCCATGCCGCTTCCTGGTGAGAATGTAATGCCTATGGATGGCCGATGCCATGATAATTGGCTACATTTTGAAGGGCTCTATGTAAAGCTCGAAGACCAATTAGCAGAAGGCAAGATGAGGGAAGAACAATTCAAGATTGACCTGATACGTTTATCTTCCGCGTGCAATATGATAGACGTCCAGGCGAAATACCTCGATCATATGCATGCCGGCGGAAGCTAGGTCTCACGTTTAATGTACGACTCGCCTAATATGAATTCTAATGTTTCTTTTGGTACATCGTATTTGTCAATGGGGCCCAGGAGGAAAATTTCGACATCTTCCTGCTTAAATCTCCTTAGGACATCTCCGATCCTTGGTTGCCAAGCAGCTGCGACCTCATAGAATGAGTCTCCTTCATGGGGGATGTTCTCGATCCAGCCCAAACGACGGCCTTCTCCCAGCTCGACATCCATTATGTGATAAACCATCTTATGGGCTGTAATTGTGGAATAATGTCTTACTTGTGCTTGTGACATATTTGGAGGGTATACAAAGATAATTTAAAAATCTTTTCAAAACGTTTAAATAACCAAGATTTCTCCTTGCCATCATGAGAGCTCTAATCTCTGTTTCTGACAAGAAGGGCATCGACGGTTTCTGCAGGCGGCTGGCTAAGCTGGGATACGAGATCATTTCCACCGGAGGTACAGCGAAGGAGCTTGCGAAAGCTGGAATCAAGGTAAAGAAAGTCTCTGACGTGACGGGCTTCCCTGAGATCCTCGACGGAAGGGTCAAGACCCTGCATCCGAAGATACACGGCGCTATACTGGCCAAGAAGGAACATGGAGAGACGCTGGAAGAGCATGGCATAAAGCCGATAGACATTGTGGTATGCAATCTCTATCCGTTCAAGGAGACAGTCAACAGCGGTGCATCCCACGGGGATGTAATCGAGAACATCGATATCGGCGGGCCGACGCTGATAAGAGCTGCAGCAAAGAATCATGCGCGAGTCCTGGTGGTCGTCGATCCCTCTGACTATGAGCTTGTGCTCAATGCGCTGGAGAACGATGTAGTAACAGATGACTTCAGGGAAGAGCTGGCGCGGAAAGCCTTCCACCACACGGCCATGTATGACTCTTGGATATCCTCATATTTCGACCAGAAAGAAGACGTCGTGTTCCCGGCGAACTTCACGCCGACCTTCAAGAAAGTGATGGACCTCCGCTACGGCGAGAACCCGCATCAGAAGGCAGCATTCTACACGGATTCCCAAATAGATGAGGCATGCGTCGCATCGGCCAAGCAGCTGCACGGCAAGGAACTGTCATATAACAACATCCTGGATGCCAACGATGCCCTGGAGCTGGTGAAAGACTTCGAAGAGCCGTGTGCAGCAGTGATAAAGCACACAAACCCATGCGGGGTGGCAGTAAAAGATACAATCAAGCTTGCATACAAAATTGCTCATGAGACAGACCCCCTCTCAGCCTTCGGCTCTGTCGTTGCGTTGAACAGGCCGTGCACAGCCGGAGTGGCAGAGATCATGCAGAAGCTGTTCATCGAAGTCGTGATAGCACCCTCATTTGAAGAGGACGCGCTTGAGATACTCACCAAGAAGAAGAACATCAGGCTGCTGGAGACAGGCAGGATCAGCAAAAATGATCATGGGCTAGAGCTGAGAAAAGTTGCTGGAGGGCTCTTGGCCCAGACCAGGCATTTTCCAGGGGTAAATGCAGAAGACCTGAAGATTGTCAGCAAGAGGAACCCTACAGCTTCAGAAGTAAAGGATATGCTCTTCGCCTGGAAGGTCTGCAGGCATGTGAAGTCCAATTCGATAGTGTTCGCCAAGGACAACGTTACAGTCGGCATAGGCGCGGGCCAGATGTCAAGGGTCGTTGCAGCAGAGATAGCTGCCAAGAAGGCAGGAGACAGGGCAAAAGGGGCTGCGATGGCATCAGACGCATTCTTCCCTTTTCGGGATGGGATAGACGCAGCTGCCAAGGCAGGAATAACTGCAATCATACAGCCGGGCGGATCCATCCGCGATAAAGAGATCATAGATGCAGCCAACGAACACGGCATGGCCATGGCCCTCACTGGAATAAGGTTATTCAAACACTAGCCTTTACAAACGCAAAGACGGAGTCTTGCGCGCAAGAAATGCTATGCATTTCTTTGCGGGCTAGGATCCAAACACAAAGTGAGCAAAGCTCACTTGTGCGGAAAAATCAGAGATTTATTGCACACAAAATCTCCGATTTTGTTGTGCCCAAGACTCCGTCTTCGGGGAAGGGGAACACAAGGTTCCCCGACGCATCCCACTTCCCAAATAAATGCTGTTATAAAATCATATTTGCATAATAACAGGTCAAAAAGCTAAATGAAGTGCATTAAGAATAAGGAAAAAAAATTATTGTCTATTTCTTAGGAGGTACGGGTGGCTCTTCTTCTGCGTCCTCTTCCTCAGGAAGCTCTTCTTCAGCCTCTTCCTCTTCAGCTGGCTCTTCTTCGTCCTCTGAAGTCTCTTCCTCAGCTGGTTCCTCTGCGGCAGGCTCTTCCTCTTCCTCTGCAGTCTTTTCTTCAGCTTCCTCTTCGGTCTCTTCTTCGTCATCAGCAGGTGCATCTTCCTCTTCGTCCTCTGCTGCTGGCTCTTCGCCGAAGTCCTCTGAGTCCTCTGCAGGCTCTTCATCCGCTCCAGTTGAAGCTGACGCCTCTCCGACAGTCTCGGAGAAAGCCACTCGCCTTAGGACCTTGGTAACTCTGATCCTTACTTCGTCGCCGACATTGACATTCGGCACGAAGATCACGAATCCGTCCTTCTTGGCGATCCCATCGCCCTTCTCAGCGATGGCTTCTATCTTCACATCTAACTCTTCTCCTTCCCGAACTGGAGGAGCTCTGGGGCCAAAACCCCCTCTGAAATTCCGTCTTTCCATTTACTTCACCTTTAGGGACAATCTTTGTCATCCCTCATATAAGGGTGAGGGTGTAATATGGGGTTTTTAAATGTTTTGGGTAATTAATTGGAAAATCCACGGAATTCCCTTTTAAATGAAAGGCACGTCACCGCCTAGCTTGGCGCCGTAGACGTATATGTAGTTCCAGAACAGTCCCTTCTTCCTCTCCACGTGCACTGAGAAGCCGCAGTCGCGGAAGACGTTCTCGATGACCACATTCTTGGACAGCCATTCCACGTTAGGTATTATGCCGAAGAAATCGCCGTACTCAAGGAAGACTATCTTGCCGCCTTCTGGCAGGATGCGATGCATGTCCTTCAAGACCTTCTTTATCTCCTGCAGGTAACCCATCATCCCGACCGAGATGATCGCATCGACATAGGTGATGTCAGGGTGGACTCGCTGGGCCTGCTCCCGGTCATGGATTATCTGCACCTTGCCAGCCGGCTCCCCGCTGGAATCCCAGTCCTGCTTCTCCAGCCTGCGCTGCGTTATCCGCAAGTCGTTCTCAGACAGGTCCACAGCGTAGACCTTGCCTTGGGGACCGACAGCCTTGGCCAGGGCCATGGTCATCGTGCCGACGCTGCAGCCATATTCCAGCACTGTCCTGCTCCCGACATCCCCGAGAAGCTCTATAACCTCCTTCCTCACCTTTGTAGGGAGGTTTATGCGCTCGGTCAGCAGGATGAAATAGGCTGTAAGGTCATTCACACGTGTTATCATCTTAGGATTATTGTACAGCTCGATGAGGAAATACAAAGGTATGCCGAACAGGGCGAACGAGACCCCGAGCATGAGGTGAGATGGTGCTGCTGGCTCGCTGACCAACCATATGACAAAGAGCGCAATGATGAAAAGGACCACTATGAAAGGGGCGACCTTTCCGAAGGGAGCCTTGAAAGGCCTCTTGAGGTCCGGCTTCTTGAACCTCAGGATAGGGACTGCGAGTATGATTGCTATATACATGAAGAAGCCGAGAGGCAGCAGGATCGATAGCAGGAGCTTATATTGGCCGAAACCTATGAGGAGCACCAATAATGAGACAACTGTCTGAAAGATGACTGCCTTCGAAGGGGTCTTGTACTTCTTATGCACGTGGTTGAACTGTGACAAGAAGAGCTTATCCCTGGCAAGGGCCAGCAGCAGCCTGGGCATGGTGACCACGCCACCCATGGCAGCGCCGAGCAGGGAAAGGAAGACACCTATGCCTACCAAGGCAGCGCCTCCATAGATGATCTTGGCCACCTGGTTCAGAGGAGCCTGGAACTGGATGAATTCCTTCCATGGCACTATGCCCAAGGAGACGAATGATATAGATAGCACGAAGAATGCCACGATTGCAGTCCCGATGACCAGGCTGCGGGGGATGACCTTTTCAGGGTCCTTGGTCTCCTCAGAGAGGTATGTGGCTGATTCCCAGCCGAAGAAGCTCTCGGCTATGAAGAATATGGCGACGAGTATAGGGGTGAATCCGAGCGAGATGAACGGCGAGAAGTTCCCGAGATCCACCTTGAAGAAGCCAGGTATTATGATGCTGAGCACCAGTATGAATGTGAGAGCTGCAAAGACCACCAGGACCATCGAGCTGGCCTCGATGCCCATATAGGCAATGATGTTGAGCACGAGCAGGATGCCGACGCAGATCAGGAGCTTGATGAGCGACAGCGATGGGTCAGGCAGGAGGTATTCTATGGCTGCAACGACCAGCAGGGTCATTGTGATGATGCCGACCAGCCAGGCCAGCCAGCCGACCAGGAACGAGAAGAACCTGCCATAGGTCTGCTTGCTGAACTCGTACACGCCGCCTGCGTGAGGGAACATGGATGAGAGCTCCCCGAAGATAGTGCTGATATATAGCGCTATGATAGATAGTATGGCCCATGACAGCAAGGAAGAATTGCCTGCGTACTCAGCAGCCACCCTCGTCCCGAAGAAGAGCCCTGTGCCCATTATCGAGGCTATGGCGAGTGATATGATAGTGGGGTAACCTAATACTCGCTTCAGTTCTGCCATCATCCACCTCTTTTTATAAGCACTTCAGCATTCCGGTAATCTTGTCGATCTCGCCTTCAGGAGCAGGGCCTATGCCCACACAGGTCATTGTACCCGGTTCAAGCACTGTCTTCCCAGCGTCATAGATTTCTGCAACCGGCAGGCCTGCCTTGCTCGCCTCGTCTCCGAACGCCTCCAGCTGGGCCTGGTCCTCGACCTTGAGCACTACCTTCTTGGCACCATTGGACTTCCAGGCCTTCATCCTTGACTTCACTTTCTGCGCAGCCTCGAGAGACGCATGAGCTACCTGTACTGCCAGCTTCCCTTTAGGCAGCTTGAGATCCTGCCTCACAAGTATGACCTGCTTCAACATGCGCATCCAATATGTTTAAATATATATAATGGTTTTGATACCGAAGCTCTGTAAAAAATCTAAGGGGAGGTCGCAGGCCACCATTACTTTTTCCCCGCAGGCTGTGAGGCGGGAAAAAAGAGACCGGATCCGGTCGCGACTTCATGGAGAAGCTCATGGAAAAAGTAAAAGGCATAGGGAGCAGGTTGTATTGGTGGTCGAGCAAGAGGAAAGACCGGCTGGTAAGGCCCATAGTGGAATCACTGGCAAGGCTCGGCGTGCACGCTTACCTGCTCACATTGATCTCTTTCATCAGCGGCATGCTCGGTGTGATCTTCCTTTTCCGCGACAACGGGCTCTTCGTCACATTCATGGTCCTGCACCTGTTCTTCGACAACCTCGACGGTGCCATGGCAAGGCACAAAGGCACGACGACAGAGCTGTCCTCTTACGCCGATACGTTATGTGACAGGTCTGTGAACGCGTTCTTCTTCATCAAGCTATATCTGGTGTTCGAGACCGATAAGACGCTGCAGCTTATCGTGCTCTTCTTCATCTTCTCACTCGTGTATTTCATCTCGAACGCGCGCAACCACACGGCAAAGAGGCATTTCATCTTCGGGCCGGTGTATTACATGTACTTACTCGCCGCAATCAACCTGATAGAGCTGGGTATAGTGATAGGGTGGTGGCACTACATCGTCGCGATAGCATACCTATTGGGATCCACAGGCCGGGACTTGGCTAGGCGGAACCACAACGTTTAAATACTTCTGATTCCAAGAATATAGATAAGTATGGGTGATCCCATTGGTAAAACGCAAGATCTCAATGACCATCAGTGAAGACGTGTTCAACGACTTCAAGGGCTTCTGCGAGCAGAACGGCATGAAGATGTCGACAAAGGTAGAGCTGATGATGAAAGAGGCCGTGAAGGACACCACGCTAAGCAAGTATTTGGGGAAATGAATCCTTAAGGTTGATGGCTGCCGGCGGCTTTCAGTCGGCTATCGTGTTATGCATATTCCGAAGCCAAGAGAACCAACTGCTGGACATCGGGCTGGAGATTCTCGATCCTGGCCTATCTTGATATCTCCCTGCCCCCTATCCGCTCGTACCAATCTCTCCTGAGCCTGTCTGTCAAGGAGCTATCAGATACAACTTTCCTTGAAACGCCGTCAGGCATGTTCTTGAGCTTGCGGTAAACAGTGTACCTTTTAGCGACGCCCGATTCGACAGGGATGGACACCCTTGAGAGCAGTTCAGCGTCGATTGTCTCTGCATCATATGACTTCGGCTGCTCACCCTCGACTTCGACGACAGGAAGATTGTCCAGCAGGCTGTCATCAGAATATGTGACCTCCAGATCCATCTTACCATCGCGCATGACGTACCTCTCATAACTCCAGGCCTTTCCGCAGAAGATGCCCTTATTGTTGTTCACGACCACTGTAGGGTATTCCCTCAATGTGGTGCTGAGCCTGTTGCACCCCCATTCGAAATCTATGGTCGTTGCAAGCCCCTTGGTCTCCCTAGGCACGATGTGACGCATGGTGTTCTTGTCCTCGCCTGAAAGGAACACTCCAAGCGCTCCGTGGCTGTGGGCCCAGCTTATGATATCCTTGCCATACTCGGCTCTCACAGCGTCATCATGGCCGAATTCCACCTCGCAATACGCCGGCCTCACGTATTGTGGAGGGATATACACGTCAGATACGGCTGGAGAGTCTCCCGCCAGCAGGAACATGCCAAGCTCCTGGCTGGGCAGACCTTTGCTGCTCAATATTGTTGAGTACCTGTTAACATAATCGAAAACCTTCTCCTTAAGGCCAGTGCTGAGAACGACCCTCCTGAAGTCCCGGCTGGAGACATACTCTCTCACCTTCCTGTCCAGCTCCAAGTTGATTGAATTTACCGCAGCCTGCCGGGTGGCCTTTGACCTACTCAAGGCCAACCATTCAGTATTATCCACGTCAGAGTGCTTAGGTATTGATTTGGTGTTTCCAGGTAATAATCTATTGATGTTGTTCATTTTTCACCACCTTGATTCGTTTGGAGATTATGATCTCAGTTGATTATTGAACATACAAAGATTGCTTTGAATTGTTCCTCACTCGTTCTTCAAGTCCTGATTCTTGGCTGGGCATCAAGTTGCTCAGTAGGGTGTAACCCCTTCGGTATGGCACCCTAACCTTAGCCATAAGGTCCTCTCGTATTGACTTGTCGTCATAGGGTTCTGGTCTTTCGCCTTGAACCCACCGTATTGGCACGCCGCTTGCGAGGCGCATTGAATGCCTAGAAGGCATATAACTGTCTCCCTGCCTCGTCACCTTGGGGTATTTGACCTGGACAGCGGCATAGATATCGCCTGCATTGTTCATCACTACAGTAGGAAAATAATGCACTTGATACTTCAGGTTGTCGTCTCCCCATGGGACTTCAATATCCAGCTTGAATCCCTCATAATATTGAGGGACGATATTCTTCAGTGTAGAAATGTCCGTGCCTGATAGGAAAACGCTGAGTGAGCCGTGGCTGTGGGCCCAACTGGCGATCCTCTTTCCAGTCCTCCTCCTGTATCTCTCAGACATTTGCTCATTGACGACTATGTCGCAGTGGATTGGGTTAACCCACTGCTTATTCAGGTGGATGTCTGTGATGACAGGCTGGTCCCCTGATATGAGATAGAACCCGAGCTCCTGGTTCTCGATGCCGGCCCCATCAAGAATGTCCCGGAAATTGGATATGTAACCCTGGGCCCTGTCCCTTGCCTCGCGCGTCATCTTCACATGGCTCAAGGCACCATTCTCTACCTCCCTAGACACAGCATCGTCTATACCCTTGTTCAGGTCCTTGGCGACCCTATCTTTTACCAACTGTTCAGCAAGAGCACGCCTCTGTTGGAGGTAATCAAGGAAGCTATCGTCGTATAAACTGCTAGTTATGTTGTTCATATACTTAACTCTTCCAGGAAAATATCTTCTTATCCTATTCATTATTTCCATTTTTATCACCTAGCACGCATGTTTGTTTCCCCCAGTCCTGCTGAAAGGGAAAAGTTTCCTTTGAGTGAAGGGCTGATATTGTATGCCAGTAATATCATAATGGCCCATCATCGTCCTCTCGGCCATATCTACCATTAGATTCCCGATTATCAGGTTAGGTATGACAGTGCTCGGATCAATTGCGCAGGAAGTTTGATCTGGGAATTTGCTCAGGTTTAGCTGACACTGTATGCATTTGGTGTGCCCTGGAGCATATGCTGCCAACTGGCCGCCCATACCGTCGGTGCCCCCATCGACATATAGGATTTTTCCGTCAATCGCTGCCTGGTTGAGCCACGCTCTCGCATACTTATTATCAAGACAACCAAATATCAGGTCATATCCTCTCACAGATTCACGGTCCAATAGAATTGCGCCGCCAGCCCTTTGGCGTGAGGTAAGGGAAAATTTTGACGCAATCAATGTATCCAAGTCATTTGATCCTTTCATTTGACTAAGCCATTCAAAGTCATTTTCACCTACAGAACCAACTTTGCCATAGATTGCATTGACCTCAACACGAGGATTGATCTGTCTGATTCGCTCTTTGATGGCATCGACCTTCCTTTCACCAAGACGGCCACGAAGCAGAAATTGCCTTGTCAGATTATGGTCTTCGATGCAATCCATGTCGATTATACCGATAGAACCGTAACCCTTTAGGGCGAGTGTTATTGCAACAGCATTACCTAAAGCACCGCCTCCAACAACCAAAACCCTCTTGCTTGGATAATGGGTTATCCAGCGGTCCTCGGTTACATAGTGGAAATTTCCATTCACTACCCTATCTATTTCTGAATACTTGAATCGGCTCCTCCTGACTTCTTCCAGTGCAAGACCTGCAATCAGACCACTAGTGAAGGCTCCCTGCTGTGGAGAGTTATAATAGTGCAATTTCCCAAGATGATTGCTGAAAGAACCACCAGATGAGACCTCATAAGTGCCACCTATGCTGTTCGCAGATGCAGATATGAATGTAGGCCTATCGAATGAGAATCCTTTGCAATATGAGTAGGCGTACTGCTTTGATATCGGATCATTGGTAGCATCTATGATCACATCTGGCCTGAACCTGTAAGTCCTGCCCCAATTTACACAGCCAAATTCGTGCCTGATTTCAGCATTTGGATTGATTTGCGAAATCTCTTCAGCAATCAGCTGGACTTTTTTTCGTCCTCTATTGGTTCTTGATGGTCCGCAGAATATTTCAGGTCTTGAACTTTCGACCCTTCCGTCATCGACAAGCATTATCCTGTCAATACCTAATCCGGCCAAACCACCGGCAATGAGTTGAGCGAGATAGTCCGAACCTATCACTAAGGCCTTAGTATTGCTAAGAGTCTCATGTCGGCCTTCACCGATATTTGCAAGTGTGCGATAGTAGGTTGATTCTGCATTCTGAAGTTCCTTTTCAAGATTCTTCCCCACTATTTTCTGCTTCTTTAATATTCTATCTCTCTCATTTAAATATCTGGCTGTGAGTTCTTCATCGTATGCCCATGCCTTCACATTCCTGGAAAATATCGATGTCATGCTGCATCATTCAGGAATATCCTGGTGTCCGGATCGATTCCGTTCCTTACTGCATATACCCTAGCACCATCCCTTGTTGTATGGCCAATTGACCGAAATTTGGTGATATTGTTGACTGGTGCCTTCATATCGGCAGTGTAACCATAGCAAATCACCTGCCTCGCCCTTTTAAGAACAGAGACGATTGCGGATGCAAATCCAACACTTCCGATATTATGTTTCCTGCTGCCAGCGACGATGTCTGATTTATACCCATAAATTCCATCATAGCATATCTTCCCGTCATCATAGACGAACGGATGTTTATAGCCTTCATTCATTACTCTCGGCCAATCTTGGAGGTATAGGGAAGGTCCCTCACGCTTGAGTGGGCATGAAAGCCTTACGGGCTTGAAATCATAGTAAGCTCCACGTATTTTGCATAAGAACCTAGGGAGGTCCAGCATGAGGCTATACTCAGAGCTGCTGATTCTCCTGTATGAGATTTCACCCTCTGCATATTCATCCGGATATGATTTTCCATTGTTGCCTTCATGCTTGTCATGTCTTCCATAATGCGAGATGCCGATCCTCATTGCCGTGTCTTGGACATGTCTCCTAAGAACATTCTCATAAGCTGTGATGAATTCACTCGTGCTTACAAGAGCTTTTGGAACCATGATTCGGCCGTTCAGACTGACATAGTTTCCTCTATTAAGAGCAGGCTTCCCTAAGGAATATG
The DNA here is from genome assembly GCA_018816705.1 of Nanobdellota archaeon. Classification (GTDB taxonomy): domain Archaea; phylum Nanobdellota; class Nanobdellia; order Woesearchaeales; family JAHIVG01; genus JAHIVG01. The sequence continues at coordinate 36,569 of JAHIVG010000101.1, forward strand.
CATTACCATCATGGAACATTATCGATAAATCACCAAACGCCCTTTTCATAACAGAAGGAATCATACTAAGTTCTGAGACGACGTCTATACTCTTTGGAGCCTCAACATCTGGCTTTTTATAATGTATTTTCAGTTCATTTCGGTTATAGGCAGATATGATATGATCAATGATAAAGCCATCAACATCAGTAGAGTAATGGAACAGTCCACTCGATGCTCCACGATTGATCCTTGTGCCGATCTTCTCCTTAATCCAAATATTCATGTAACCTTGGATATTACAGCGATTTTCACGGAATAGCCGCTGTTCTAAGGTGGGTATATCTTCGCACTCTCTCAATTCTAATTTGGATGTACCGAAATGAGCTGTATTTTGTTTATCCTCATCATTTGGCCTGACGAAGTATATGCGGTCATCATGGATCAAGAATGCTTCCTTGAAGAGTAATAAATCCTCAAGGAAGTCAGGTTTGAGTTTCAGCATGATTATCTCGGCGAATAACCGCCGCCCGATATCCGATGGACCTCAAATTCTATCTTGTCATATCTCATCGGTTGGTCGCTCCCTGTCTCGCCTTCACAATGCTGGACTACGCTTTCGAGCTTGTCAACCAAAGTCTCACTGAGCAATACAGGTATCTCTTCCTTGGGTGTGGAGTTACTGAGCACCAATATTTTGACAGCACCAGTATCTGGATTGACCTGATAGTTGTCGAGCCAGGCTTTGATAGTATGCGCTGTTTGAAGGTCAGCACCCACATAAGCCTCATTCATCTCATCCTTTTCGTGGTCTAACACTTTGTATATGATGTCCTTCACTCGCTTCTCCTTGTACTTATGGTCAAGCTGCCTAAACAGCACAGTAAGGTCTCCTTCATGTCCTTCGGATCCGTCTAGCAACGGATTAAGGGTCACATACAATGTCGTTCCCATCAAAACCACCTCCATGGTTATGCATTCTTGGTGTTCAACGGTTTTAATATGCCTTTGCCAGAAAAAACCGGAAGATTTCCGACGGTGCTAGAAATTAGACGTATCCTCTCCTTTCCATAGCTTCGCGCTTAAGCCTGTCCCTTATGTCTTCATACTGCGGCTCTTGATTGTCTGGCGCGTGGTGCAGCCTTCGTGTCAGGTCCTCTAAAGTGGATCTCCTGTCAGGAGGCACCATGTCCAGGGCTGCCTTGGTCGCGGCGCCGCCTATCATGCCGTACAAGAAGCTGCCTATGAAGGAGTTCGACTTGGCTGTCTTCTTTATCGCCTGATATGTGACTGCTGTCAGGCCGCCGCCGGTCATGGTCTTCCAGATACCCATCTCAGACACCCGACATGAAGGATTCTCTCTTCAGCTCTTCCAATATATAGAAGTGCCTTATGTCATGGAACTGGTCCAGCATCTCCCTGAATTCTTCGACCTCGAGGATGTTCCTGAATACTGCTTCTGCCATGATGTGCTTCTCGTCGTCGATGAACGATACGGTATTGATGTTGGGCATCATGGCTATCTTCTCAGCCTGGATGCGCTGCATCACCCTCAGCATGAAGATGCAGCGATAGGAGAATCCTAATCTCTCGAAGTCTATCAGCGTGGTGAATCTTGGCCTTATCCTCTTAATCTTCTGCATCCGGTCCATCAATGTTGTATGTGGCATGCCGATGTCGACCGCTATCGATGCCAGGCTCTTCCTGGAATCCGTCCTCAGGGCACGCAGGATCCTTATGTCCTTGTCATCGAAACTCGTTTTCATGGTCTTTCTTGTTGTTTGAGGTTTTATATGGCTTGCCCAGAAAAAACCCGAGGATTTCCGGCCGCATTGTAAATCAAACAAGGTCCAACAGCTGTGAATCGCTCAGGAAGGCCTCTTTCTTTATGTCCTCGATTATGTAATGGTTCTCGACCCTCTCTATCCTGAAGCGCTTCTCCAGGCTGGCGATGAAGCCTTCAACGTCTACGACGTGGCGGAAGACAGCCTCTACCATGAAGTCGAAGCCGTTGCTTATCTTGAAGACAGAGTTGACATTAGGGTGCTTGAGCAGGAATTCTTTGATCTCTTCTCTTGACTCATGTTGGGCTTTGATAAGAATGTTTGTGCGCGCATGGTAGCCCAGGCTGGAGAAGTCCACTAATGTCGTATGTTTCAGGATGAGGTTTCCCTGGTACTGCCGTATCTTGTCGTATATGGTCGATACAGGGATTGTAGTCGCTTTGGATATCCTGGTCAGGGTCTCCCTTGAGTTCTTCCTCAGGCTGACGAGCAAGAGGAGGTCTTTTTTCGATGTCATGGATAGGATGGTGTTTCTATCTTTAATATGTGTTTTTGCAGAAAAACCGGAAATATTTGGGTAAAGCCCGGAAGGTTTCCGGGCTGGAGGTTAGGATTTCCGGAAATGATGGAATATTTCGGAAAAATACATCAAATTTCAGGAATTATTGAGTGCCTTCTGATTGATTAATGCACCATCTGAGCCTCAAAGGAGGAGCCACCTCACCAGGATGTCAGAGCCGTTAATTATCAGATGCTTCTTGACGATCCCTTGCTTCAACGTCTCTGTTACTTTATCCAGGGATTTGACATTTATTACATGTAAAGATTTGTTGAATCTCGCCGGGAGCTTGATATTGTCCATCCCTATCACAAGCAAGTCGATGTCATTAGCCTTCAAAAAGTTTACTGCTGCTGAACCGAAAATTATCGACTCAGAACGTGGTATTTCCGAGCGGATATGATTAATTATTTCTTTCAAATGAAGATCCTTACAGCTCATGATAAGTCTCTGTTTCTCTGCTATCATCAGATAGTCTATCAAGAGGTCATTTTCATTGTTCAACGAATAGAGGGTCAGACGGCCCTTTGTCCGCTTCCTTAAAATTCCCTCCTTCTCTAACACATTTAAATGCTGTCGGACTGTCGGATGGGGCTCGCATAGCTGCCTTGAGATGTCGGCGAGGTGCAGTTCTTCTTTTGGTCTGGAAAGGAACGGTTCTAGGGCAGTTGTTATTGTTAGTTTTTTTACCATATCGTTATTAAAGTAACAATTAGTATTTAAATTTTATGGAAAAATCCGTAAAAAAGAAGGGAAAATAAAAATTATTGAAAATCTCGCCTTTGTGAGATTTTCCATGGGGTATTGAATACGAAGAAATGCGTAGCATTTCTTGTACACAAAATCTTTGATTTTGTTGTACCCCGCCCTTTAGGGCGAGACGCTCAAAAACGAG
>JAHIVG010000102.1 GCA_018816705.1 Nanobdellota archaeon
ACCACTCCAAGAACAACATCTACGGTTTGCATCCGGAATCACCTCGTTTGACAAGTGGTTCCGATGCGAACTACTATTTAATACTGCCCACCCTATGTTTCATACCAGCCCATATCGGGGTCAACTTCCCTCAACGCCTGGAACATGGCTTCAATGGACTGATTCGGATTATTGTTAATAGGCCTATGGAGCAGCAGGTTCAGTTTCAGGCTTGCGAAATACAAGCATGTCTCAGCAACCATCTCATCATTCGAAGAGCGTCACTCTTAGCAGCATCAATCTCTCGCTGCTGTTTCTGCACGTCAGCGTACATTCTTAGCGCCTCGACTGCCTGCTTTGTTGCGCTTTCCATGTCCAATTCCGGGAATATGTGGTTGAATTGGGTCATGAATCCATCCTCTCCTGGGCTGTCATCAGCATATTGTCCCTCTCTCCCGCTTGACCCGCCAGCTCATACTGCACTGCAAGCATGATGTCGGATTTGACAGCATACTCACGATATTCTCTATTCGCTTCAGCCCTCTTTTCAGGGTCTCTGCTCATATCAAGGACGGTTTGAGGGATGTTCATCAGGCCGAGCACCAAGTCAAGGTCCCTCTTCAGCAGACCTTTACCACTATCACGGTATTTCTCAAGATAGCTCTCATACTTTTCTTTCACTTCGTCCCCGATCTCAGGCTGGCCTTCCATTTCAAGAGTGTGGTGCCGGAACGGTATTTAAATGTTTCGCATGATTGCGACTTAGAAGTAGTAAAAAGAAAAAACAATTAGGCAGTCTCCACGGCCTCTTCCATCACCACGTCTGACATGCCAGTTGAGACAATGCCGGTTTCCTCTCCTTCGGTAGAGATGACTTCGCCAGTCCCCGCATCAACTGTCTGCTCCACTTCCTTCGAGCCCCAGGGCACGAATCCGAACAGCTTCTTCTTCCTCATCTCCTTTATCTTGTAGACTGCTCTCTCACCCTCTTCGTCCAGGACAATGGTGGTCTTGGTCTTGACCTTCACCATATGCGGCGTGTACTTGACCTGCCTGTCTCCGAGGAGCATCTTATCACCCTGGAGCTTGACCTGTTTCATCACCATGATGTCTGGCTGGTCTTCGCCCATGCTCATCTTGATCATCTCTTTCTCCTTGGTGATCCAGGCATGGCGCTTGCCGAGCATCGTCTTTATCCTTTTCTTGGCAGGATTCACGCTTCTCGACCCTACAGTTATCGCATCCTCGCTCATAGTGATCTCATCGATGACATCATTCACGTCCTCGAAGTTGACCTCTTCTTCCAGCATAATGGCCTCTGCCATGAGTTCTTCTGCTTCATCTATCAGCGAGATGTCAGGCATCGGAGGCTCATCTGATCCCATGAGCGTTATAGGCTCTTCCGCAGAGATCTCTTCCTCGATCTTCTTGTCATACCATTCTTTGGCTTCTTCTATCGTAGGGGCCACGGGCTTGAAGAAGACATCCTGCACTTCCTCGCCCCCATCCTTCAGTTCTTGGATCCTCTCCTTCAGTTCCGCTGCTACGACAGGCTGCTCGATGCCGCAAAGCTTCCGGTACCTTATCCTGTCCTGCTCAAGCTTTGCAAGGATGTTGTTGTGGCCCTCTTCCGTCAGGCCTCTGGTATCCATGGCCTCCTGCTTCATGCTCTCGTAATGCTCTATCTTCTCCTTGATGAGCAGGAGCTGCTTGCAGTGGTTGACCTTATGTATCATGGGCTCGGCCCTGGCCATAAAAGCTCTTGGCTCCTCGTCGTCTTTTCTGTCTGGGCATGTGCACTGTTTCTTCAGCGTCCTTTTTGCTTGGGAGAGCATGTCCTTTATGTCGCTGACCTGCGTTGTGTCGCCCCCCTTCCTCACCATATTGAAATCCTTCAGCAGTTCCTTGTATTCCTCAGAATCAGTCTCATCGTAGGTGCAGACACAATTCCTGATAGCAGCCGATGACACACTCTGCTCCTCTTCTAAATCATATTCGACATTATCAATGAGGGTCGGCTCAGAGTCTGACACCTCATTTGAATCAGTGCTCTCAGGTGGAGAAAGGTTCGTATCGCTAGTATCAATCTCTGGGTTGTCGCCGCTGGATCCCGCAGAAGTCTCCGCACCTGTCGCTGCGAATGCAGAAGACACCATCAATAATGTCATGAAAATACAGAGTATCTCTTTCATCCTATTCACCTCTTTTTAATATACTTCTTTGTATTCTAGTATACTGATTCTTTTTATGTCTTTCGGTCACCAGCCGAACTCGCTGTAAGAAATCCCTTTATCCATGCATTCAATGGCATGCTTCACATAACTTAAGGCAAATATGTATTATTATCTGTTTGATTCGCCTGTGAGAAGGTAGTGTGGATTAGGCATATATTTTACTACTGTAAAGAGGCTACAAAACGAAAGATTTATATAGTAGCTATTGTTCCGCTTGAACATGACCCTATCAAAGACCGTGAGGATATCTGAATTATATCCTTCAAGAGTCGAGGACTTGACAAAGACATTCAGGAATGTAACAAGGATTCATGCTCCTTATGGTGGGTCTAGGGGAGGAACTCAAAAACGTATGATCCAAATGCTTGTTGATGAGGTTGAGCGTGAATTGGACATTTCTGATCCTGATAGGACAAATGGACCATACTCAAACAAACTCAAAAGCCTGGTTGATGCAGTCAATAGGGAGACTACAGAATTGACTGAAGATCCAGAGAAACAAGTGCCTGAGGAAATCAGGTTCATGCAATTGGCGCATTTCCAAGATCCAGAAGTAGACGGTCAGGTCTACAGCTACGGCCTATTCTTACATTACGGAACTTACGGCACGAAGCATACTAAGGAGCTTGCTGTATTATTACCTTATGAGAGGGATGAGACTTTACCCGCACTGATACTCTCGAACAATTGGCAGGAAGATTATGAAAAGACTCTCGGTCTATTAATTAAGGCGATTGCATACGGCAGGGAAAAGGCTGCCCAGACCGATTAAGCCTGTGTAATCGCAATCATTATAAACCCCCCTCCTCCCGATTCTGTCATGCACGATGTGATCATCATCGGCGCAGGCCCTGCCGGCCTGTTCGCTGCCGATGAGCTGAGTAAAAGGGGTAAGAAAGTTCTCGTCCTCGAGAAAGGTGGATTGATATCCGAGAGGACATGCCCGCTGACATATGAGAAGGTCAATGCCAAATGCGCCTATTGCCCCACATGCAACATACTGTCCGGTGTGGGCGGAGCAGGACTGTTCAGCGATGGCAAGCTCAACTTCATTGCCAAGCACGGCAAGACAGATCTCCACCAGTTCGTAGATGAAAAAGAAGCAGAATCTCTCCTCCAGCAGGTAGACGACCGCCTGATGGAGTTCGGCATACCTGAAGAGAGTTATCCCAAGGACATGGAGAAGGTCGAGCACCTGAAGGCCGAGGCCAAGAAGATCGGCATAGATTTCCTGGTCATCAGGCAGAAGCATATCGGCTCTGACAAGCTTCCTGAGATAATCGGTAACATGGTCAAGAAGCTCGAGGAGCAGGGAGTCATCTTCGCCCTGCATGAGGAAGCCTACCAGGTGAAAGTGGAGAACGGGGAAGTCAAGGGGGTTGTGACCAATAAAGGCACGCCTGAGGCTCCCGTTGTGCTATGCTGCCCGGGCCGCGTCGGAAGCGAGTGGTTCATGAATGAGTGCCGCAGGCTGAACATACCCTTGATGCACCGCGGCATAGAGGTCGGCGTGAGAGTGGAGGTCCCCCATCAGGTCATGGAGCAGATAACCGACATCGTCTGGGACCCGACGTTCTTCATCAATACCAAGGCGCATGACGACATGGTACGCACATTCTGCACTAACCCGAACGGCTTTGTGACAACAGAGAAATATGACGGCTTCGCATGCGTCAACGGCTACAGCCGGCACGACAAGAAGAGCGAGAACACCAACTTCGCACTGCTGTCAGACATAAACCTTACTCATCCTGTATCAGACACCATAAACTATGGTAAGTCGATAGGCCAGCTCTCATACACCATCGGCGGGAAGAAGCCGATTCTCCAGCGCTTCGTCGACCTGAAGAAGGGCAGGCGGAGCTATTGGGACCGCATACACAAGTCCATGATAAAGCCGACCATGACAGACGTGACTCCTGGAGATCTCAGCATGGCCTTCCCCGGCAGGATAGCTGACAACCTCATAGAATCTCTTGAGAAGCTGGACAAGCTCATCCCTGGCATCGCGAACGACAGCACATTATTGTACGGCCCGGAGATAAAGTTCTTCTCCGTGAGGGTCAAGACAGAGAAGAACCTCGCCACACAGGTCAAGGGACTATTCGTAGCCGGCGACGGAGTCGGTGTCTGCGGCAACATCGTGGGCGCTGCTGCGACCGGCATCATTGCTGCAAGGGGAATCTTGAATTCCTGAATTCTGCACAAATTTTATATATCACTTAAGAGTTACTATGTCGGATGGGAAAAGATATTGGGGCTGTAATAAGGAAATACGACAGGATATTCTGGCAGATGGACGGAGATATCCTTACGATGGTGCGTGACGTTGCAGAGACTATTCTCGCTGAAAGGAAGGAGATGGCCCGATGCGTAATCTCACCCCATGAGATTTTGATGAAGGATCGTGAGGACAAGCAGGAGGTCGTAGCCATCCAGCGCAAGTATGATCCAAAGTTCGTTAGGATACCTGATAAAGACAGGGTTGATGAGAAGCAATGGATCATGGACTGGACCGAACCATTGCTTGATGCCCTTTACAACGAAAGGATGGAGATGGCAAGGTATCGGAGATCGGTCGATTGGAGGGCAATGCCTTCGTTCCTGAAGGAATATGATCAATGGATTGAGCATATGGACTACAACGAGCATTCCAAGGTAATGACGATGCCAGAGCTATTGTTATATGATAGGAGAGGACTCGCTGCCAACCATTATGGGATAATCAGAGGCATGAAGATCGGCAAAGGAGAAGAGATCGCCAAATTTCCCGAGCTTGAAGAGAGCAGGCAGTTCTATGACCAGAGGCTCGAAGAGATCGATGAGCAAACAAGACAACTCGACCTGATGCAGCTGTTCAGGAGGGGAAGGTGCGAAGAGGAGGCCTATTCACGAGGTGTGTTGGGCGGAATCATTTATGGAAAAGGATGGAACGACCATTTCCAGGAGATATGGAAAGGCATGATGCCGAATGCAGGCCATCTTGTACATAAGGAGGATTGGCCTATGCCCCCATCAGGAGAGGAGGCTGATTTCAATACGATAAATGATATGGTAAGGGATTACAGGGAGAATAACGATACAATTCTCCATTTGTGCTTGAATTACCTCCATAGGTGGGGCGAGATGCGAGAACTCGTGCCTGTCATGGGCGCTTCCCAGACCAAGATGGAATTCCATCCAGGTTGATCATTATTTGTGAACGGTAACTCTTTTATATCACCTAAACATTCCCATTCTTATGCTTGAGCATGCTTTTGTCGCGGCAGATGATAACCCAATTCCTAATAGGGATACCTCTTTTGGCGAGTCAGGAATCTGGATGGGTTTTGGTGAAGGATTCCTAAGGATGGTTCCAGGTAAAGAGAGCAAAGAAATGGCTGAACATTACGAGACAAGATACGAGCACCTGCCAGGATTTTCAATAGGTCACAAGTTGGGCAGGGCATACATGGTCGCTTGGTATTCTACTATGGCTTTTGCCGTTTCTGGAATAGTCATGTATATTGCGGACAAGATATAGAAACTCATTTCGCATTCACTATCTTTCCCATCCTTTCGACGAAGTCTTCTGCTTCCTTGGTGTAGCGCTCGAATTCCTTGGCAGAGACCTTCTTCAGCTCGCCGTGGGTTATCATCTTCGATACCCGGTAGAAGTTCCTCATGATGCTGACATACTTCAGCTCGATGAGCTTGGTCTTGTAGAGCTTGTCGTGCAGCAGGTCAGAGACATGGCTTGGAGTGGGAGGTATCTCGCCGTGCTTCATCAGCGCAGCGTGCGCAGCGTCGATGACCGCCCAATATAGGTCCAGCACTCCCTGCATCATGTGCCACTTCGAGCTGTTCAACGTCCTCGGAGCCCGTTCGTAATAGGTATATATCGATTCCTGTGTGGGCCTGATCCTGCCCTGGTACAGCAGCACCTGCAGGGGCGAGAATATTCCGGTGTCCAGTAAAGGCACTCCATCCCTCAGGATGTTTATCCCGATGGGGTCTCCTGCCCGCATGTACTGCCAGAATGACGTCAGCTTTATCGAAGTTACATGTATCCTCTTTGACACATTCAGTATGAGCTTTTCAGTTATGATGCGATAGGCCTCGACCAGTTCCCTTGTCAATAAGGTCGCTGTGTCATCCACCAGTACGAGGATGTCTATGTCAGCAGTCTTCTTTTCCTTCCTGGCAGTGGAGCCGAACAGGACAATCGCTTTCAAGAAACCCCCGAACTCCTTGTGCATCACTTTTGCGAACTCGTAGGCTATGTCCAGCTCGTCCTTCTGATATCTAGTCACGTTAGGATTTACTTTCTTCTGTAGTTTGAACTCCATACCCAAGGATACTTATTCAGGACGGTTTATAATAGTTTGTAACTATTCTAGAATGGTCTTACTTTTTGGTGCCGACTTGTCTCAATATTTTCTGTTCCCTATTATTTGCAGCCCTGGCAACTCCCCTAGAACCGCCTCTCTTCCCGCCGTGCTTGCCTCTCTCCTGATTCTTAGGTGTGTCCTTGGTCCAGCCTTGTCTTTGGCCTGCCTTGCCACCGCCTCTCTTCTGCTTGTTGCCCCAGCTCTTCGGGCCATGTTGCCGGCCCTTGCCGGTCGCATCATATGTCTTGGGCGGTGAGCCCCACCTTCTCCGGCCGAAATCCTTCGGCCTGAACCTTCTAAATGCTGTCCAATCAAAATGTTGGGTGATGACCTGCGATCTAAGCTTCCTCTTGTGGGCCCTGAGGCGGTCAATCAGTTCATTGACCCTGCGGATGTCATTTTTCCCTGGCATGACCCCTTGCGGGAAGATCGGAGGTACAGTAGCGAAAGGCACGACAGGCACGACAGGTTTCTTCGTCACCTTTATCTTGATATCAACCCTGCGGTCCTGCTTCAGGCCTTCCTTGGCATCATCGACCAGCGCCTTGGCCTGCTTTGCGATGACATCTATGACCTCTGGCCTGCCAGGCTTCCCGCCCTCATTGATCGCTGTGGCGATGGCCTGCTCATCATAACCGGTGTTTGCAGCCAGCTGCTTGACAGCGTCCGGGAAGTCAGCAACATTTGAATTGATAATATTGAGTTTTATCTGGCTGTTCAATAATCCACGGTTCGTCAATTCGTGTTTTATATCTCTCCCTACCTGATCAGCCCTCAGCATGCCCAGACTCTGATTCCGCGGGCCTTCTGCTGCTTGCTTTGCCGGGTCCTCATCTGTTTCTGCGCTGGATATGCCCTGCAGCTCGATCTCGATCATCTCGATGTCCTCAGGATCCCCGTTGGCTATCGCAAGGGCGCCCTGCACCGCTTTGACCAGGTTTTTATACTCTCCTGGGCTTGCGTAGGTTGCAGTGTCATAATTCTCTGAGTAGCCGCAGAATATGTCGACATCATGCTCCTCAGGCGGGGTGTCGATCACCGCTTTGAATTGAGCAGGGTGGTTGTCGAAGTCCCAGAACTTCATGTTGTCCTGGTTCATCTGGTCTGATATCAGCCTGCCGTCGATCACCTCGCTGCCGTACACGATGTTATACGGCCGACCGCTTTCCTTAAGCCTCTGTATGTCAGATGGCAGCGCCGTGGCAAGCCCGAATGCATACGCTACCGCCATGAATGCTATGACAGGTTTGCCTTTTCTTGCGAGGCTGGACATGAAGCCTCCTGTCGTTACCTCAGCTTGCCTCCTCTCCTGTGTCCTCAATGCTGCGGCCTGGGCTATGTCCTGCTGGCTGAGGTGTCTCATCCACCTGTCCATAGCGTTCCTGAAGTTCGAGTTATCTGCCTTGAACCTGTAGAAGTATTTCTGGTCCTGTCCCCATAGGCCTCTCAGCCTGGGATAGGCGTTCAGCGCCGCGGATGTGGTCTTGTTTTTCTTAGCCATTTCCTCTTGCCTCATCTATGGCCTTTATCTCTTGTTCCATGACCTTCTTCCAGCCTTTCAGTTCCTTGTCCAGCGCAGGTATGTATCCGAGCATCTTCTTCAGGTATTCTATCTCCTTCCTCTGCTCCTTGTCATCTCCAACTATATTCTCCACTTCCTTGACTATGGGATTCATGTCTCCGTGCGCCAGCTTGTGCACGTTTCCAGAGTCTACCGCTTTCAGCAGCTTCTTCCTCGCTTCCTCATTCTCGACCTTTGCCTTGATTATCCTGTTGAGCATCTTCGCTTCGTCCTTCTTCACGTCCAGGGTCTTCACCACCAGGGCCTCGACCTGCCTGTTGCATCTCTTCAGCTCTTCCAGCGCGTCGTCCAGGTCAGTGCCTGTCATTATCTCTGATATCGGGAAGAGCGTCTCCCACAGGTATCTTGCCGGGTCGTGCCAACCATTCTTTTCCTTCAGGTTGCTGATGAATCGTATAATAAGCTTCTTGGCATCCTTCTCCCTACCTCCGAAGGAGAAATCTCCCAAAGCCTCAAAGCCGTTGAAATGTGTCTGGAAAGCCTCCTGGACGTTGATATCCCTCCCCTTGGAGTCCTTCTCCAGCATCCCAACAATATCCGCAAGGTCCTTATAGCCCTTCTTCTTGAGGTGGAGGTTCAGCTCATTCCAGAGGGTGCCTTTTTCACTCTCCATCCGGGCGAGCCTCTTCTTCTGCATATCGTCCGGGATATCTCCCTCTTTCTTGATTCTGGTCAACAGTTTTGGTATCTTGTCCTCGATGAGCTCGCGCTTCTTCTCTTCCAATGCCTGCATCTTGTTCATGAAGTCTGTATCAGACTCAAGGTCTTTCAGCTCGGTCTCGACGCTGTCCTCAGTCTTCCTCAGCCTGTCCTGGACCTTCTCAAGCCAGTCTGCCTTCCTCCTCAACCCGATCAGGCCGAAGCCTAATACGAGGACTCCGAGTATCATGCCGATGTTTCTCGGTCTCTTGGCCTGTGTCTTGACCTTGTCCCAGGTGCTCTCTCCTTTGTCATCAAGGCCGGTTGAACCACCCCATTCATTATATCTCCTAACAGCTTCCTCATCCACTTTTTTCTTTATCTCGCTTTCACTAAGTCCATCCATCCTGAAGAGTTCCTCATCGATCTTCTTCAATCTCGATTCCAAGGCAGTGTTATAGTTATTTTCCAGCTCAGACTTCTCAGCCTTCAGGCTGTCATGTCTCTCGTTCGATCCATCATCCGCCGGTGCCTCCACCTTGAACGAGAATGCCGTCGACGTGACCCTAGTATTGTCCTTGTCCCAGCCTATCGCTTGGAGCGAGTATGTGCCCGGCTCTAAAGCGCTGAAGTCCATTGCCTGCGAGACAGGGCAGGATACTGTCATTGAGTCCGTATCCGGCTGGCCGAGGATGTATGTTCTGCAAGAGTAAGGTCCGTTGTTTCCCTCGACATCAACCCTGACTGTGGCTGAGCCTTCTGGGATGCTTATGCTCTGGCCTTCCTTCCATTCCTGGCCGCCGACAGTCATCTTGAGGATCTCAGCACTCACCATCGGCACTAATAGCATTATGAGAAATAGTAAAAGCACTATCAGTCGCCTTTTATCCATATTAATAGTATATTTATCCTATTTCTATTTAAATGTTATGGAATTTGAATAATGACTGGATCTAATCGCCCAGTGAGCAATTGATGCGCCTCAGCAATACGCCGATGTTGGTTTCTTGTGACTTCTTCCAATGTTTCATCCAACATTTTTTTTATCTCAGGATTATTCACCGGTTCAGTATCTTCTTCGAATAATCGGAGATACGCATAGCCGTGAAATATATCATCGAAACATAACTGATATATCTCATGCAGCATTTCTTGGGCCCATTCATCCCGTCCAAGGCTTACTGCCTCATGGTACAAGGTCCTGCATCTTTCAATCTCTGCGTTAATCTGCTCGCGGTATCCTGAAACAGCCATGTCAAGTAGTTACCTATAAGTAGTATATAAAACTTATTGTCACTTCAATCAAAACCCTTATTAATCCAATCATCATCCAGCCAGTCATGCTCGACGAATGCTTCTCTGCTTTCGGCACCATGACCAAGGCCATTGAGGCTTTTCTTGTGTTCAAGGGAGCCAAGCCTGTTGCTAGGCTGGGGATAAGCGAGAAGGAACTGCCAAGAGTGAAGAGATTCTGCGAGAAGCACAAGCTGGATCTTGAGATCGCTGACTTCAAGGTCACGATGGATTTCGATGGTGAGTACTCAACCAAGGGTTACATGGTCGACCGCAGCTCTTCCATGAAGGGCCACCTGTTCGTCTACCTGTCTAAGGGCAAGGGCGATGCGGAGCGCGCAAAAGTGGCTGAGCAGCTCCAGGCTTACAATGTCTTCGGCAAGATATTGGGTTATCCCGAGTGCTGCCGTAAGTTCTTCGTCAAGAACAAGCCGACTGAGCAGATATTGAGCAATGATTATATCATCCCTTCGCTGCAGAACAGCCGGGGCCTTGAGTTCCCGTTCTACAATAACATATTCGGCCGATACTTTGATACAACCCTGCTGAGCCATGCGCCCTGCAGCTTCAACTGCAATGCATCCAAAAAGATCGGCAAGAGATACTTCACTGCCCTGAAGGGTGATTCTCCAGGAATAGCAAGACAAGTGGAAGACGTCTTAAGATCCATAGTGATAATCGGCGACGAGATCATCCTACTGCCCAAATACAAGGGGCGCAGAAAGATAACATTTCCGCACGTCCTCACGACGAAGAAGACCACGCTGGCCAACCAGCTGCAGAAGGCAAAGGCAATAAACATAATCGATGGCCGTACATTCATGGTCGGCGACATAAAGTACTCGATGCCGGTGCTTATTTTCAACTGAATTCCATCTTACCGCAGCATTTAAATAGTATGTTATATTCGCTGGAATCCATGCCTAAACTCCTCAACGGCCTAGAGCTCGAGATGATGCTCCTGAATCCCAAGGGGCAGCCCGTGAACGGCGCGGACGAGCTCATGAAGAAGGCCCCGAAGCTGAAAGGCGGCATCCGCATGCAGAAGGAGTGCGGGAAGAACATGATCGAGCTGGGAGCTTATCCTCACACAGAGGTCGGTTCGGTCATCGGTTCCCTGATAGACAATATCGAGGAGTTGGCCCTTGCAGCCGAGAAGATGAACTTCCTTCTGATGCCTTTGGGAACTTATCCAGGAAAGGTCAATCCGGAGATGAGGCAGGACAAGGGGTATGATGTCAAGCAGAAGATCTTCGGCAAGCAGCGCTGGCCTATCGCCGCCAGGGTCATGGGCTTCCATTCTCACTTTGAGCTTCCCTTCAACCTGCCGTTGATAAAGAACATCGGCGTGCTGCAGTTCTTGGATCTCAAGCATGAGTCAGACATCATCAACGGATTCAACATGTTCATCGCCTTGGACCCAGCGTTGACGGCCTTCATGGCCTCCTCGCCATTCTACCAAGGCAAGCAGTTGGGCAAGGACAGCAGGGTCATAGCCTACAGGGGCGGCAAGATACTGGACTACCCGCAGGGGCTCTACTCAAAGTATCAGGACTTCGGCGCCTTGCCGGGGTACAAGCATTCCCTCAACGAGGTCGTCTCAATGGTCGGCGAGCGCTTCGAGGAATGGAAGAAGCTCATCAAGAGCATCGGTCTCAACATCAAGATGCTCTCTTTCTACGGCTCTTTGCTCCAGACACAGTGGAACCCTGTCCGGATAAACCAGTACGGCACATTGGAGCACAGGGGCATGGACTCCAACCACCCGAGGCAGATAATCGCTGCCTCATTGCTGATAAAGTCTGTCATGAAACGGATATACGAGGATGAACTCGACGTCGTCCCTTCCAAGATAGGCATCACAGAACCCTTCAAGCTGGAAGGTCATCGACTGCACGTCCCGCCCGAATCGCATGTGCTGAAGAAGCTGCAGGTCCAGGCCGCGTACAAGGGCTTTGACAGCGACCTGGTCTACAATTATGCAAAGAGGCTGTTCTCATTCGCCATAAGATCAACACCCAAGAAGGAGCGTGCATTACTGAAAGTGTTCGAGGACATGCTCGATAATAAGAGATCCATGTCAGACGAGATAATTGCCAGGGCAAAGAAGGACGGTTGGAAGCCCGGCGAGGACCTCTCTCCGAACATCGCTGAGAATATTGCCACATATCACGCCCACCGCCTCTTCAAGGAGGCAACTGTCACGAGGAAGCTCGTTGAGGAGATCGAGGAATTGCCTTCTATGCAGTAAATTTTTTATACTTGCTATGTTTTCTATATGCCATGGCTTATAACCCAGATGATATATTCTCCTGGAGCGACCTGTTACATATCATTGATTCTTATGATCATCTCGGAGCAGAGGCGAGAGCCAGGCACAAGCGGGACCATCTCGAGGGGATTACGCAGGAGAATTCGCTCGCAAGGGATGTCGTGACAGGCAAGGCCGATCTCAGTTCGGTCTATGACGAGACTATACAGGAGCTGAGGACAGGCAATTATGATCCCGAAGACCCGCATTACCGGCTGAAGATCCTCGAGCTCACGTCGATAGTGGGAAAGATCCCTGAAATGGACCCAGACCTTTGGGACATGGTTAAGGATGATGAGTTGTTATTCATATTGGCTTGGCGATAGGAGGAATAGGCGGTCTTTATGGGGCAACCTCGAGTGTCGGAGGGCGTGCATTGAGCAGGAGAGATTTTCTTATCCGCGGAGTCATCTCTGCAGGCATCTTCGGAATCGTAGGATCAGCCGGTTCTGCTCTCGGCGTCAGGTTAGGCAGATACCCTCGAATCCAGAGCGAGATCCATTGTGCGAGTGAGAACGCCAAATATTTCCAGCAGCAGGTGAAGGAGCTGTTCCATACTTGAGCTATTGTTCTAACGCTATCGCGCCATGCTTGCATGAATCCACGCAGGCGCCGCAGTCAGTGCATTTCTCCGGGTCGAACTCGATGATGTCTCCTCTTTTCAGCGCTCCGGTCGGGCAGGCCTCGACGCAGCCCTCGCACTTGCCCCCGCAGCAGCAGGAAGTGCACTTGCCGTCCTTCCAGCAGCATTTGTCGTAGTCAATCTTGATTGGCATGAGACTGGTCAATCTTGAAGTCTTTTTAAATCTTTCCCGATAGATTTTTTTATGCATCCTCATTCCCCCCTGCTATGGGATATGATATCGTGTTCAGAAGGTGCTCTGAAGAGGAGTCTGATTATATCAAGGAGAACTGCAGCCTGCCGCCAGGCCTGTTCCCTATAAGTAGGCATGGGGGCAGGCATAAGAGTGAGCCCCACAAGTGGGTGTCTGTCAGCTGGTCGTGCACCAAGCGGTATAATCCGAAAGGAATGGGTCAAGAATCTTACACACATGGTATAGTTATGTACACCTATGGCGGGACTGTCTCTGCATTGAGGGCTGAGCGCAATGAAGGCATCGTCAGGCGCGGACCAAGGGGCGGCTACGGCATCCCGGCCGAGCTCTTGGATTGGTTCAACAACAGGATACTTGAGGTTGAGACCTTTGACCTCAGGCATGAGGACCTTCCTGCGCCTGCGATAGACCACCCATTCAGGGTGCTCAAGAACGAGCAAGGAGAATATGCCACTTTCATGGCCTTCAAGCCAGAGTATCTTGACATCCCGGGCTTCAGCGAAAGCATCAGCAGGATCAGGATGAGCTGGCTCAAGACCTCATTGCTCTGGATGCTCTGGCGCAGCGACTGGGGCAGGGCTTCTGATCAACAGCGCATAATCAGGGTTGACGTGACAGGTGATTATCTCAGGAACCTGATGCAAGAGGGTGTTTCATCGAAGAAAAGGACTTCAAGGCTTGATGAGATCCTTTATCAATATGATCCTGACCGGAGGATTGTCGGCAGGCGCATGAGGGCAGGAAAGGATTACTGGGTCAAGGCAGGCAGGACAGTGCATTTCGGGTTGCGCGGTCCTGTCTTGGAAGAATTTATCGATAAGGTCGCAGATGGAAGGATAGAGGACATAACCGATAAATGCCGATCTGTCCTCCAAGATATGCCTGAGCACCCAACACATGAGCTCTGCTGTCGGCTTCATCTCGAGCCGGAAGTGCTGACATCCTGACCCCATTACAAACATTTAAATACCCACTCGTTTCCTTTTAAGCTGGGGGCAATGATGATTCCTATGTGCAGCCTGTGCAAGGGCATGATGGCCAAGACGGACAAGAGGAACGTCGGAGGAGTCACGTACACCATGTACGAGTGCCCCAAGTGTCATAGGACCATAGCGAGGGCAGAAGGATGAACGACAAGCTTAAGACAGTGCTGGAGATAGAAGAGAAGCTGGTTCCACTAGCAGAATCCATCGAGAAGGCCAGCCAGGACTTGAAGTCGCTCAAAGAGGGACTTTCAAAGGCCATGGACCAGGCCACAGGGCTTAGCAAAGAGGGCACTGTCATCATGAACGACATGAAAGAGCAGCATGCTGCCTTGAGGTATGAGCTGGTACAGATGTCAGACCTCAGGAAGAGGCTCGTCAATGAGCTCAAGGAATTGAAGCTCGTCAAGGGGAAGATCCACGAGGAGATAAGCAAGGAGGTCAGCGCAGAGGTCAAGAAAGAGCTGGACGCCCTGAGGAAGGACCTCCAGGAATCATTATTGCCCATAAAGGAGACTGTAAAAGAAACATCAACTATAATCGTTGACATACGGAAGACCAAGGAAGAGCTCAGGCGCTTCGAGAAGATTGCCTCCATGATAAAGGAGAAGGACTTCACGCTGGAGAGGCATGCCAATCAGCTCGAGAGGGTCAACGAGGAGAAGATACGCCTCTTGAAGAGGGTGGACCACCTGGAGAAGCTGGTCTCTTACAAGCGGATGGGAAAGCCTGAGTACGGACAGCCGGAACATAGGAGGCCTGAATATGGAAGACCTGATCGCGGACGGCCTGATTACAGGCCCGATCACGGACGGCCTGACCACGCAAGGCCCGATCGCGGACGGCCTGATTACAAGCAGCATGACCGCAGGAGGCCTGACCACGCAAGGCCCGACCACGGACGGCCTGATTACAAGCAGCATGACCGCAAGAAGCCTGACCGCAGGCCTAAGAAGTGATGTGTTCTACCGAGTTTGTCGCAAATTAATTAAAGAATTGTTGCTTTATGAAAGTTTTAGGGGGG
>JAHIVG010000103.1 GCA_018816705.1 Nanobdellota archaeon
ATGCGTGCACCATGGAACGGGCCTTCGAGAGGATGAAGCAGGTGTCGGGAACCCTATTAACAAAATCAGACGAGCTCTATACATATTATACTGCTGAGACCAATCCAGCTTGCGATGACCTATCGCCTTACGTTACCAGCGCTAACGGCCTGGAATCCATTCATGACAACGCTGTCTTTGATTCAACAAACAATAGGATGAGAGACTTATACAACAATGGTAAACGCCTGAAGGCGGAGAACAGGGCCTTGCAGATAAAGTCCTGCCCCCTGCTGTACTAAGATGAGACGAAGCCAGATAAAGATGGGAGAGAACATCGCCGTGATATTCATATTCTTCATACTCGTTGCAGGAGGGCTAATGTTCTACATGAACATCAAGCAGAGGCTGATCCAGGATAAGTTCAGGGAGCAGCAGGACCTCATGGCCATAGAGCTGGCGCAGAAGATACTCAACCTGCCGGACCTGCAGTGCACCAAGGACAACGTGCCGGTGCCGAACTGCATCGACAGCATGAAGATAGACGCGGTCGTAGCAAGGGCAGAAGAGGACCCTGTAGGGTATTTCCGCGTGTTCGGGCCGACAGAGGTCGGTATTGATATCATTTATGCTGCTGTAGATCCCCCACAAAATGAAATCCACATTTATGGGACACTAGATGAAGCATGCCCGGACTGCACAAGGACCCTGACTGCGAACATGCCAGTGACCCTATACTCACCGATTCAGGGGTCCTACAGCTTCGCAGTGCTGAAAGTGGGGGTGCAGCTGAGATGAAGGCCCAGATGGAGATACTCGGGCTTGCGTTCGTCATAATGTTCATAGCAGTAGGGATGCTCTTTGTCATCAAGTTCGTGCTGATGCCCAGCGAGAGCCCGCGGCAGGACTTCACCAGGACACAGCTGGCTTATAACACCATCAACGCCCTGCTCCACACGGACAGCGAGTGCGCAGGCATGTCATTCAGGGACCTGCTTATTGCGTGCGCGGACGGGAGCGAGGTAACCTGCGGTGATACACTTGACCCAGTTTGCACTTATGCAGCCAATACAATCAAGGATCCTATCCTAACAAGCACGTTGGATGCCTGGGAATTCGAATACGAGTTCGATGCGTATACTATCGATTCTGTATCAAGTGATGAAATTAGCATATTCAGCAATCCTCTTTCGAACGGCGAATGCGACGAGTGGAAGTCAGCCAGGTTCCCATTGCAGACCCAGACTGCCGGGACGATGTTCGTTGAGCTGAAGATGTGCGGTTGAACCTATCAAAACCTTTATATATTAGGCCGACAAGGAATAATGCATCATTATTAAAACAGAGGTGAGCCCATGAAACGCGGTCAAGGACTATCAATGAATGTCATAATAATAGCCGCACTAGCATTACTGGTTCTCGTCGTGCTGGCAGTCATATTCATCACCAGGACAGACGACTGGGCAGGGCAGACTGATCCTGGAACGCTCTGCGAGAGCACACTGGGCGGGGAATGCCGCGCGCCAGCCGACAACAAGTGCCCCTCAGACGTGCCGAGGAAGATCGGTACCTGCGGAAGCGATGATGGCGGCAACGACATCTTCTGCTGCAAGGCATGAGGTGAAAGATGAAAAAAGGCCAAGGACTCTCAATGAATGTGATTGTCATCGCGGCCCTCGCGATAGTCGTGCTGGTGGTCGTCACTCTGATAACCGTGAATCAGCTAGGACTGTTCGACGAGAACTTCAAGGCAGAGAAGACCTGCAAGCGTGCGGGAGGCGAATGCGTACTATCCGCTGACGGCACCTGCCCGGAAGGCCAGCAATGGATGAATGATTGCGGCGTAGACGATGCAGGGAGCGCCAGGGCCTGCTGCAAAACATGATTTTTCTTTCATTATCCTCATTCTGGAAAACAATAAAACATAAATAGCCCGGCGGAGTTGCGATTCTTGGGTGTGAGACATGATAAGGATCCCTTATGAAGACATACTGCAGAAGATAACAGACAACAGCAACCTCAGCAAGGATGACATAGAGACCAAGATCAAGCAGAAGACTTCTCAGCTCTCAGGCCTGATAAGCAAGGAGGGGGCAGCCCACATAGTGGCCAATGAATTAGGGATAAAGCTGCTGGACGGCTTCACAGGCAAGCTCCAGGTAAAGAACATCCTGCCAGGCATGAGGAACGTAGAGACTGTGGGCAAGGCGGTAGAGGTCCACGAGGTCAGGGAATTCACCAGCAACAAAAGGCAGGGCAAGGTCGGATCCCTCGTGGTGGGGGACGAGACAGGCACGATAAGGGTCGTGATGTGGAACGACCAGGCAAAGCTCATGGAAAGCATCAACAAGGGCGACGTAATAAAGATAATCGGTGGCTACGTGAGGGACAACTCCGGCAGGAAGGAGATACACATAAACGACAGGAGCAAGCTGACGATCAACCCGGAAGGGGTAACTGTAGAGGTCAAAGAGCCTGAGTCGACAAGGAAATCCATCAAGGACCTCAGCGAGAGCGACAGCGACGCAGAGCTCGTGGGCACCATAGTACAGGTGTTCGACCCTAACTTCTTCGAGGTCTGCCCAACCTGCGGCAAGAGAGCGAAGCCTGAAGGGGACGCATTCAAGTGCGCCACGCACGGCGCTGTGACGCCAGATTTTTCCTACGTGACAAACGTATTCCTGGATGACGGCACAGAAAACCTGAGAGTTGTTTTCTTCCGGAACCAGACAGAGCAGCTCACCAAGAAGACCAAGGCTGAGATCATGGGATTCAAGGACAAGCCAGAGACCTTCGAGCAGGTCAAGACAGACCTTCTAGGCACGATAATCAAGGTCCAGGGCAGGGTTACCAAGAACCAGATGTTCGACAGGCTCGAGCTTGTGGCCAATAAGGTCAACCCGGACATAGACCCTGAAGAGGAGATCAAGCACCTCCAAGGCGCATAAGCCACTGGACACTGGACATCCACGGATAAGGTATATAAACCAGCCAGAATTCCTTCATAGCACTGCTATAGCAGCCTTCCCACCCCGCGAGGGGTGCTGAAAGAAAAAGCGAATAGCAAGGAGGGATATATATGGAAAAGAAACAGCCTGAGATAAAGTTCCGTGCTGGAGCCATCAGCGCCTCAGTATGGGAGAACGAAGTGGAAAAGCAGGACGGCACCACCGGCAGCTACAAGACGATTTCTCTGCAAAGGTGCTACAAGGACAAGGCCGGCGACTGGAAGAACTGCAACTCCATGAGAGCCAATGACCTTCCGAAGGCTATGGTTGTCCTGACAAAGGCCTATGAACACTTAGTGATGAAGGACACCGCTGAGGCGGCTTAGGTGAATCAGATGGCAAAAGAGAAGACTATCGAAGAGCTCCCAGGAGTGGGAGCTGCAACATCAGAAAAGCTCAGGACTGTGGGCTACACGACCCTGATGTCTATAGCGGTCGCGTCCCCTGGCGAGATCATAGACGCAGCAGGCATCAACGAGGCAGCCGCCAGGAAGATGATCCAGGCAGCCAGAGACTCGCTGGAGATGGGCTTCGAGAGCGCCACAGACATCCTGGCCAAGCGCCAGAAGGTCGAGAAGATAAAGACCGACAGCGAAATGCTCAACAACCTCCTCGGAGGGGGCTTTGAGACTGGTGCCATAACAGAGGCCTTCGGCGAATACGGTTCTGGCAAGACTCAGATCGGACACCTGTTGTCTGTACGCGTGCAGATGATGGAAAAGGAGAAGGACCCGGTGGTTGTCTATATCGACACGGAAAACACGTTCAGGCCTGAGCGCATAATAGACTTTGCGAAAGAAGCAGGAATCGACCAGGAGAAGGCACTCAAGGCCATAAAGGTGGCAAGAGCATACAACTCAGACCACCAGATGCTTATGGCGGAGAAGGTCGAGGACCTGATAAAGGACAAGAAGCTCAACGTGAAACTGGTCGTGGTCGATTCCTTGACAGCCCACTTCCGCGCCGAGTTCGTAGGCAGGGGCACGCTGGCCGAAAGGCAGCAGAAGCTCAACAAGCACATGCATGTCCTGCTCAGGCTGGCCGATGTATACAACCTCTGCGTGTACGTGACGAACCAGGTCATGTCCAGGCCAGACGTGTTCTTCGGCGACCCGACCCAGGCCATCGGCGGACATGTTGTTGCCCACGCCTCAACCTTCAGGATATACCTGAGGAAGGGGAAGAAGGGCAGCAGGGTGGCCAAGCTCGTTGATTCGCCCAACCTGCCTGAAGGGGAAGCGAACTTCTACGTGGAGACGGCCGGGCTGAGGGATGTGAAGTAGGATTATTTTCCCTTTTTTCCTCTTTTCTTCTTTTCTTTTTCTTTCTTAAGTTCCCATGCAAGTCCATTTAACAATGCTATCTCTTGATCAGAATGTAATCTTGTGGAAAGATGCAATTTTCTTTGTTCTTCTTCCACTTTTGTAACTTTTGCTAAAAAATCCATCCAGCGCTCATAATATTTCTCTATCAACAATTCATCTGGTTCCGGGCGCGAAGTCCATTCAGGCATCTGGTTGTAACCAACGACTGCTGCTCTTGATAAACCTGCTCCCATGGAAAACCAGAATAGATAATTATCTGGGAGTAACCATCGATCTTCTCTGGCCGAATCAAAAGCAACGACTGCAGACGCTCCCGAGGTATTGCCTCTCAGCCTGATGCCCTCCCTATATACATTCTCTATTGGTACACCAAAAGCAGGTGCACCCAATTGCAGGGAACGATCATTCGGTTGATGGCTTACCAGCTGCACTTTTTGTTTATCCATCGGTTGACGCCCTCTTGTCTCCAACTCTTTTTGGACA
This sequence comes from Nanobdellota archaeon, assembly GCA_018816705.1. Taxonomy (GTDB): domain Archaea; phylum Nanobdellota; class Nanobdellia; order Woesearchaeales; family JAHIVG01; genus JAHIVG01. The sequence goes on from JAHIVG010000103.1 coordinate 4,796, forward strand.
GCGTCCCAAATTTTAGGAAGCCAATTTCCAAATGTGCGTATTACAAACTTATGCACTTCAGGACCATCCATTTCAAAGTAATGCCTTTTTGTATGGGAGGGGGATTCGAATAACAATGGATCATAACTTGTTACAAGTGATTCCATGCCGGAACGCAAGATAATATTAGGGCCTAGACCACCATAGACTGCACTATCTGTGTGCAAAATTTCCATTCCAAGTCCGTTGGTGGATTCTAGAACAACTGCAGCTGCAGCATCAGATGCCATTGAAGAGAATACCCTGTTGCGCCAGTTAGGATATCTGCTCATCAGATCCGTAACAATCACCAGGTCAACCTTGCCAGGATATTCTTTTTGAAAATCTTCCGGGGAAAAATCCTCTGGAGCGGCTTCTTTTGGCTTGGAAAATAAGTATCTTTCAAAATTTGAAAGCTCTTCATGCCTCAAATGATGAAAGGAGCTGATCACTGCATTTATTCCGCCAGAACAACCCATACCGATATCAACTGCAGGCCTCCCTTCTCTCTCCATAAGGTGTGTGATTATCGCTGATGCGTGCGGCACTACAAACTCATCGCTCCCGTTATGGGCGACATAGACATTTGCCACCTCATCTAATGTTTTTCCAGCTTGGGCTAATGCCTTTTCAGCAGCAACCGCGCCAAGAATGTACATGTTCTCATGAGGACCTGCAATCCTGCGTTCCTCGCAACCGACCCCTCCTCCAATGAACGGCTCATTGGTATGAAGCTCTACCATCTTCGTCAAATATTTCGTTGACACAACCAGGGAAGCGTCCGCCCTGCCTGTTGCTATGACTTTCACCGGCCGGAGATAATTCAAGGGATTCATTCAGCTAAATGAATTGTTGTTACTATAAAAAGGTTATGGCAAGGTATTTAAAGGCGAAAAATAAGCTGAGGATATGCGCTCATTTGTCGCCCTTGACATCCCAGAAGGATTGATCACGAAATTAAAGTATATTCAGGATGCGCTGAGGGGGCATGGTCAATTCTCTTTTCCAAAGAGCTTCCACCTCACGCTGAGCTACCTGGGTGAAATTGAGGACGCTGAAAGGATAATCGAAGGCCTGTCCCAGATACGCTTCGACCCGTTCAAATTCAAGCTGGACAAGGTAGGCATGTTCGGCAAGCGAGTTATATGGATCGGCATCAAGCCAGAGCAGGATGTTGTTGAACTGGCCAAGCAGGTGAGAAAGGCAGCGCCTCCAAAAGACAGCAAGTTCCACCCCCACATCACCCTCGCCAGGATAAAATGGCTGAAGGACCAGGACTGGAAGGTAACCATCCCGGAAGACGAAGTGCTGGTAGAAGCCTTCAAGCTGTACAAGAGCACCCTCACTCCGGAAGGGGCGGTATACGAAGTGTTAGGGAGTTTTACCCATGGAAAATAAGGTCATCAAGACAATGCTGAAACCTCTGTGGAGGACTTGGTATTCCTACATAAGCTCGCTGGACAAGAATTCTGAAATCAACTTCCTGAATTTCGGCTATGCCAACGACGATAGACCAGAGCTGGATGAAGAGGATGAGATCAACCGGTATCCCATCCAGCTCTATGATCACGTCGGCAAGGGCATCAAGCTAGAGGGCCAAGATGTATTGGAAGTCGGTTGCGGGAGAGGAGGAGGTGCCTCATACATAGCCAGATACATGAAACCCAAGTCAATTGTCGGAATTGACCGGTGTAAGAGGGCGATCGATTTCTGTAATAAAGGATATGACACCGCCGGGTTGTCTTTCTCACAGGGAGATGCGATGAAATTAGGGTTTGATGATATGAGCTTTGATGCAGTACTCAATATTGAATCATCCCATTCTTATGAGGGGATGGACAGGTTCTTGAGCGAAGTCCACAGGATCCTCAAGCCAGGAGGGCATCTCCTGTTGGCTGATTTCCGTGATAGGACCGACGTGCCCAGGCTGGAAAAGGTGTTGAGGGACTCACAGTTCAAGCTTGTGAAAAAGGAGCAGATAACACCTCAAGTGGTGAAAGCACTGGAGCTTGACAGCGGAAGACGCCTGGATCTCATCAGGAGATTGGTACCGACAATACTATATGGGCCATTACGGGTCTTTGCCGGGACAGAAGGATCAACCACCTACAACTCCTTCAAGACAGGGAAGAAGGAATACTGGAACTTCATCCTGAGAAAGGTCTGATAGAAGGAAAGCTTTAAAAACAGCTTTCTTCTCTTCTGCATCGGTGGGCCCGTAGCCTAGTCTGGATAAGGCGACAGCCTTCTAAGCTGAGGGTTCAAGTATCAGCTTGGATCCGCTTAATAGATCGGGGGTTCGAATAGTTGACGCTTGCGGCAACGGCCGAGAAGCGCAGCTTCGACAGTCCCCCCGGGCTCACTTCATTTTCATGAACCGTTACCTTCATGCCCTTGTGAAATTGGTGATAGTGGCAGTGCGGCACTTGGTTATTCTGCTGTTCTTCAGCAAGAAGAAACCTTTATAAATCCAGCAACACTAATCAATAAATATGCGGGGGTGGCCAAGCGGTTTAAGGCGGTCGCCTGCAGAGCGATTATTCGGGGGTTCGAAACCAAGCGAGAGTCCCTCCCCCCGCTCTTTTCTTTAATTGTACACATGGTTCATATAACCTTAAATGGACATTAGTATCATATTGGAGAACTATTTGAATAGTAACTATACAAAACACTCAATCTAATAAGATTTTTAAATAATACCCTATTAAATACAGCCATGAAGAAAAAGCATCTTGAGAAATCTTCTTCCCCCAAGATACTAATCAAAGAAATTAAAAGGTGTAATCGAAATTTATTTATAATATCACTCTTTATTGCAGTAATATCTGGATTCATTACTTATATTCTGTTAATGACTATTTATGGATTAATTTTTTCTATTTGTGCGTATGGATTAGTTGGATACTTGCTTTACTTAGTTTATATTAGAAATCTTGATTATAACAAATCTCCAATTATTATTCAAATGAAAAGATTTAGTGAGAATAAAAAAAATGTCATACTTGAGCTGGTAAAAGAGTTAAATGAGCGCAAGAATAAGATTGAATTTCGAAATGTAATAATTACTTCTTCATGGTTATGCCAAAGAACATTTTTATTCTTTAAAGTATTTCATTTTAGTCAATTATATTGGGTATATATAAAGAAAACACGACATTATACAAATTTTATCCCTTCAGGAACGACTTGGGAATTAGTATTCAATTTGTTTGATGGTAAAGATATTATCGGTTACCCAACAAAATCTGGAAATAAAAAGGATTCCGAAACAATTATTGAAGAAATTCATAAAAGAGTTCCTTGGGCTTTTTTTGGTTATAGTGATGAGATAAAAAATGAATGGCAAAATAATCCAATAGTAATAATAAATGCGGTCCATGAGAGAATATTAGAAATTCAAGAGCAATTAAAAAAATGAAGAAAAAACCTATCCCTTTGATTGTATTTATACTTATTGGTGGATTTGTGGGTTTGATTATTCATATTAGCCCCCTTTTATTTGAGATGGATATATTTCGACAATTGACTCTAAAAGAAAGTGGTAGATACCAACCAGAATATATATTTGAATATGATTGTCAAGAATATAACTTTTCATTATTGTTATATCAAAGTTATTATGAACATTTTCAATCAAGTAAGAAGCAGGTTTTTTCTTTATCAGATATGGATGAAAATGAATTCTTAGACAAATATTATGGGATTTTCTTATCTAATAAAATTGATGAAAAAATATTGGATGAAATTATTCAGATCATTCAGGAAGAAATATCTTCGGAGGATAGTGATAATGTTGTACTAGCAATAGTTTCTTTTGTCCAGAATTTCGAGTATAATTGTGAAAAAGCAAATAGTTACGAGCTTTTTAACCTTGACCCTTACTATGACTTGGAGTATAATACGAATTATCCTTATGAAACTCTGTATCATTCAATTGGTGTTTGCGAAGACACCTCGATTCTGTTAGCCAAGTTATTAATAAAATTGGGGTATGGTGTTGCCTTATTATATTTTGAAGATGAAAAGCATATGTCCGTTGGATTAGCTTGTGCTGATGAATACTCTAACTATGAATCTGGTTATTGTTATATTGAAACAACTCTTCCAAGCCAGATTGGAATTGTACCATATATAGCAAATGAGATTGAGATAAAATCGACTCCAAATATAATTGAAATAGCTGAAGGAAAAACATTTAATAAAATTACACAAATAAAAAAGCAACAGGAAGAATTGAGCAATGAATATGGACCCGATATTTTGCAATTGGCCAAATGTCAAGAAATAGAACTACTCAAAGAAATTATACAGTTAGAAAAAGAGCTAGAACCATTTACAACAAAATTAATGAAATATGAAGAGCGAATAAATAAATCCGAAAATAAAGTTGATTATCAGGAATCAATACTTGATTCATACGACGATCAATATAAAGAGATTGGGATTATGGATACTGATTATCAATGGTCTCTTTATGAATATGATAGTGCATGTTTCTATATTATCACCGACGAACAATATGCACAGTGTACAAAATTGTACAACAAAGCTGAGGACAAACGACAGGCATTAAATAGCGAAATTGATGATTTTAATAGTGGATATTACACAGCATATGAAGAGTATAATACCACGTTAAATGAATATAATAATCTTATTGATGAATATAATGAATTTACAGAGGCATACAATACTCAAATTGAACCATATAATGAAAAAATTGAGATATATAACAATCTATTGTTAGAGTCGTATAAAGAATGTTCTCCTGTAAAATATGAACCTGAAGAACAGACTACTGTAATAACAGTACACCCAATAGAACCCTCAATTGTGATCTCAGAGGTTAATTCTTATTAGATCAATAAAAAAAAAGAAAGAAATAAATACTAGATAATAATTTAGTGGAATAAAGTTATAATTTAAAAGAGGGTGAAAAAATATTATACTCAACTGAGGAAGCGGATTCTTAGTGTAGCGTCACTTTGGATTCACTTTCCCTCACTTTTTTCTACCTGACAGTGTACACAAAAAACATAACAATTTTTCTATCTTCTTCCTCGTTGTCAAGTGATCTCTGCTCGATGAGACGCTACTCAAATGACGGTTTGAGAGAGCTTGAATAATTAAGTGAGGGAAAGCGATGACTACGCTAGTACACATACTAGCCAGAAGTCCTCCAGCCATTCTCCTAGCTTTAGGAGGGATTGGTTGGTTGCTTCACATCCAAGGATCTTGGTTACTCTTGGTCCTGGGTGTTGGATTGCAAATACTCTGGCTAGGAAAATAGGCAAGTAAAGAAAGATTACAACAGGAACTCGGATTCATTTAATTAGTTGTACTTCTATCATATTTATAAAGTGGATAATTAACTCCCCATATCATCCATTTTTCTCAAACGGGCCTACAATACATCCGCTCGAAGGCTCTCAGGTTGTCAAGAGAATCCGACTGGAAGTTGAATGGGAAATCATACATACGCCTGCTCTCAGCATCGACCGGCGTCCAAACATATAGTTGTGGCCTTTCCTTCTCCTCACCTGCGAGCCTGGTGCAGCGGATGGCCATTATATCACGGCAGCTGGTCAGCTGACTGCAGGACAGGTTCATCCACACTTCATACTTATCCGGGTAGAGAGACATCAGCTTTGAATCCGTCTTCTTGTCCTCTATCTCAGCCCAGAACTGGTCTGCAGTTATAGGTATGCCCATCCTGAAATGGTCCAATTCGGGGAACTCCATCACCTTTGAAGTGTATTTGCTCCGGATGATCCAGAACGGGTCATAAAAAACAGCTGTATAGACCCCTGAAGTATATGAGAAGTAGGTCTCATTGCCTATCAGGTACCTCACCCCGAACGGAACAATGTACTTAATCCCTGGAATCTCCTTGTCGAGGGTAGAGAGGAAATCGTCCATGTCCCACGCAGTGATGTTGTAGAAATACTGCGGCTCTGGCTCGGGTGCCTTCTTGGGCTTCTGCTCGACATTAGGGTTCGGGAGCATGTTATAGATAGAGGCGTCGATGTCCGGCTGTGTCAAGTTCACTTGTATGACATTAGATGCCGTCCCGTTGACTGTCTCGTTGGAAAGGGTCACGTTCTGCGGCAAAGGCTCTGGTTTGTCCCTCAGCACCAGAAAATACAGCGCGGCAGCAATCCCGAGCAAGAGCACTGCTGCGGTGATGATGATTATGATCTTCTTCATGTCATGCCTCTTTTATTATCCCTGACTGGATTCGAGGATTTATAAAGTTAACTGAATCCAAACATATATAAACTTGCTCGGCGCTTTCTTTGGCCATGGGGGTAGTGTTAATCGGGCAGGGAAAGAGCTATCTGGTCAAGGACCCAGCCAAGGCATTCCACACGCAATACGGCTTCATAGCCCCCGGTATGCTGAAGGAAGGGTGTGATGCAGAGACAAATATGGGCAAGGGCTTTGCTGTCATCAATGCCTCTTTCATCGACTTATACGGCAAGATATCAAGGAGCCCGCAGATAATTCCGAGAAAGGACATAGGCCTGATAATGGCAGAGACAGGCATCGGCAAGGACAGCCTGGTCATAGATTCCGGGACAGGCTCTGGCGCATTGTGCTGCATGCTCGCCAGGGTGGCCAAGAAAGTGGTGAGCTATGAGATCAGGCCTGATTTCCTGAACATAGCGGAAAAGAACAAAAAATATTTAGGCCTGAACAACCTTACCATAAAGGAAGGCGACATATACGACGGCGTACAGGAACGCAACGCTGACCTCCTGACCCTTGACGTGCCGGAGCCGTGGAAAGCATTGGACACAGCCAGCAAGTGCCTCAAGTCCGGAGGTTTCATCGTATCATACTCACCGAGCGTCCCGCAGGTGATGGACTTCGTCTCGTCTCTCGACAAGAGGTTTGTCCATGTCAAGACCTGCGAACTGATCGAACGGGAATGGGAAGTCAACGAGCGCAAGGTCAGGCCCAAGAGCAGAGGCATAGGGCACTCTGGGTTCTTGACATTCGCGCGCAAGCTGAGGTGAAAAACATGAAAGCCTATGTGTTGGTGACCCTCGAAGGGTCAAACGAGCAGAACGTGTTCAAGAAACTAGAGTCGCTGAAGGAAGTCAAGGACCTCCACATACTGTTCGGGGAATGGGATGTCATAGCTGAGCTCGAGATAGCCTCCTCTGATGAGCTGGGAGAGTTCGTCATGAAGAACATAAGGTCCCTGCCAGAGGTCAAGCTCACCAGCACCATGATAGTGGCCAAGTAGATGCCCAAGGAAGAGATAAGGGTCCTAGGCATAGATGATACGCCCTTCGATAAGTTCAAGGACAAGAGGGCAAAGATAATAGGGGTCCTTTACAGGGGCGGCAAGTTCCTGGACGGAGTTCTTTCGGTCGATGTTGATGTTGACGGCACCGATGCAACCGCCAAGATAGCCTCGATGGTGAACAATAGCAAGTTCAAGGAGCAGCTCAGGGCTATACTCATGAAAGGCATCGCGGTTGCCGGCTTCAACATAATCGACATACATGAGCTTTCTGAGAAGACATGCCTGCCGGTCATAGTCGTGATGCGGTCACCTCCGAGATTGAAAGAGATGGTCTCTGCCCTGAAAAGGTTGGGATACACCGAGCAGCTCGAAAGCCTCGAGAAAGCCGGCAAGATAAACAATGCCGGCAAGGTACTCTTCCAGTGCGCAGGCTGCACGGAAGATAAGGCTGCCTCAATCATCGAGGTAACGACCACTCACGGCAACATACCTGAACCCCTGAGGGTGGCGCACCTTATTGCTGGCGGAATAACCAAAGGAGAGAGCAGGGGACGGGCCTGAAATTCTGGAAGGATTGCCGGAAAAAATATTGCCACAACACTTCTTTGCGATAGGATTTGCGGGACGAGGGATGATTTATCCGGTCCACGGCCCAGGATTTCCGGATTTGCCTCGAAAAGACGTATAAAGGATTTTGACCGCTGCCTTGGACGGTGATGCACATGAAAAGAGGAATAATCATTATTTTGCTGATGTACTTGCCTATATGCCTGGCTGACAACATCGTGATAAGCGAGGTGCTGTTCTGGGCCAATAACACTGACGCTGGCGGAGAGTTCGTCGAGCTCTACAACCCCACAGAATACCCTGTGAACATATCCGGCTGGCTCATCGCTACCGAAAGCTCTGACACCGACGCTGAGATACCTGAAGGGACCTTATTGCTGCCCCATCAATACTACCTTATCGCAGACACAGGCTGGGACGAGAACAAGGATGATGCGGGTTGGCCGTCAGCAGACTATGAGGAAACGATCTCATTATTCAACTCAGATTCAGGTGTGGCCCTCGTGGCCGATGATGTTGTCATAGACGCAACAGGTTGGGGGGACCCGAACAGCATAGAAGACAACAAGTATGAGGGCACACCACACCCTATAATCATCAAGGGCAACAGTATCGAGAGAAGGCCCGGCCTGGAGGACGAGACAGGAGGCAACGGCCAGGACACAGACGACAACTCGGCAGATTTCCTCGAGCGGAGCCCTGAGCCGCAGAACAGCGACAGCTTCGAGATCCCGTTCGTCTATGACCCCGCGCATGTAGGCAACTTCACCATCGAGTTCACTGTCATCGGGAGTGGGCCCGAGTTCCTGCTAGTCGAAGTAGAGGATGACAGCGACGCCGAAGGCGTTCAGGTCCTGCCATTCCCAGGCGAAGAAAGAGAGGTGGAGGTGAACGCCACCATGCAATACAATGGCGTCGAGGGATTGGTGGTGCAGGCAAGATTCATGAATCTTACGCATAACCTCAGCCTTGACTGGCACAATGACACGCTCGGGCTGTTCACGGGATCGGTGAGCCTGCCGTATCACGCTTCCGGGAACCGATCAATCATCTTCACTGCTGTCGGTAGAGAGAACGCCTCTTACCAGGTCTGGGTCGGGGTGATGGAGGTCGCTGCATTGCTGCTGGACAGCCCCGGGACGAGCTTTGAATCAGAGCCAGGACAAGAGCACATACTCTGGGGGGATGATGATGTCGGGACAGCCGATAAGCCGACCCTGAAGAACATCGGCAACGTGCCGCTAGACATGAAGGTCAAGGGAGCAGAGTTCTCCAACGGGGATGTGGATTTGCCGCCAGAGACCTGCGGCTACAACCTCAACATGAGCCAGGTCTTCATGCCGCTATCGTCAAGCTGGCAGACCCTTGATGCCGGGCTGGAGAGCAGCCACACAGTGCCCTTGAGCGTGCAGCTGAGGATACCAGATGACGCTTCCAGCGGGGCCTATCTCGGGAGCTTGCTGATTGCAGGAGCGGCATCATGAGATGCATATTCATCTTGCTCTTTCTCCTCCCTTCGGTAACTGCCCTGACCCTCGGGGTCTCACCTCCGAGGGTCGACCTAGGGGAAATGGACAGAGGGGCTGAATCAACTGTGGAGCTTACGATCTTCAACCCCAACACTGTTGCCACAAGCTTCATCTTCGAGGAAGACGAATGCTTCGAGCCCACGAAGAAGACGGTTCGGATAAAGGGAAAAGGGATGAGCAAGGCTGGATTCAACGTCAAAGCCATTGACGAAACCTGCCCGATCACCATAAGGCCCAAGACAAGCGACGGCAGCCTGGTGCCTGGGATAACTGTTGAGGTGAACACGCGCCTGGCACAAGAAGTTGGACAGAAAGCGCTGGCAGCAGTTGTGCAGCCAAAGCCTCAGGCTATCATGACCGAGAATCCTGGAGAGATAATCCTTACAGATGACAAACCTATGGCAAAGCCGAACAGGTTCGTGGGAGCGGCGATCGTCGCATCGATAATACTATTGGGGATGGTAGTGTTCAAAGTAGTCAAAAGGGACTAACGCTTGGTCGCCACTATCTGCATGCTGGTCTCTATCCCTTCCCTAGGGAAGGTCGTGGTCTGCATGGTGCGCAGCAAGGCATTCCTCAAAGCGACCTCAATCTCATCCTGATCCATGCCAGAATCCTTCAAAGGGCCTAGGGCAGAGAGCAGGTAGACCTCCAAGAGCTGGGCAGGATTATACCTCAATTCTGTGGTGTCCCGTCTAACAATATTGAAATCGTGGCTTAACAGATCTTCAAGCTCGCCTTTCTGATAAGTATAAGGGCAGCCTTCCTCTAATTTCTTACCCGCCTCTGCGTTAGCCGCTATCATCAGGTGCTTGTAAAACTGGCGTTGCTTCATGTGCTTCTTATCCATCTTCTCATCGCCGAACTCATAGTCATGCCCTGTCAGGCTCAAAGCGAAAATGCCATTATCATCCAAAGCCTCATAAGCATTGTTTATGACAAGGGCTGGATAATCATCCTTAGTCACCCCCTCTGGTGGGGCTCGCCTCCACCAGTGAGCGTTCTGCCAGGCGACAATCAGGCCAGCTCCGTCCCCCAACTCATTCACCTTATGAGGCCCACCATGTGAGAATGTAACATCCATAAAATGTTCCTCAAGCATCTTCCTCGTGACAGTGAGATGTTCCCTCAGGTCTACCATGTCAGCAAGCTCTGCAATCAATGGCGGATAAGGATGGCCGTCTCGTAACTTATCAATTGAGTCAAAGAGACCCTCTGCAGATGTCTGGGAAAACTTGATCTTAGCCATCCTCAGATGGTCCTCGTTCGATTCGAGTGCCTTCACTTGGAGATGCGGCACCCTGCGGAGGGCTTGCTGGGTAAAGATGCCGCTCCTGGCTGCAATGTCGTACATGTCCTGTATCTTATCCAGATCCCTGACTTCCTGTATAGAATCGAGAAGATGATTGGCCATGTTCTCATAGCTGCGGAGATTGGCTGCGTGCTGCTCCCACTGCAAAGCGTCCTGACCCCTCCAAAAGGAAGGCTGCTCATAATTCGTAGTACCTGGCATTACCATCACCCAAAAGGGGAAAAATCCTGGGATTTATAAACATTATGGGGATTTGCTGGGGCAGGTTGATATTGCCCCCTGTGGGCTCTGTCCTAATTCTGGCGGATTGGTCGCGCTGGCTGTCGCTTCCTCTCTTTTCCCGCCTCGCCAGGCAGGGCGGGAAAAGAGATTCAGCCCGCAAATGTGGCGGTAAGCCGGGACTCAGGACAGAGCCCCCCCTGTGCAAACTTTTATTAACAAATCCCGTCTTCTGCCGGGTGATGGAACCGCGAATTATGTCGCCTGATGAGCTAAAACAGCTGGAAGACGGATTCGGCATAAAGGTAATCCGGCAGTCGCCGCTGCGGCACAGCAGCTCGACAGTCGTGGCTTTGGAAACCGACCGCGGACAGCGCGTCGCGAAGAGATACCCGCCGCAATACACGCCGGAGATGGTCCTTGCCCAGCAGGATGCAAATGTCCACATGCGCGGCCTTGGAACGCCTACGCCGGAGTTTTACAGCACTGGCAACGGTAGCACCGTCATGGTATTCGACGGCTCGGCGTACATCCTGATGGACCGGCTTCCAGGCGATGTCGCAGACTGGAAAGACCCTGACAACACGGAGCTGGTCATGCAGGGGCTTGCACTCGGCCATAATGGCTTGAGGGGCTTCAATCCTGAAGGATTTGCCCAGCCGCCGCGCTTCACAACCTTTCTTGTCGACCAGGCCGAGAACCTCGAGGGACTGCTTCCTGCATCGCCGAAAAGCGATACCGACCGATATGTCCTCGGCACCATGCCGTACATAAAGGAAGTTGCAGCAAAGTCTGATGCATTCTGGTCAGGGTTCCTCTCCGGGCTTCCCCCGCCTCGGAGGTATATCCTGGGTGATTATAACAGGGAATCACTGCTGGCAAAAGGAAAAGATATCACAGGCCTTGTTGTGCTCAACCATATCCGGCCGGGGTTCCTGGCTGCAGACGTTGTGCACACACTTGACTTATTGGCAATCGACAAAGAGACTGAAGGGATGGAGCTTGAAGAACGGGTTGACTGGAAGAGGATGTCTGAGGCGATGCAGGCATATCATGGAAATAATCCGGAAATCGCGGCAGATATCCCCCTTTTCCCGCCATTGCTGCAAGCGAAAGGCGTTGCGGATGTCATCCAGACCTGGCGGAAAGGGTATGACCCGGATGCATCTCAAGGGCAGAGGGATTATTTCAATAACAGGGTGAGCTTCTTCGTCGTGCGCGTGGATGCCGCAAAAAGGCTCGGCGGCAGGATGATTGATGTTCTCGAAAGCGCGATAAAGTGAAAGATGATTCATGAAACCAGGCATGTACCTGATCCATAACTATCCTTCTGCTTGCAACGATTAAATAGAGTTATTGGTAATACAGCTTTCCCTTCTCCTTCTGCTCCCTGTCCTTCTGCGAGCCTTCCTTGTTAATCCGGGGGCGCTTGGATTCGGGATCGCGGCGGAGGGTTATGTTGAGGTCTGAGAGGAAGGTGTTCATGCCGTCCTCCATGGAATAAGGCCCTTTGAGGATACCGTGGACTGCGGGCTGGCCGTCGAAGACTATGAGGCGCTCTGCGACTGCCTCTGCAAACAACAGGTCGTGGTCGACAATGAGGGCTGACGCCCCGGAGTCCTGCAGCCGGTCATTTATGATCTTCGCGAGCTCGAGGCGCTGCTCAACGTCAAGGTAAGCTGATGGCTCGTCCAATAGATATAGGTCTGCCTCGCGGGCCAAGCACTCAGCAACCGTAACCCGCTGCAGCTCGCCGCCGGAAAGCTCGTTCAGCCTCTTTGTCATCAGCCCTTTGAGGTCCAACGGCCTCATGAGCTGCACCTCATGCCTTGCTGCGTCCTTTAGCTTTGCTGCCACCAAGGAATTGTCTGAAGTGAGGTATTGCGGCTTGTACGACACTTTCAGCTGCTTCATCTCACCCTCGTCTGGCTGGAGCTCGCCAGCGAGTATCCTTACGAACGATGTCTTGCCGATGCCGTTGGCGCCCAGTATGCCTATGACACGGTGCTGCTCGATGCTGCCCTGCTCCGCCTCAAGGCTGAATGAGCCGAGCTGTTTCTTAAGGACAGGCCATTCTGCAAGTATGGGCCTTGCCTTGTCCTTTATCGGCGGCTTATCAGGGAAGGCGATCACGTGGTCCCGGAACCTTATGTTCTCCTCCTTGAGGAAGCCCTGGAGGTAGATGTTTAGGCCTGTCCTGGTGGGCTTCGGGTGGGAGACAATGCCATAGGCTGCTTCCTTGCCGTACATTATGTGCGCAAGGTCTGCCATGTAGTCCAGGACGATGAGGTCGTGCTCGATCACCAGCACTGCTGTATCCTTAGATGCGAGCTCTCTCAGGAACTTTGATAGGCGGATGCGCTGCTTGATGTCAAGGTAGCTCGTAGGTTCGTCAAACAAGTAGAGGTTGGCCTTCTTGAGCACAGTTCCTGCGATGGCCAGGCGCTGGAGCTCGCCTCCGGAGATCTTTGAGATGTCGTTGTCCATGACCGGGTTCAGGTCGAGCCTCTCTGCGACCTCGTTTAGCTGGCCGGTCTCGTCAACCTTCTGCAACAATTCCTTGACAGTGCCCTTGTACAGCTTGGGCAGCTGATCTATGGCCTGCGGCTTGTACGAGACCTTGATGTCTCCTGCCTTGAGCTTCTCGAAATAGTTCTGGGCCTCGCTGCCCTTGAAGAACTCGATTATCTGGTCGATCTCTGCCTCTTTTTCTCCCCCCATGTTGGGCTTTAGTACTCCAGCAAGGATCTTTATGGCAGTCGACTTCCCTATGCCGTTCTTGCCCACGATGCCGACAACCTTCCCGAACATCGGGGTAGGCAGGCTGTAGAGGTGAAAACCGTTATCGCCGTACTGGTGTATTATCTTTGTGTCAAGTTCTTCAGGAAGGTTTATGATGTGGATGGCGCCGTAAGGGCAGCGCTTTGGGCAGATGCCGCAGCCGGTGCACAGCTCTGTCTGTATCCTGGCCTTGAAGTCCTCACCCTCGATAATGCATTCCTTTCCCGTGCGGTTGACAGGGCAGAACCTGATGCACAGGTAGTTGCCGCAGTTATTAGGGTTGCACTTCTCCTTCTCGATGACTGCTAGTCGTGTCATGCATCCCAGAAAACTACAAGAGGTTTATAAACGTTTAGGCAACTGAATATAGTCTGGAATCCGCTTCTGCACCAAGAAGGAGCCGCGGTCTTGCCAGAGCAAGACTCTTTTTTCCTCCGCCCTGCCTTTGCGAGGCGAGGAAAAAAGACCACGGTTTCCGGGGCGCGGCTCAAATGAGATACAGCCTAGAAATCATGAACCGGCTTCAGAAAGGAAATAGAGAAGCACGTTTGCCACGATGAAGAGGAAGACGATGATGCTATTGGAGGTGAACCTGCTGCCCAGGCCTATGCCGAAGACGAAGGCCACGCATAGGAGTGAGATGAGCTTGTGCCTGAGGTCGCCCTTCTGGTAATACAGGTATGCCAGGATGAAACCGAGGATGACAGCTATGTACGTCACGATCGCACTGCCCACCAAGGCCCTTGAAAGGAAGAACCCTACTGCTGTGGATATTACAACCAGGAAGCCGAACCAGTCCTGGGTGAAGGTGAACTTAGGCAGGATCTTGAAGATGATGGTGTTCGAGACAGGCCTGCCGAGCTCAATCTGGCCGAAGATCCAGTTTATGATCCAGAACACGATGAAGAACACGATCAGGTATGCACCCAAGCCCAGTCCTGTTGTCCTCTCCCACCAAGAAAAAAGCTTGAGAATGAAGAATAGCTGTATCAACAGGAATATGAACTTGCGCCATGGCATTACCATAACCTCATTTTTAAGGACATGGGTTTAAATAGTTTACTGCTCCAGCTCTGCGAGGTCTCTTGTGAAGATCCTTTCCATGTCTTCCATCTTCTTCAGGAGTGTGTCATAATTCGAATAGTACCTCAGGAAGGCCTGTGCTTCAGCAATCGCATTCTTCTCTGTGAGGACCTGGAAGATGGGGCCGCTGTAGTCCTGCTGGTAGGTATAGCTGTCCGGGGTCACGAAATCAACGATCATCAATGTCCCTTGGACCTTGCCTTCAGAGCCGAGAGCGCGAGAGCTCATCCTTGAGAGTAATCCGGCGAGACGTCCAGCCTGGGCAGGCCTTCTTATCTGGCTGATAAGCTTCCCCCATTTAGACTTGTCATATCTGATCACCTTCTTAGTGAACCAATCCTCGAATTGGGGGTAATTATTCTCAATCCAAAGGCCTTTAGTCTCGATAGTATATCTGTCTCTCACTATCGGCTTGCCCTCTTTTGCAGGGAGGAAGAGTTCTTGATTCAAATCTGATGTGTCGGGGAGGATCATATGAACATCGGTTATCTGTATCGCCGCTCCAGGAGAACGGCCCTTAGATGAGAATTTAGGATCAAAGAGGTGGAATTCATCGAATGTCGTGACTTGACCTGTTGATTGCCCGACAGCAAATTTGTACCCCTGTTTCATGAGAGTCGCTGATTGTACAAGGACTCCTTCATCACCATATTGAGGTTCAACACCTATAGAGAAGGCCAAAGAGTATCCCTCAAGGTTAAATTGATTTTTATCAGCCCTTCTTGAAGCTGTAGCAAAATCGATCTTATGGTCCTGGAGATATGATATTGAAGCAACCACACCGTTGACAACCATCTGCATGAGCGGGTCAACACGCTTGCTGCCAGTATATTCATGTTCAGATGATGTCAGATGCGTGACCCATCTGCCCCCTACTTGGTCAAGAAGGTTTGATCCCTTACCCATCTCCTCAAGCTGTCTTTCCCGACATGGGTAATCCTCAAATTTCCTATGACAAACGTGTTCCTTTGAACCTTCGAACCTTTCAGCGAACCTGTCCCTGAGATCATATATCTTTTTGAACCTCTGGCTCAGCTCTTCCAGCATGGCCTTGGGCATGCAGTTCACCACCAGCTCTTGGTCGAATGTGAGGACCTTTATCTTCGGATGGTATGTGTCCAGGACGTGCCTGTATGATTTTAACAATTCCTCGAGGCGGTTGTATAGGGACTTATAATATTGTGATAATAGACGTTTCTCTTCCTCCAGATAGCTCTTCGCTTCCCGCCTGCATTTGTCCAGACCTCTTAAGCATCTTTGGATTGATTCTTCAGTTCTTTTGTCCTCTTCATGGCGTTCCAGGCCGAACTCGACGATGAGGATCCTGTTCCGCTCTTTCTTGAATTTTGTCTGTATCTGGATGGCAGAGGCCTTGAGTCCTGAGACATTACTCTCGAAGAGTTCGATGAGTCCTGTTTCATTGCTCTCAAACTCCTTGACGCTCTCTAATGTGCTATGCAGTTCTGGCGGCACAGGCATCCGCCTTGAGATGAACTCGATGAGGGGCACCTTCTTTAAAGTGATCTGTTCCCTTTCCTTCTTTGCTGCCTCAGTCTCAGAGTCTGCCAGGCGAATTATCCGCTCGTTGGTAACAAAGGCCTTATCCAGCTTTAGTTTATATTCATCGAAATCCATCTTCTTCCATCTGTCATTCGCCCACCAGAACGCGTCCTGCCTCTCGGCTATCCGCTTCTCCAGCTTGGAGAATTCCAACGCGAGGCCAGAAGGATATTCTGGAGGCTTATAACCCAGATTGAAACGGTGTCTCGCGACCCCTTCACGCTTCCCCAGCGGCCTTAAAATAGCTCTGAGGACCTTGCGGTGTACCATGGAAAAAACCTGGCAGAACTGACTTATAAATCTTTAGATGTCCTCGAAACCCCATAAATAAATTCACTAGAGAGTTAATATCATAGAATAATTGTTGAGGATGACGGCATCATAACTTATTTAAACCTTGCAACAACTCTTTGACGCATGCCGATATCTGAGAATATTGATAGGATAAGGGAACGCATCGGTTCTTCTGCGGAAATGACTGGCCGCAACCCGTCTTCTGTCAGGCTTATGGCTGTCACGAAGCTTTCGACAGTTGAGCAGATGATGGAAGCGATTTCTTGTGGGATTGATTTGATCGGAGAGAACCGCGTGCAGAATGCTGCGGAGAAGTTCCCTTCTCTCCCAGCTGTCGAGAAGCACATGATAGGCCACCTGCAGACCAACAAGGTGGGGAAGGCAGTTGAACTGTTCGACTGCATACAGAGCCTTGATTCGTTGAAGCTGGCCAAAGAGATAGATAAGAGGGCGAAAGATATAGGAAAGGTCATGCCTGTCTTCATCGAGGTGAATCCTGATGAGGAATCGAAGCATGGAGTGAGGCTAGATGAGGTCGCCGGTTTTTATGGCAAGGTCGTGAAGCTTACGAACGTAAAGGTCATAGGACTCATGGCTCTCGCCCCTTATGTGCCAGCTGAGGAGACCAGGCCGTTCTTCAAGAGAATCTCATCGCTCAACAAGAAGCTTGGGCTGAAAGAGCTGTCCATCGGCATGACAAATGACTTCGAGGTCGCTATCGAAGAAGGCTCAACGCTTCTTAGGCTTGGAAGAGCCATCTTTGGCTGAGCCTCTCCTTCTCGCGTAGGATACAGGGTTCTTTATCCTCTCACAGAGGTTGTCAGGGTGGCATAACCTCAGGTCCTGGTAGAACGAGCGGCAGTTCGGAGGGAGGATCTTCTGCTTCCTGGACTTGTGATAACGCAGATGGCCCTTTATCATGACAGGGCGGAGATGCTGCGGGTTCTTCTTGTTCCACTCATCAATCCTCTTCTCCATCAGGTCGTAATCCCAGCCGCAGCACGTCATGAAGTTGGTCAGGGCGAAGAGGAAGCGCTTCTTTCCGTCCTGCATGCCCTTGAAGCCGTGCTTGATGCACGGGGGAAAACATAGTTCAGGTATGGCCTGCTCGGGGAGCTCGTACTCCTTGTGCTCGGCCTTGTCTTCGGGCAGCTCAGGCGCGTGGTCAAATGCTGCAATAAGCAGGTCCCTTGCCTCACCTGAAGAGGCCTTGCGCCCGAGGAAGGCTGTGCCGCCAAATTCCTTAGGTCCCTCGGCCATGTCCTTGGTGAATGAATCTATCTTCTTCGGGTCGATGGGGATGCTCAGCAACCCTGATTTCTCGTTGAAGGAATATGACATGCGATAGAGATGCCTGCTCGATATGAGTATGGTGTCTATGTTGAGGAAGGGTTCCACGTCTAGGTATGGGATGTCTGTGCCCATGGAATCCTGCTTGAAGGCCTGGACCTCCTTGGATGTCTTGCCCGTCTTCTTCAGTATGTTGGTGAGGCTGTCAGCTTCGAGGATGAGCTCGCCGAGCTTGGGCTTGATCATGACCTGTA
Source organism: Nanobdellota archaeon (assembly GCA_018816705.1). Classification (GTDB taxonomy): domain Archaea; phylum Nanobdellota; class Nanobdellia; order Woesearchaeales; family JAHIVG01; genus JAHIVG01. The sequence continues at coordinate 22,958 of JAHIVG010000103.1, forward strand.
GGTACATCGCTGTCCTCCTCGCGGCCTCTGGGAATAAGAGATACGTATCATCTTTGCCGATCCTCTTGGGAAACGCCTCGTAAGGGATGCCGATGTGAAAACCCTTATTGCCGGAGAACTTGCATGATATCGACGATATCCCATGATGCTTCAAGGCCCCTATGACCAGCTTTGCGGCAATCTTCGAATAATCCAGGATTGCACAGTCGATGTCCAGCACGAGGTCCCAGCCGATCCTCAACTGGTCCATGTCATGCTTGGACATCTCCGTGGACAGTTGGAGTGGGTTGGACCAGCGCTCCTCAGAGGCGTGGAAGGAGGTTGCGCCCTTCTTGGCCAATTCCAGTACGTCAGCAGGGTTGCGGAGCACGTCAGGTCGCTTGCCGAAGTAATTCGAGAACTTCACAGCGATCTCCTTGTCCCTGGCCTCCTCCACCAGGGCCTCCTGGATGGGCTTCTGCTTATAATGGCGGAGCAGGATGGACTTGTGTATCATGGAAAAGGATATAAGAGGGTTGTTTTTATTAGTTTTGATAAAGTGATGTCGTTGCCTCGTGAAAATGGACACCCTCACCGATTGGGTAGAATCCCTGAAAGAATCTAAGAAAGCGATCGTAGTCGAAGGCAAGAAGGATGTGAGGGCCTTGGCTGCGTTCGGGATAGAGGCCTTTCCGATCGAGGGGCGCTCGGTCCTGGAGGCAGCCGAAGCGATCGCTGCCAAATCCGAGGACTGCGTCATCCTCACAGACCTTGACAAGGAGGGAAGGAGGCTCTACAGCATGCTCAAGCATTATCTATCGCAGATGGGTGTGAGGATAGACAACAAGTTCAGGGAATGGCTGTTCAGGGAGACCAAGCTGCGGCAGATCGAGGGATTAGTAAGCTATTTGGAGTCTCTAACTGACAGGCTGCCTGAGTGATTCTTCCAACTTGCTGAGTACGGAATAATAATCAAGGTTATCCAAAGGGAGTCCTGTCTGGGTATCATCTATCTTCCAGTTCTGGAGATCCCGAAAGGTCCCCTCAAGCAGAAAATAGTAATCAGAGATCTCTGGTGAACTGCCGTTGGGATGCGCCTCGGCATCTTCTTTGTCTTTCACCGCTTTTTCCCGGTCAAAATAGGCTCCCTTGATGTACCTGGTACCGTCGAACTGGTCGACGCCCCGCACTATGAATACATCAGCCCGAGGGAATCTTTTGTTCAATATTGTACAAAGAGTATTGTCCTCCTTTTCACTGAGCTCTATCAGGTCTTCCCTATTCAATTCATCTGTAATATATTGTTGTTGCTCTTGCGAAAGCTGCATGCGAGGGGGGAAGGAGAAGTGATTAATATGTTTTATTGTGTTGCAAACATATGTACCCAATCAGTCTTGATCCTTTATGAACTTGCGAAGAATCGCCGTTATCTCATCCTGCATGTCCTCGTCTGAGTGGACTGATAGAAAGACCTTATCCTTTCCAAAGATGACCTCGATGTAGTAACCTTCCTTCTCAAACTTAAACCTCCTGTCGATGTAATCCTTGACATCATCCACCTCATTGAATATAGGATTGCCATCTTTGTCTTCCGGCCTGCCAAAGGATTCGCTTTCAGAGCCCTCAAAGCGCAATTCTTCCAGCAAATTCCTGATAACCAGGAGAATTACCTGTTCCTTTCGGAAGGTATAATGGTTATGTCTTTCTGATTTGCCTACTGCCAATAATCTTATCCGGGCCATGAAGTCCAGGAAGAATACATGATTATAAAAATCTTATTGAAACGGGCTCTGATGAAAATCAGTTCATTTTTTTCCGTTTATCATACTTTCAGTGATTATTATCAGTACATATCATCATTGAACGGAAAAAAATGAATCTTCCATTATAAATTTTCATTAGAGCCCTTGAAGCGATATCCAGAAAGAATCTCTAGTCTCCAATCTCAATCAGGATGTGGCGCTTGTCAGGGACAGTTACGAAGATGTTGTCGCCGCCCTTGAGGCTGAGGCACCTCGCCACATCGCGGTTAAAGTACATGCCCAAACGGTCTTGCGAGAGCTTGATGATCCTCTGCTTGATCTTGAGCGGCGATTCTTTTACCTTCACTTCGCTTATGGCCCTCTTCATCGATTTGTCCTCAAAGTCGAAGTAACCGCACTTCATGCACTGGTGAGAGGTCACGAGGCTGTCAGCATCCTGTATCTTCACCCTGACTTCCTTCAGGTTCGACTTGCATTCTGGGCATCTCATTTTTTCTTCACGTTTATGATATATAATATCTTTCCATTGACCTCGCCTAAGATATATAAACGGTCATTCTGAATCTCGAATTTATCACCCTTCTTTCTCCCTTTCTTTATTGAGTATATAAGCTGCAGGAGCTCATTCCATGCTAAAGTGCCTTTATGATACTCGTCAAAATGGACGCTTTTCCTCACTTCCTTGAACCACACATCAATCACGTCATTTTGACTTGATTATTAAAATCAAGTCTACTATATAAACCTTTCTAAAAAAATAAAGAAAATCAGGCCTAGAGGGCAGGGTTGTCGAGTATGGCCTGATAATACTCCACAGGCTTGACCTGGGAGATAATGGTCTTGTGCACAACGAAGCGGCTGTCCGGGGTCTTGAAGACCTTGGACTCTATCATTGGCATCTTCTTCAGCTGCGCAACCTTCTTTTCAGAAAGCTTCATAATATCACCTCTCCATCGATGAGGTATTAATCTAACTTAAAGCTTGTCCAGGAAAATCCGGAAGAATTCCGACGGTGACCGGAAGGTTTACGGCTCCAGGGTCAGAGTTTTCGACTTCTTGTCATGGGACTTTATAAAGCGGGATAGTCTCTTATTAGGTGTCTTGTTGTTTTTCATTGTATCCAAGGCCTCTTTCATGAGAGCATAATTCTCGAACACAGCCTGGCCTTTCTGCGTGTTCTCCTCGATGGACTGCTCCAAGGCCTTGAACTGCTTGAGCTGCTCCTCCTTGATGCGCTCCAATTTTTCCCTTTCCATGTCTTGAGCGGTCTTCTTCGGTGCCTCATGCATCTTAGAGAGAATCTCTACTGCTGCGGAGAGGGAGGGCAAAGGATTTGTCTCTTTCCCTTCGTGCAGCTTCATCTTGAAGGGTGCGATCTCGCCTTCTTGCGTCTCATATGGGGCTGGTCTCTCGGCGAGAAGATTCCCCAGTTCCTGGAAGAGGGTTTGTTTCTCTTCTGCTGTGAGGGATTTGGCATTCTTGTCTACGCCTGCGCGCAGGCAGAGCTCCTCTGCGAAAATCCCCCCGAGGAAGAACCTTGTGGCCAAGAACTTGACGATACTGTCCCCTGCCCTGCTGATGGTCTCTGAGAAAGTCTTGCTGTCCATGCTGCGAAGGTCGACTGATTCCGGAAACTTGTATTCTGCTCCCCTGGTGATCTCCCTGTCTTTCCACATGCGCTTCTCAAGGACCATCTCGATCTTCTTGTCCTTCAGGATTATGAGGTTGCCGGTGCCGAAGAGCTCAAGGATCATCGTGAGCTTTTCTTTGGCCTCTAGCTCTAATATCAGTATGCGCTCAAAGCCGTGCTGAGCAATGCTGCGGATCCAGCATCCTGCAAGCAGCTTCCTCAGCCTCTGGCAGAACATCGGCGGCTCTGCCTGTGGTGGCTTTGTATCTGTGAAGAAGATGTAAGTGGGGAAGACTATCTTGAGCAGCCGCTTGCCCTCGTTCGGCACATGGAAGTGGAACAGGAACTCCTTCTTGCCCTGCTGGAAGAGCTTCTGCAGCCTCGCTCCTTTGAGGAGCTGCAGCTCCTTGGCCATTATCCCCAATTCCAAGGCAGATAGTTCGCGCTTCTTCATGCCAAGATTGCCGTCCAAGGGTTTATTTAAAGGTTGTGGGATAAGAATTCAGAAATCGATGTCATCACTAAAGAATAATAATTTGAGTAAGATTTATAAATTGAACAAGTCTCCCCCTGAGGATGGCAATCCAGGGCAAGAGTAAAACATTGGAATATGTCCACCGTGAACTTCCCCACATCCCAATCCCTGAATTCGAAAGGGTTACTGTTGACTTGAATTGGAGATGGGGATTAAAAGACATTTTTGGATTCCAAAAATCAAAATTAGCGAAAAAGGTTGGATACCCTCTTATTGTAAGATCAGATTCAAAACATGAGGATGGTCTTGGAAGGAGCTTTGCAGGGATTTTCAATTCAGATGTCGTGAATTCACCTTCGGAACTTGAAAGAGCGATAAGGAAATGCAGGGATGAATATGACCAGGACACGGCTGCTACTTATTCAGAAGTAAGAAATATAAAGGCACCAACCGGCCCGATTGATCTAATGTTCATGCGTTATCAAAAACCTTCTGTTTTATGTGTCATAACACGACATCCTCATCAAGAAGATGCGCACTATGTTGATTTTGAAGTGAATATAGGGACACGTTTTCCGAATAGATATGGCTTCATTTTCTATGAAAATTCAGATATAATACGAACAATAGAACATTTTTTTACCAAGACCGGGGATAGCAGGTTAATTGAGTATGTTTACAGGAAAGGATTCTTCTTTCAGTTTGCCGAAGCTCTTGGTCATTATAAGGAGGTTGAAAGATTAAAAGAGTTTGATGATGACAAGGTCGCATACCAGATGGAATCAACCCTATTGCCGTATTCTTTCGTGCAGTGGAGGCCTTTCAGAAGGAAAGAGAAGGCCAATTTCAGAGTCGAGGATATTGCTCCCCCGGTTGATGGAGAGAGAGTCTTGCTGGCCCCAACTGTTTTCAGCATCACCTCTGAACAAGGCATCCAAGCCCTTCATTTCCCAAATGACTCGTATGGGCTCAGTAAGCCTGATCGCAAAACATATCATTGGGAAAGAGAAATATCACAATTATGGGATGATGCAGAACCGCTCAGGCAAACGGGTATCCCAATTGCGTTCTCATTCTATGAAATCAGCAGGTATGGGAATCCTTTGGACAAAAAATCAGTGGTTCTGCCCGATGTGTCATTCTTCCATTATGATTTAACCCTGTATGATGACCAGAATAGGCCAATAACAACTTCTGCTTGGCAGGTACATGATGCCTTCAGATTCTTAGAAAGGGAAAGCCTCGTGGGCCTTGTCGGAGATGCACCGTTCGTAGAACATTATTGTCAATTCATCAAATATTGGAGCGACGGCATCAAAAGAGTAGTAGAGTTCATCAAGTGAATAATTAACTGTCACCGAAACCTTATTAAGACACCTGGCATGCTTAGGCACCATGTTCATAAGGTTGAAGAAAATAAATGGTCAGCTCTATGCCTACAGGGTCAGGAACACGTGGACCAAGAAAGGGGCAAGGCAGAAGTCAGTCAAGTACCTTGGCAAGGCGCTTGAACTCGACAAGCCTGGAAAGCTTTCGTTCGAGGAATTCTTGAAGAAGTACCCGGCAGGCTTCATCGAGGAGGCAGAGCTCAAGCAGATCATAGCAGCATTGGTATCATGGGAGCTGCAGCGCAGAGGCTTCAAGGCGAAGGAGGGATTTGTCAAAGGCGATGTGAACATCCAGCTCAACAAGCTCCAGCCTGAGATGAACGGCAAGCCCTTGATAATCAAGATGGGAGAAGGCTATCTCTGCGCCGAGACAATCAAGGCATTGCTGAGCTTCAGGCAGAAGGAAGAGGACCCTGAGACGGCAGGCATGAGGCTTGCAAACTCGTTCATCAGTGCGGGCATCCAGGTGCCGAAAGAAGTCTTCGTGAAAGTGTTCGAGAAGTGCTGCTACTTCGAGGAGCCAGAGGTAGAGACCTCATTGAAGAATTTTGAATAGACAACCTCGTCCTTGTCAGGATAATAATGGCTCTTCAGCACAGCATCCTTCTTGGCCCCCATCTTCTCATAGAACCTATGAGCACGGACGTTGTCGTCATGTGTCATTATGAACAGCTTCCTCACCCTGAAACCCTGGCTTTTGAAGAAGGCTGCAGCTTCCTCCTCCATGGCCTTGAAGAGCTTATTTGCCACACCCTTACCCCTCGCATCCTGGATGATGCCGATATGATACAGCTCGTACAGGCCGTGACTCGGACGGCCGTGCATCACCCAGCTGATCAACCCAAGACACATCCCAACCTCAACAGCGATGATGTAGTGATGGTGCTGCTCAAGCTCTTTCAGGAAGGTCTTCTCGGCCTCGGTCTTCATGTTGAAGCATTCGACCATCAGGGGCACCACTAATCCCGAGTCGTCTTTGGTCGCGTCCCTTATCTCCATTCATTCCACCGTCACAGATTTTGCCAGGTTGCGGGGCTTATCGATATCGCAGCCGCGCAGGTCAGCGATATGGTAAGCGAGCAGCTGAAGCGGGATCACCGTGAGGAACGGCGAGACGAGCTCGTGCACCTTGGGGATGGTTATCTTGTGGGCTACAAGCCTGTCCAGTGCAGGGTCTTCCTGGGATACGACCGCGATTATCTTGCCGCCCCTGGCCTTGACCTCTTCCATGTTGCTGAGGATCTTCTCATAGGCACCGCTCTTGGGCGCGACGAAGACCACGGGCATCTTCTCATCTATGAGTGCTATGGGACCATGCTTCATCTCTGCTGCCGGGTAGCCCTCGGCGTGCATGTAGGATATCTCCTTCAGCTTGAGAGCACCCTCTAATGCCACTGGATAGTTCAGACCACGACCCAAATATAGGAAGTTGTTGCCCTCGAAATAAGACTCAGCAATCTTCCTTATCTCCTTACTCTTCTTCAGTATCTCTGCCATGTGTTTAGGCACCAGGTTGATATGGTGCTGAAGCTCCCTCGCCTTAGCAGGGGTTATCTGCCCTCTCTCGAGGGCAACCAGGATTATGAAGAGGTACATTGCGGCGAGCTGGGATGTGAAGGCCTTGGTGCTCGCAACCCCTATCTCAGGGCCTGCATGCAGATATATACCCCCTCCTGTCTCCCTTGCTATGGAGCTGCCGACGACGTTGATGATGCCGAGGGTCTTGGCCCCTTTCTTCTTGGCCTCTCTGAGGGCGGCCAAGGTGTCTGCTGTCTCGCCAGACTGGCTCACGACGATTACGAGGTCATTCTCATCCACGATGGGGTTGCGGTAGCGGAACTCGGAAGCATACTCCACCTCTGTGGGAATACATGCTATCTCTTCGAAGAGGTACTCTGCGATGAGGGCCGCGTGCCAGGACGTGCCGCAGGCCGTGATTATCACCCTGCGCATCTTCTTGAGGAAGCCCTTACCCAAATAATCCAGGCCTCCGAAGTGAGGGCCCTCGTCGGTGATCCTGCCCCTGAGGGTGTTCTCCATGCTTTCGGGCTGCCCCATTATCTCTTTCAGCATGAAATGCCTAAAGCCACCCTTCTCTATCTCCTCGATGCTCCAGGTTATCCTGTCCTCCTTCTTGTTCAGCTTCTTCTTGTCCTGGGTCATGACGCTGTAGCCGTCCCTTGTTATGAAGGCCATGTCCCCGTCGTCCAGGTAGACGACTTTCTTGGTGTAAGGCACGATGGGTGAGGCATCGCTGGCGATGAAGAACTCATGGTCGCCCAGGCCAATCATCAGTGGGGAACCGTTCCTGGCTGCAAGCAGCCTGTCTTCGTCCTTGTGCATGACCAGCAGGCCGTAAGTGCCCCTTACCTGGGCGAGGGCCCGCCTTGTGGCCTCTGCGAGGTCCCCGTGGTAATAGTGGCAGACAAGGTTGGCAATGACCTCTGAATCCGTATCAGAGCTAAAGGAGTAACCCTTCTTGATAAGTTTGGCCTTGAGCTTTGCATAGTTCTCGACGATGCCGTTATGGACGATGGCGATGTTACCGAAACAGCTTATGTGGGGGTGGGCATTCTTCTGCGTTACCTCTCCGTGCGTGGCCCACCTCGTGTGGCCGATGCCTACGGTGCCTTTGCCGAGCTTGAAATCCTTGACCTCCCCTATCTGGCCCACGTGCTTCGACAACAGCAATCCTTTGTCGCTCCTGATGGTGACGCCCCAGGAATCATAACCGCGGTATTCGAGCTGCTTCAGGCCGTTGATGATTATACTGTCCGCGTCCTTGGTCCCGATGTAGCCGAATATTCCGCACATGTTATCGCCCTAGGAAGGCCTCGATCTCAGGGATGTCTGAGGGCTGGCCGAGGTCGAGCCAGTAGTCGTGCAAAACCTTGATCTTGACCTTATTCTTGGCTGCAAGGGCTGTCAATGCGTCTGTGAGCTCGAGCTCGCCACGGGGAGAAGGCTTAAGCCCCTTGAGGGCAGGGAATATCTCCTTGGTGAGCTTGTACAGCCCAGTATTGATCAGGTTTGAAGGAGGGTGCTTGGGTTTCTCCAATATCTTCAACAGCCGCTCGCCATCAACCTGCAGCACGCCGTACTTTCCCGGATTGTCCACCTCCTTGGCTGCCATATACATGAATCTGTCGTCGATAAGCATCAGCCTCATGTCATCCGGGGACCACAGGTTGTCAGCTCCCACGACGATGAAACCGCCCTTGACATGCTTCTCTGCCAGCAAGACAGCCTCTGCTGTGCCGCCTGGCTTGTCCTGTTCTATGAACTCGGCGTCAATGCTTTCCTCTGCGAAGAAATCTTTGATCTGTTCGCCCAGGTGTCCTATGACGACGACAAAGGATGTTATGCCGGCCTCCTGGAGGTTGCTGACCAAGTAAGAAAGGAAGGGCCTGCCCCCTATAGGGATGAGGCATTTCGGAACCTTGTCTGTGAGAGGACGCATCCTCACACCACTGCCGGCTGCGAGTATAACTGCTTTCATAGCTCAGCGGGATAACTCAGGGGGTTTATTAATTTTATTAAAAACTGATTCATAATTGACCATACATCGACGGGAAAATAAAGGGGTTGTTTTATAGAAAATGATAATAATATTATGAATTGATTCATAATATTCGAAAGATTTTTATAATCCGATCACTCTCACTTTTCGCATGAACGCGAGGGATTTCGTCTACGTCGACCCTAAAGACAAGTGGAACTGGATTCTCGGCGCACTCGCAATATTCCTGCTCTGGTGGGGGCTGAAGACCATATTAAGAAGTCTCACTTTAGCATCATGAAGAACGATCACTACGTACTGCGAAGGGGAAACAAGCTCGAATACTGTGAAGCTGGACTGATCACCCCTGAGAACGCCCTCCTGCTAAGCCATCCTATAAGGCTGCAGATACTCAGGCTGCTGGCCAAGAGGGAGATGTACCCTGCAGAGATAGCGTCGACGATCGGCGTGCACGAGCAGAAGGTATACTACCACATAAGGCAGCTTATGAATGCAGGAATGCTCACTATCTACGAACGCAGCGAGATAAGGGGGACTGTGGCCAAGAGATACAAGGCTACAAGCCTCAACTTCTGCCTCAGCCTGGGAGGGGAATGGCAGAACGCCAGGAAGCTGCTATCGACCAAGAAAGAGAAGCTAAGCTATCTCTCACCCTTCATAGAGGGGACTGAGTTCAACTCGACATTCGTCGTCGGCAGCCCGGACCCGCACGGCCCGCACAAAGCAAGGGCGAGGGACTCCCACTATGCTGTTGAACTGGCCTTGTTCCTAGGCAACTACTGCTCTACCAAGTCTCACTTTTCCACTATGCTGGACGTCGACATGAACATGAAGACTGATCCAGGCAATCTCATACTCGTCGGGGGGCCTGTCACGAACCTGCTCGTCGACTCGGTGAACAAGGCCTTGCCAGTGAGATTCAGCAAGAAGAAGCCTTGGGAACTGGTGTCCTCCACCACAGGGAAGAAGTACACCGAGGAGACCACAGGCATAGTGGCCAGGATACCTAATCCAGGATCAGACAGCCTCCTGCTCGTATTGGCAGGCATAAGGGCAGCAGGCACGAAATCAGCTGTCCTTGCAGTGACGACCAACAAGGCGTTCAAGGACTTCAAGGGTGAGGAAAGCTATTGCAGGGTCGTGAACGGATTCGACCTGGACGGCGACGGGAGGGTGGACAATGTCGAGATACTCGAATAGGTCTCACTTTTTACGAATACCGATCAGGATTCCAACTAGTAACTTTCATTCAGCCCATATAAGGGCGATTTTCGACTTAATAGGGGAAGAGGTGGAATAATGCTCTGGATCTTCAGAAAAAGCCGATTTGAGGCCCTATCGAGGCGTATAGACACTGCCTTAGGGGGTATGGAGAAGGACATCTACAGCCTCCAGGACTGGATAAGGCACCTCCATGACCGGGACGAGGGGCTTAAGAAGTCCCACCAGGAGCATATAGTCCTCACCAAGAGGGACATCACCCACCTCAACTCCTGGATAAAGTACCTCTACAAGCATATGTCGACGCTGCACGGCAGCATGAAGCAGCTCGGCGAAGGCCTGGAAGACATCAGGAAGACCAATGAAGAGATGTCTAAGAAGCTTAAGGAGATCGAGTCTAACTCTCACTTTTTACCTGTACAACCTAGGGCTCAGCTCAAGGCCCAGCCTATGGCTCATAAGCCTGGATCCGGGCCTGTCTTAGCTGATCTCACCCTCCATGATGTCGGTGAGCTCTCACCTTCGGAGAAGGCGCTCATCATGGTGCTGTACACAGAACCAATACCATCAAGCTATCATTCCATCGCCTCGAAATTGGGTTTGAATTACACAACTGTCAAGAACCTCATGTATAAGGCCAAGAAGAAGGGCTTTGTCATCAAGAGCCGGCTGAATGAGGATGGGGAAAAGGAATTCTACCTTGACAAGGCCATGCGGATCAAGGTATCCGGAAGATAAACGGGGGATAAATAGGGGTGTGACACGTGTCACGGGTGTGTCACACTAGTGACATAGACGACAAACTGGTTATTGAGTGACACATCACTTGTGACGTGTCACTGTGTCACTTACCTGGTGTCACATGTGTGACACATCGATGACATCGACGGTAAACAAGCTCGACTTAACAAGCAGAAGATATGTGGATCCGGGCTTGTTCGTGGGATTTCCGGAAGTGACACACGTGTGTCACACTAGTGACATAGACGACAAACTGGGAAAACGGTGACACACGTCACGGGTGGAGTGACACAGAGTTTTCGAGAATTTTCTTGAGAATCTGCCTGGCGATCGCTCGCGAGGGGGTCTTGGAGGAGTCGGCTGTGAGGACCTTGAAGCCTGATTCCTCTGCTTCGTTCCCGCAGATATCAAGGTTCTCACATTCCAGGTTCTCCTTGATCTTCTCAGCAGAGTATTTCCTCTCCTCGAGGCGCCTCTTGAGGATGGCTGGAGAGCAGTGCAGGACTATACAGAAGTCGAACAGTGAGGGATCCATCACCTGGCTGAGGTGACCCTCGACGATGACTGACTTATCATCTTCCCTGGCCTTCTTCAGGATAGGGCCTAAACGCTCATTAAGGCTCTTAGAATCGACTATCTGACAGTCCCTCTGTTCATCATATCCCTCTGAGAGATCATGCTCCTTTATGAAGGCTGTAAGCCCTATCAGATGGCATCCTAGTAAAAGTGAGAGTTCCTTAGCTAATTCACTCTTGCCGGTGCCCGGCGTACCTGTGATGGCCAATATGAATCGCATGAGCCGATGCGGTGAAGTGACATTTATAAAACTATGCTCGGCGCCTGACAAGCCAGGTGGCCAGCAAAGCCACTATGACCACTGCTCCACCGACGAGAAACCATATGACCGGCTCGGGGACGAGGGCTGATCTGACTGTCTCCACAGCCTCGGGAATAGGGGCAGCTGCTAGGTCTGGAACGGCCTCTGCCATAGGCTGGGCAGCCTCTTTAGCCATGTCTGCAGACCCGGCCAGCGTCTTGAACACCGCAGGCCTCTTGAAGAATGCCAGGATGCCTGCTCCGACGACCAGTGCGGCGATGGACGGGAGGATGTGCCTTATCTTGACAGAGACACCTTCCTTGGTGTCAGGGGTGATGACTATGAACTTGTTGGCGAGGGTGTAATGGTTGACCTCCTTGCCCTTCTTGCTGTAGTGGAACTCCTCGACGTTGACGAGCTTTGCAGCGAGGAGCTGCTGGAGGTTGTAATGCACAGTGGATAGGGGTATGTCCAGCTCCTTGGCGATCCCGGTCTCGGTAGCGTCCTTCTCAGCGAGGTGATCCAGTATCTTCCTGCATGTCTCGCTCGAGATGACGTTCGCAAGCTTCTTCGCCTTGTCCTCCTTCATCGAGACCAGCACAAAGGTCTCATTCTTCTTCTTCATGGGAAGTGTATGGTATCTTGCTTATTTAAAGGTTGTCAAGGGTTCAAAGCGGGTTGAAGCGATAGCTATATAAGTGCAGGATGGCTTCTGGTGCGCATGGCAGTCATAACCGTTTCCACATCGAAGAGATACGAGCTGGTCGACGTGACTGAGGATGTGAGGGTTATAGTCAAGGAATCAGGTGTCAAAGAAGGGCTGTGCAATGTCTATGCTCCCCATGCCACTGCTGCCATCACGATCAACGAGAACGCGGACCCGAACATACGGGATGACATATCAGATGCCTTAAGCCAGCTCATCAAGGAGGGCTGCTGGAGGCATGACAGGATCGACAACAACGCGGCCTCGCACATAAAGGCGGCCATAGTCGGGGCCAGCGAGACCATACCTATCGTCAACGGAGAGCTGGCCATGGGCACATGGCAGGACATATTCATCTGCGACTTCGACGGGCCAAGGACGAGAAAAGTTATCGTCACAGTGCTGCCCAAAAGCTGAAATAGAACTAACCGCATGGTGCCTAAAAATTATGGACAGAGCGCGATGACTGAGTGAACACCCACTGAGCCTTACGGCGATGATGATCGGAAGTAACTTATGAGCGCGTCCAATATATTGAAAGAGGTCAGGTCACTTCTTCGGCTTGCGTGGCTTCTTGAAGAACATCTCATTATCCATGAGAAGAAGCAGGGTGACTGCGACTGTGACTAAGAGCGAAGCGAAGTAATGCCCCAGCCCGACTGAGATGCCTATCAGGCAGACTGCCCATATGGAAGCTGCGGTGGTGAGGCCCATCACTTTCTTCTTGGCGTGGAGTATCGTCCCGGCGCCGAGGAATCCTATGCCAGTGATAAGGCCTTGAGCAATGCGAGCAGCGGGGTCAGAGCCCTCGAAATGGGTTATCGCCACAATCATGGCCAGGGCAGAGCCCAGGCCAGACCAGGATGTGTGTGCGTAGGCCAGCAGCCATGTTCGCCCTCTCGCGCTCAAAACCAATCAACCCGCCGAAGAGAATGGCCACACCCAGGCGGAGAAGGGCTTCGTTCAACGCTATCTGCTCCATAAAAATCCCAGAACACTTCACATTTATAAAATTATGTTATCATCAGGCGGGAATCAGCCAAACATGAGGAGGTGGTCTTCCTTCTCCTTCTCCTTCACCTTGGCGATGGCCTCGATGAGATCCTTCTCGTTGACCGTATTCCGGTTCTTCCTGATCGCAAAATAGCCTGCTTCGGTCGCGACAGCCCTTATCTCCGCACCGGAGAATCCATCCATCTTCATCACGAGGCGCTTTATGTTCATCTTCTTGTTCAGCCTCATCCTCTTCGTGTGAATCCGGAAGATCTGCTCGATGCCTTCCTTGGTAGGGAGGGGGATGTGGATCTGCCTGTCGAGACGGCCCGGCCGGAGCATAGCAGGGTCGAGTATGTCCCTCCTGTTGGTGCAGCCGATGACCTTCACGTCCGCAAGATGCTTGAAACCATCTATCTCGGCGAGGAGCTGCATGAAGGTGCGCTGCACCTCCCTCTCGCCAGAGGTGCCTATCTCAATCCTCTTGGCCGCGATGGCATCCAGCTCATCGATGAATATTATCGAAGGCGCTTTCTCTTTTGCTAGGATGAAAATCTCCTTCACCAGCTTTGCGCCTTCGCCTATGAACTTCTGGACAAGCTCTGAGCCGACTATCTCGATGAAAGTGCTTTTGGTCGAGGCAGCTACGGCCTTGGCAAGCAGTGTCTTCCCTGTACCTGGTTCGCCATGGAGCAATATGCCCTTAGGAGGCTGTATTCCCACCTTCTCGAATAGCTCGGGCTTCATCAAGGGAAGCTCTATGACCTCCTGCACCTCGATTATCTGGTCCTTCAGGCCGCCGACATCCTTCCAAGACACCTTGGGCTTCTCCATTATCACGAACTTCTCGACATCGAAACGCTTCGAGATGGACAGCCTCTTTATCACGGTCAGGTTGCGCTGCTCCACGAGCACCTGGTCCCCGACAGTGAGCTTTCCGCTGTTCCTAGACAGGTTGACGTAGAACCGGTTGCCGTTAGGGACCCTGATTATGACATGGTCCTTGAATATCTCCCTGACCTCACAGACCATCAACGGAGGGGTCTTGAAGCGCTCCACCTCGTTCCTGAGCTCCTGAACTGTCTCCCTAAGAACTCTGTTCTCCTCCTCCATCTGATTCGTCTGAGTAGTGTAATTGTAGACTACGCTCTCCACTTCCTTGTCCTTCGATGTCATTATTATCCTATCATTTCGATCCGGTTATGTTGACGTCCTTCACCGACACCGCAGGGCTGATCACGGGGCTCTCTGTCTCCCAGCACATTATCTGCCTGCTTTCGTTGGAGGAATCAACCACAGAGCACAGCATCCTGGGCAGGTCATCACTCACCCTTATGCCCTTTACAGCCCCCTTCAGCTCTCCGTCCTCAATGATGAAGATCGCGTCCCTGGGGACAGTCGAGAACTGGCCTGTAAGGTAGTTCTGGAACCGTGTGTACCAAAGGTTTGTTATCAGCAAGCCTTTTCCTGTCTTTTTAAGCAGTTCCCCCTTATTATATTTTCCCTTTTTCATCACCACATTCCAGGGCCTGGGACAGACGAGGCCTGCATTGCCTGTGGTCCTCTTGCCGTGCTTTCGGGCCAGAGAGGTGTTGAACAAGTAGTTTTTCAGCACGCCCTCCTTTATTATCTCGGTCCGCCTGGTCGGCACCCCTTCATCATCAAAAGGAGTGGACTGCACCCCATTGGGTATCAGGGGATCATCGATTATAGTGACCTTGTCTGATGCCACCTTTTTCCCGTGCTTGCCAGCCAGGAATGAAAGTCCTGCCTCCACGCTGAACATCGAAGCGGCGTTGCCGACATGGTCAAGGAGATTGGCAAACGCCAGTGGCTCGAACACGACATCATACTTGCCCAGCTTGATCCCCTTCGGATCCCTTGCGAGCAAGGCCGTCCTCGACGCATCTTTGGCCGCCTTTTCGGCGTCGAGGTGCTTGAGCATGCATCCTGCCCTGACCTCATGCGCAGAGGCATCCTTGGCTGCCAGCGCCCTCATAGAGAGATAATAGCTAGAGCCCCTGGTCTCGGCATCAACACCATTAGATGTCAGGAGGTGTGTGTGACCGGTCCCATACTCGAAGACACCACCCAACCGGGTAGGCTTGGCAGCTACAATCGCTGACTTGACGATGTCCGGGGCCTGGCTGTCCAGGTCAAGTATGGACCCATCATATGTATCCCTTATCGTTTTGTAGTTGAAGCTGCCTTCGGCGATGCCGAAGTAATCCTCTTTGGGCTGCAATGCCTTGGCAAAGCTCACCAATGAGGAAGCCGTGGCCTTGAGATTGCTCTTGGTCAGGTGCTGCAATGTGGTCGAGATCAGCCTTTTCTTATATGCGAAGAACAGCCTGTAGGAGGTATCCTCCCACATCTTCGTCGTGGCTATGACGCTGTTGACAAACTTTATCTGGGTCTCGGTGAAGGTGTGGAGAGACATCACTATGTCATCTGCGCCTAGCCTTTCCAGCTCCTTGATCAGCAGTCGAATCATCTTCCCACCCTGATCTTCCGTAGCCTGATCGATGGGCCACCCATCGTCACGGGCATGCCTTGCATGGGCTCGCCCTTGCCGCACGTGCCTGCGAAAAGCTCTACCTTGTCACTTATAGCGTCGATGGATCTGTACAGGGTGTGCGTGCTCAGCTCGAGCACGGGCTGCCTCACCGGGACTGTGATCTCTCCATCTTCGATCAGATAAGCCTCGTTCCCCACATATTTCTGGTGCACCCGCCTGTCATCGATGTTCCACTCCATGAAGCTCTTGATGAAGACCCCCTTCTTTATGCCGTCGAGCAGTTCGTCGAACTTGTGGGTGCCGGGAAGCATGAAAGTGTTGGACATCCTAGGTATTGGCTCGCGGTTATAGGCTGATGCCCTTGCCGAGCCGTTGCTCCTGATGCCGAGGCTGCCGGCGGTCTCCCTGCTGTGCAGGAACTCGTTTATCCTTCCGGCCTTCATCAGGTACTTACGCCTGGCCTTAACGCCCTCATCATCGTACTGGTAATAACCGGCGCTGTTCCTCACCGTAGGATCATCTACGACATCCACCATGCTGTTCCCGATCGCCTTGCCGCGCATATTCAGCGTAATGAATGACTCGCCTGCTTGGGCAGCCTCCCTCCCGAGGATCCTGTCAGCCTCATACGGGTGGCCGCCGCTCTCGTGCACGATTATCCCCACCACTTCCGGAGAGGCGACCACATCGATATTTCCCTTCGGGCAGGGAGTGCCTTTCTCAATATTCTTCGTCAGGGCGCATATCTCTCCTGCGAGCGCCTCGTGGAAACACCACTTCTTAACGTTCTCATAGCCGCCGATGGATACCTTCTCCATATGCCTCTGCATAGTGACCTTCTTGCCGACTGTGAAGACGGTGTGCAACCCGACGTAGGGCTTTGAGCTCTCTATGTGTGCCCCTTCGGACGAGGCGTAGACAGTGTCTGTCTGGGACATGAAAAACGAGAAGTATCGCAAAGGCAGCCCCTTTGCCACGGAATCGAGCTCAGCAAGATAGCTCAGGTTCTCCTCAGGGGAGACAGAGAACAACTTCTGCTTCTGCTTGATGTGCATCTTTCTCTTCACCGGCTGCGCCTTGGCAAGCGAGGTCTTGCCTGAATGCCTCGCCGTGCTCGCAGCCCTCCGGATGAGTCGGGTGAGAGCCTTCTTCGTGAGATTGTTGGTCGAGCAGAAACCCTGCCTGCCATCGATGATCAGCCTTATGCCTATTCCCTTGCGCTCGTCCAGGCTGCCGAGCTCTGGGATGCCGTTCTTCAGGATGAATGACCTTGACCGGGTATTCTCGAGCCTGGCGTCCACGAATCCTGCGCCGTGCGTCTTGCCCTGCTCAACTGCGAATTCTGCCAGGGTCATCTCAACGGCCCAAGAATTGATATCAGCTCTTCTGCCACCGCCTTCTTGAGGTCCTGCGGGTGAAGCTCCTTCTTCTCATATGACCTGGAAAGCTCGTCAAATGATCCGAAGGCCAGATTGCCGCCGAATTTCTCAGGTCTCTTCACTTCGAGGCTGTCTATGCGTGGGAACACTATGAGCCCGGTGATGGCCAGGACAGGGTTGTCCTTGATGACGCCTTCAGGGCAGAAGGCCTTGTTCAGCTTCTTCCTTATCGATTCAGGGGAGTCCTTGACGCTTATCAATGATTCCGGGTCAGAAGAGCTCATCTTGCCCTCCTTGGCTATGGACGGGATGAGGGGTGTGTGGATGCAAAGCGGCGCCTTCCATCCAAGTTCTGGGAGCAGCTCCCTTGCGAGCATGTGGATCTTCCTCTGCTCAATGCCTGCATAGGCTATGTCCAGCTTCAATGCCTTGATGTCCTCGATCTGCATGAAAGGGTATATGAGCTGGGAGACCTTTGCGTGCTCTATGTCCCTGGCTACCTCCTGCATGCTCCTCAAGGCACGCTTCATGGTCGTCTTGAGCGACATCTTCAGGATGTCGTCGATGTATGCGAGGTCGCGCTGGAAAGAGCTTCCGAGGACGAACTCTGCGTCCTTCAGCCCTGCTTTCTTGAATATGGCTTTCCATTCCTTGACCTGGTCGTGGATGAAGTCCCATTCACCTTTCTGGTTCAACCAGGTATGCCAATCGGCGAACAGGACCTTTATCTTGCAGCCTGCTTCCATCAAGTCCATGAGCTTAGTGATGGTGACAAGATGGCCGAGGTGGACCTCTCCGGAGGTCTCGTAGCCGCAGTAAGCCACAGGATGCTTCTTTTCCTTGAAAAGTGGCTCGAGCTCTGACTCCTCGATTATCTCTACAGTATTCCTCCTCACGAGCCTTAATCTGTCGTCTACCATACCTTCAAAGATGAGTCGAGGAGTTTATATATCTTTGGGTGAGAAAAAAGCAGATGAAAACGCCACAACATTTATAAATGGACCCTGGCTCCTCAGGCGTATTACCAAATGCCTTCCCATTGGAGGGAGGCGGCTTGCGTGAGGTGATAAAAACCGCAAGGTTTTCTCGGCAGGCAATGATGTAAATGTCAAATAAGGCAATCACATGGTGATATCATGACAGAAGAGACCTTTTTGGTGCCCACGAACCAGTACCTCAAGGCAGGCATACACATAGGCACCAAGTTCCAGACCAAGTACATGGCAAGATTCATCTACAAGACCAGGCCTGACGGACTGGCCGTGCTCAACCTGGCGAAGATAGACGAACGCATCAAGATAGCTGCAAAGCTGCTGGCAACGTACTCACCAGAAGACATCGTGGTCGTCAGCAGGCGAGAGAACGGCTGGAAAGCAGCAAAGATGTTCGGCAAGGCCACTGGAGTGAGGGTGTACGCTGGAAGGTACCCTCCAGGCATCCTGACCAATCCCAACCTGGAATCCTTCATCGAGGCCAAGATAATCCTAGCGACGGACTCATGGCCAGACCGCAACGCCATAAACGACGCCCTGAAGATGGGAATCCCGGTCATTGCGCTGTGCGACACCAACAACCAAGCGAACAACCTGGACCTGGTGGTGCCGTGCAACAACAAGGGCAAGAAGAGCCTAGGACTATTGTTCTACATCCTCGCAAGAGAGTTCTTGAAAGAGAAGAAGACCATCAAGTCAGACGAGGAATACAAGCCCCAGATAGATGACTTCACAGAGGAATAGCTAGCCCAACTGGAAGCCTGTCTGGGTGATGACGAATCGCTTTGTCAACCCTTCTTTAAGCGAGCGGTGCTTCCTCAGAGTCGCCACCCTGGAATCCGTGTCCTTGGAGAGTTCCAGCAAGCACTTGCTGCTGTAGCTTATCAAATCCCCACCGACGGGAAGGACCTCCTCTTTCGAGAACGGCGAGTAGACATGGTCAGTGAGCAAAGCCGGTATCTTAGCCTTCCTCGCAATCTTCCAGACCAGGCCGAGCTGGAGGGCCATGGCCCTGTTGACAGCCGCAGGGTCCTTTGTGCCTGCGAGCTCTAAGCGGTAGAGCATGGCGACCGAATCCAGGGCCAGCATGCCCATCCTCGGTGTCTGCCTGTACAGCATGGTCAGCTGCCGTTGCAGCTCCTGGAAAGACCTCGGCCTGAGCAATGACATGTCGATCCTTCCCAGCTGCCTAAGGCGGTCGGCAGACACGCCGTTCTCAGTGTCGATGAAGACAGTCTTCCTCTGTCCTGACAGGGATTGGGCTGCGAGCAGGCAGTAGTTGGTCTTCCCCGTGCCAGACGGCCCGTACACCGTGGTGAGCACTCCCGGTTCAAGATTCATCATGCCTAACGGATCCTTCATGCCTCTTAATGGGGAGAAAATGCTTTAAAAGTTCTTGGGAGGCATTTCCGGAAAAGACAAGGCCTAGACCGGAAGGATTCCGGAGAATGCCGGAAATGTGCGTGAACAAGGCTCTGATGACAAAGAATTTTTAAATAATACGGATACAGGTTCTGGTTATGAAAGCCAGCAGGATAGCAGTACTTATCACGGTGTTCCTCATCGTCTTCGGGGTGAGGCTGTTCCTGGCCTTCCAGACCCCTGAATTCAACTACGACTCCTACCAGGAGCTGAGACAGGTAGAGCATATAAAGGAGACCGGAAGGCACATCTCTCATGACCCGTTGAGCTACGGCGGCAAGGACGTCGGCGGCTCCCCTTTCTATTCATACATACTGGCTGCCGGCACCATATTCATGCCCTTGGACATAACCCTAAAAGTCCTGCCTAATGCCTTCATCAGCCTCCTTGCAGTCATAATCTTCTTCATCACACTGAAGATCACCCGCAAGCGTGAGGTGGCACTCTTCACAGCGATAATCTCAGGATTCGTGCCGATAATATACGAGACCACGCTCTACAACCTGTCTTCCCTATGCCTGGTGATCCCCTTGATATTCTTTTGCCTGCACTTCTTCATGAGCATCAAGACTTCCCTGCCCTGGTTCCTGGTGTGCTTCCTGGCGCTCACAGTCATCAGTCCCCTGGCCTTCGTGCTCATACTGAGCCTGATCTTCTACCTGGCACTTGCCAAGTCAGAGGGCCTCCGCATGAGCAGGTCAGAGCTCGAGGTTGTGCTGTTCACCACTTTCTTCGGGCTTTGGCTGCAGTTCCTCATCCACAAGAACACGCTGCTCTTCCACGGATCCAGCGTGATATGGAAGAACATCCCGGCAGACATGATAGGAAGATTCTTCAGCGACCTGACCGTAGTGGAATCCCTGGTCAGCATAGGCGTCATCCCCTTCGTCTTCGGAGTGTACATAATATACAGGTACATCTTCAAGGAGAAGGACAGGGCAATGCACCTCTTCGCAGCACTGGCCATCACCTTGGGATTGCTGCTATGGATGAAACTGATCCTGCTCAGCACCGGACTGAGCATCCTGGGTATAGTCCTGGTCATACTCCTCGGCAAGTTCCTCCAGTTGTTCATAAACTATGTCCAGAAGACCAAGGTCGCCAGGTACAAGAACCTGTTCCTCGGCGTGATATTCACGGTCTTCTTCATCACATCCATCGTGCCTTCGGTCACCATAGCGCAGAAACAGCTTGTCGAAGATATACCCGGCCAAGACGAGATCCTGGCGCTCAAGTGGGTGGAGAGCAACTCCCCGGAAGGGACCATGGTGGCAGAGCTGGAGGAAGGCTACCTGGTCATGGCAGTAGCCCATAGAAACACAATCATCAACCCTGACTTCCTCCTCACGGACAATGTGGCGGAAAGGATCTCAGACGTGGAAGAGATATTCACAGGCCCTCACAAGACAGACGCACTTTCCCTGCTGCAGAAATATAATGCCAGCTACATATACATGTCTCCGAAGACCATGGAAAAATATGACATCATCGGTCTGCCTTATGCTGACCAATGCTTCCCGACCGTCTACGACAAGGGGGTCAAGATATACAAAGTCGCGTGCAGGCTGGAGGAGGGAGAAGGATGAACCGCAAAGAGATACTTATGGTGATCTCAATCCTGGCCATAGTCCTCCTATTGGCGCTGATACCTGTACTGGCCAGAGGCATAGTGAGCGAAGGGCTGCTCATAGGACCTGAACCCTACGAAGCCATCAACGGGACAGGTACAGCATTCTCTTGGATGCTCGGGATCATCAAATCCGTGCTGGGGCTCAAGGCTGCGCTAACTGCTGCCAAGGCCATACCGATTGCCTCGATCATCCTCGGAGGGTTCATGCTTTTCTTGATACTGAGGCTTGAGAGGAGCCGTATCGTCTCCCTGCTGGCCCTAACATTCTTCATCTCATCCTCTGCAGCAATATCAGCCATGCTGAGGTTCGGAGACTATGCCACACATTTCCTCCTCGCTTCCCTGGGGATTCTCATTTTCACAAGGAAGAGGGCTTGGCCCTTCTCTGTGATCCCCCTCATCATCATGTGCAGAAGCAGCCCAGCTTTCGGACTGGCCATCCTGGTCGGGATATTCATCTTCTCAGCAAAAAGATACCTTGTGCGGAGTCTTGCAGTATGCCTTGTTTCAGGCCTCGTCGGGATATCGGTCCAGGGCCTCGTGACCGTACCAGGACAGAAACTGCTGATAGCAGACTTCGGCGCCATCACAGGAGTGTCCATATTCACCCTGCTGGCAGCCTTCGGAGGGATGTTCGTCATCTGGAACAGGAGGACGACCATGGCAGGATATTACCTCTTCCTGGCAGCTGTGGCAGCGGGCTTCTGGCTCTGGCCCTCAGAATATGCGCTTCTTCTCGCAGCCATCTCCTCAATCTTTGCCGCCTTCGCAGTCGAGAGGCTGTTGGTCATGAAATGGCAGTTCAACCTCATCAAGCACCTCACGCTTCTGACCATCGCCTGCGGAGTGCTCTTCTCATTATTGGTTACCCTTGACACGCTCACAGTATCCCAGCCGGACTCACTCATGGTACAGAGCTGGCTATCACTGTCAAGGATGCCTAAAGGGAACGTGCTGAGCCTCGAAGAATACGGCCCGTGGATAAGGTCTTTCTCAGGCCAAGAGCATTCCATCCAGACATCCGACGCATATGAAATATTCTATGCGGTAGAACTCAAGAAGGCCAAGACAGTCCTGGCTGAGAACAACATAAGCTACATCTGGATAAACGACGAGATGAAGAACGGAAGGATCTGGCACCAGCCAGAGGAAGGCCTCCTGTTCCTGCTGCGCAACAATGAGACATTCAACAAGGTCTACCAGCATGCAGGGATAGAGATCTGGGAAGTGGCTAACCTTTCCTTATCTTGATCAGGTCGCCTATCGTGAGCTGGTCAGAACTCTTCTTGGCAGATGTCTCGTGCTTCTCCTCGATCTGCTCCACCAGGGTTATGCCGAGCACGCGCTCGAACTTCCTGGCCATGGTGAGCGAGGGCTCAAAGCCGCCGGTCTCAATCTTATGTATCAAGGATTCCTTCTCGTTCAGCTTCTTGGCAAAATCCTTCTGGGTCAAGCCGAGTGATTCTCTCTTGCGCCTGATGACTTCAGCGAAATCCGGTTTCACTGCCTGGATGCGCTCCACGGACGACTTGGGAATGTCCGGAGAATCTGTCCGGATCCTGACCCTGCCGAGAACCTGGCCGTAGCCAGCACATTTCTTGCATACTGTCAGCTCAGTGCCCTCGATCTTCGCGTGCACCAACATGCTCTCCGCCCCGCACATATCACACTGCATGTTACTGGAGAATAGACGAACGTATAAATATTTTTCTACAGTTTGACGCAGAATTTCTTCACAAAGTGGTCGGGATGGTAGCTTAGCTTGGCTTTCCTGAGGCCTTCGAGGCCGAGGTCCTGCTCCCGGTTGATCCATCTATAGCTGCTTAGCTTCTCGGCCATGGCCTTGTTGATGAATTGGTACAGACCCCTGTAAGAGCCGTTGGCCTTCTCGAAGTGTATCACGAACGTGGACTCGTTCAGAGGCTCTCCGAGAGTAAATGCTTCCACCTTTCCGTTGATTTTTATTGCCATGCCCATGATTGGCAGCTCTGACACGTGTTTGAAGGTCTCCCTTATCGCCTGGTCCTCGCCAAGGAGTGTACCTGACGAGCAGTCCCTAAGATTGCACCAGGCCTCCTGGAGTGCGAGACATTCTTTCACTATCTCAGGCGTGCATTCGGCGAACTCCGGGCTGTGCTTAAAGGCGCTCTTAATGAAGTTCCTCTTCTCCATGTATTTTGTTCCTGGGAGGTCTGCCAGGTCAATCTGGTTGTATACATAGTCCCAGTTCTGCCTCTCCTCGATCACGTTAAGGCCCTTGGCCCTCTTCGCAAGCTCTTCTGGCACTCTTGAGAGTGGGGCTTCCTGTGCGAGCTCCTTCAGCAAGGATTCGGTGCTCGGCCCCACCGGGGCAAAGAAATATGGTTCGTCGATGTCGGCCTTGATAATAAGATGTTCCTGCCTCTCCTCGAACACAATAGGCCTGGTCTTCTGCCAGGTGAAGAGGTTGGTGAAGGTAAGCTCAGATATCTCTGGCGGAAAGCGCTTGAAATAGCGATCAAAAAGCTCTCTGTCTTCAAGAGTCAAAGATCTCATCAGGTTTTAGACGGTCTTTGATTCTTTCTTCAGCGTCTCTGCCAGGTCTGTCTTCTCCCAGGTGAACTCCGGCTCTTCCCTACCGAAATGACCGTATGCTGCCGTCTTCCTGAATATCGGTCGCTTGAGCTTGAGATGTGTGATGATCTCAGCCGGCTTCAGAGGGAAATGCTTCATGACCATCTTGCTGATCCTCTCTTCGGGGATGGTGTTCGTGCCGAAGCAGTCCACTGTCACCGAAGTCGGCTTGGCAACGCCGATAGCATAGCTTACTGCGACCTCGCATCTTTCCGCAAGGCCTGCTGCTACTATGTTCTTGGCCACGTAACGGGCCATGTACGCGCCGGAGCGGTCCACCTTGGACGGATCCTTGCCTGAGAAGGCTCCTCCGCCGTGCCTGCCCACGCCGCCATAAGTATCCACGATTATCTTCCTTCCGGTCACTCCGGTGTCCCCTTCAGGACCGCCGATGACGAAACGACCGGTTGCGTTGATGTGCAGTTTTGTGTCGGAGTCGAGCAAGCTGCCGAGAACAGGCTTGATGACCTCCTTGATGATGTCAGCCTTCATCTTCTCGGTCTCGACCGAGTCCCTGTGCTGGTTCGCTATCACTACCGCGTCCACGCGCTTGGGCTTGCCATCAATGTATTCCACGGTAACTTGCGACTTGCCGTCCGGGCCGAGGTATGGCAGGATCCTCTTTTTCCTCACCTCTGCGAGGCGCCTTGTGAGCTTATGGGCCAGCATGATGGGCAATGGCATGAGCTCGGGCGTCTCGTTACATGCGTAGCCGTACATCATACCCTGGTCGCCTGCGCCCTGCTCCTTCTTCTCGTCCTCGTCGACGCCCTGGGCTATGTCCTCGCTCTGCTTGTGTATGGAGACAAGGACGCCCGCATCTTCGCAGTCGATGCCGAAGGAAGGGTCTGTGTAGCCGATGTCTTTCAATGTCGCCCGTACGATTTCCTGTACAGAGACGAAGCCCTTTGTGGTCACTTCGCCCGCGCATATGACGAGCCCTGTCGTTGTAAGGCACTCCACAGCCACCCTGGAATCAGGGTCCTGGGAGATCAGGTTGTCGAGAATCGAGTCTGAGATTATGTCGCATATCTTGTCCGGGTGCCCTTCTGTAACGCTTTCCGATGTAACGAATGTCTTCATGGCTATCACCTTCTATTTGAGAATGAATGAAAGGAAACGCGCATGGTTTATAAAGATTTCTGAATGGTTTTTATAGTCACAATGAGTGAAGGGTCAAGTGAACACTCAACTGAACACCTTACCTTCCCTGAAATAGCTGACCAGGAACTCACCTACAACCCTGTTCCCCTCCCTGTTCCAATGCCTGTCACCGGTAATCTGGACCTGGACTCCCTCTGCCTCCCTGAGCTTCAGAATGTCATCGACCCTTCCGATAAAAGTTATGTTCGTCAGCCCACAGAGCCTTTCCTCATGCTGTGTGAGTTTCTCGTCCACGCCGAACATGTAGAACGGCCTATCTTCCGCTTGCCTTTTTGCGGCCGCCAATATCCTGTACGTGGTCTGGAAGGCCTCGTCGAATTGGTTGTCAAAGATCTCTGCCTCTGTAAAGTCCTTGTCCCAGAAATTTTTCCCATACACTTTATGATAAAAAACATCGTCCCTAGCCGCGATCGACCGCCTAACCCTGTCATGCAGGCCTAATGCGATATCCATGGTCCTCGAGCGGCTTCTCAGCCAGCCCAAGGGGGCAGGAAAGCGGTAGACGATGGACTGGCCTTCGAGGAAAGGCCTGAAAGAGAGGCTGTTGAGGGGGTACTCCCTCCTGTCGAACTCAAACACGTTGTTGATGAAATCGTTGAAATAGAACTGCCAGATAATCACGTCTGGGTCGATGATGTCCAGGTAGTCCTTGTAGACCATGTATTCCTGCAATGTGCCATAGCCTCCTGCGCCGAAAACGAAAAGCTCGACATCGAAGGCGTCCTCAAGATAGGCATAGTACTCCTCGCCGTTGTTGACAAATGACATCTCTGTGAAAGAGTCCCCCATGATGAACACTTTTGTTTTATTTGTGTCCGGGTCCCCCCAGCGCTTGAAACCGTGGTAGGAATACGTAACATTAACCGAGCGGAAATGGCCATCGGTGTCCTGCCTCGAGATAGTCACAGTCTGGTTTATGGGCGGATACCACCCATATCTGTGGATGGGCTCTCTCGGCACGGCCAGCCTCAATACCGCTTCCATCATAGAAAAGCAGATCAAGGATACTGCAATCAATAGCAGCAGTTCTTTCCTTCGCCGCAACAATATAGGAGCACGCATACTGCCTGCCCCTCACTCATTCTTCTTCCAGATGTTGCGCTGGTGCTGGCGGAAGACCTCCGGCAGGGAGATGATGTAAATCATCATGATGAACAGCCAGAAGAGCGGGAGGAAGAAGAAAGGTATTATGTGGTAGAGGTCTATACGCCTGTCGAGCCGGAAGATGGCATAGATGTACATAGGGTATGAGAGCAGAGCTGCCACAAGGCCGGCTGCCGAGACGAATGTGAGCGGGACCTGGCCAGCCAATATCTGCCCCACCCAACTGACGACGCCCACCATGGAGAACCAGCCCAGCAGGAACTTCACCACCGCGAAGCTGAAATAGACCCCCTGAGATGCATAATATGTAAAATAGCCCGAGACGACCTGGTAGACCGTGAAGGCACCCATGATGACTGCCTGGATGTATGCGAACACGAAAAGGGGAAGGGTGTAGACGTCGATGAACTTCCTCGTCATCCCCAGATGGCGCTTGAATATGTTTATCATGCCGCGCGCGAACCTCGTGCGCTGCCTCCAGATGCCCTTGGGATCGTGAGGCATATTGGTCTCGGTTATCGCCTTCTCGGCGAAGCCGATGCGGTAGCCCTTCCTTATCAGCCTGATCGTCACGTCGATGTCCTCTGAGAAGCCCTCTGTGCTGAAGCCTCCTGCCTCCAGCAATTCCGTTTTCCTATAGACGCTAAGCGGGCCTGGTGTGACGATGTTCGCGTTCACTTTTGAGAAAAGCAGGCGTATGATCGAGTTATACAGCTGTTCGAGGTGGTACCACATGCAGATATGGCTCTTGCGGTTCCTGACCTTCACCACGCATGACGAGCCTATGACCCCTTTTCTCGACACCTCTTTGGCCATCTCCTTGATCGAGTCCTTATGTATGTAGCTGTCTCCGTCGACCACGGCGATCAGCTGCCCCTTTGCCAGCTTCAGGGCATTGTTGAGGGATGCTGCCTTGCCGCTGTGCTCCTGAGTAATCAGCATGACACCCCTCTTCATGTAAGGCTGCACAATCTTCGACGTGCTGTCGGTGCTGCCGTCGTCCACCACTATGACCTGCTTCTTCCCCTTGAACTGGGCTGCCAGGACGTGGTCAAGGGTCTTGGAGATGAACCTCTCCTCGTTGTGCGCGGGGATTATGACTGTGATGCTCTCGAACCTCTTCTCGACAGGGGGCTTGCGCAGCCTTATGAAGAACAGGATGTAATAGGAGAGCACTACCAAGAGAAATATCACTGTGATCATCGAAGAGATGTGCTCAAGAAGCATTTTTCAATATCTGCGTGTTGGCTGCCTTGGGCGTGCAGTACCAGTGCAGCTTCTTGTTGAATATCGCCCGGGTGAAGGCAAAGGTGTTCCATATCGCCAATAGCAGACCCATGGAGAATGCCGCCAGGATGTAATGGGGCAGCTCCCTGATGCGACCCCTCTTGTACAGCGTGATGAAACCCATGAAGATGAAACCGCCTGTCACCAGGAACCTGACGGATACGCTGAACAGGTCGTTTATCATGAACAGGCTCGGATCGCCCAAGAACCAGCCGAGCAGGCCGAAGAAGGTCATCAGCAGCACCAACGGCGCGATGACATTGCCGACGGTGATGAAGGTTATCATGAGACGCTGCCATATGGTGAGGCCTGATTTGAACAGTATCGAGGAAGCGTTGTCGAAGAAGACACGCGCGTTGCCGTAGCACCAGCGCATCTGTTGCTTGATGAATGATTCGAATGTGTCAGGCACCTCGCTCATGTGCTCCAGCTCGAGGTAGACAGTCTTATAGCCCTTGACAAGCATCCTTACGGTGAGGTCAGAGTCCTCTGTGATGCTGTCCAGGTTCCATCCGCCGACCTCGTCGAAGATGGATCTTCTGAAGGCGCCGCCCGTGCCGCAGAAGAACACGCAGTTTATCCTGTTGTTGATCGGCATCATGATAGAATGGTAGGACATCAGAACATAGGCTGCGAATCTCGTTATCAGATTGGTCTTATGGTTGTAGAAGCCCTGCCGGGTCTGAACAACAGCGACCTTCGGGTCTGAGAACGGCCCCACCACCTCCTTCAGATAATCCTTGTGGGGTATCCAATCAGCGTCGAATATGGCGATTATCTCACCCAGGGTTTGCTTCATGGCTTTCTTCAACGCTCCGGGCTTGAAGCCATCCCTGTTCTCCCTGTGGACGAACTTGACAAACTTGCCGTCAGCCAACGCATTCAGCCTCTCTTGGGTCTCCCTGCTCGTGCTGTCGTCGACAATTATAATCTCGTAGCGGTCCTTCGGATAGTCCATCTGCATGCATCGCCTCACGCACCTGAGTGCAATGGGGTCGTTGAAGGTGGGAATCTGTATCGAGACGAAAGGGAAACGGGTCGTGGTGGGTCTCGGCGCGGGCTCCTTCTTGTCAATGAAGAGATTTATGAGCGACAGGGTGAGGAACATGACAGAGAACAGTATAATAGGGAACAGCGTGAGGTTATACACGAACAGCGCGATCTCCTGTGGGGTCATACACCTATCTCCAACTTTTTTGTCAGGATCTCCCTTCGCAGCCGGCTGTACGATGCACCGTCGAGCACCGTGTTGCCCCTTCCATGGATGCCCACATAAAACCTGGGCTCCACGCCGACCATGCCGAAGCTCTCCACCTCTGACACGTCCTGCAGCACCTCGGGGAAGTTGCCCTTCTGGAGGCACCTGCCGAAGGTCTCCTCGGATATGCCATGTGCATCCAAGAGGCTGTCCAGCTGCCCTGGATCATCAGTCCTGAAAAGGTCAAGCAAGAAGCCATAATAGACCTCTTTTCTGACCCTTGCGACGCACGATAGGGAGTTCGCATATTTAAGGTTATCATTTTCAGCCAGCAGATCCTGCCTGGACACGTGGCTCTTCTGGTAAAACCTGACCACACCAGACTGGATGAACTCCTCGTCCAACAGCGGGAACATCTCCTGCATGAAACTCCTTGAGGACCCTGACGTAGGATCCAGGTAAGCTATCACCGTGACCTGGGCATCCTTGTCGCCATACCAAGGCCTGCCGGCTATGTCCGGCCTTGAGGAAAGATAGAGGTCATAGAGGCCTGAAAAGTCTGCCTCATCCATCTTGGTGCTCAGGATGGGCTTGCGTTCGAACTCCCGGGAATACGAGACGACCAGGAACACCGCCAGATAGAGGATCAGGCATGTAGTGATCAAGGCTATCGTGGTCTTGGGATTCATCGCGCCAGCTCCTCTGCTTCGAAAAGGCGACCCTGATATGTCTTGTAAGGCATTATCACTGCAGGGGCCCCTGTGAGGTTGTAGTACTGCTTGAAGATCCCGAGTATGCGCTCATCCTCGTTGAAGTCGATGGTGAACACGACGACCCCCTGCTCAAGGACCTTCAGCCTGTCGAGCTCCCTCCCCTGGGCTACGCACCTTTCACAGTCGGATGAGTAGAAATAGAGGACAGGCACGAACTCAGGGCTGCACTGGTCGTAGATGTTCTTGGCTGTTATCCATGCCCTGATGGAGAGCTGTGTGTACTGCTGCTTGAGTTCCATGTAGTCAGGCGTCAGCTCCCTGCCGCGCTCGAATTCCTCTATGCGGAAAGGCAGCCTATCCCAGAATATCCCGAGCTCCTGCATCAGCTCGCCCATGGCTATTGCAGAGAAGGCGCACCGCTCCTCCCTGTCCAGTGTCTCTATGAAGACCTGCTCGAGCTGCATGCTCTCGAGGTTGGACTCCAGGATGTCCACATAGCCCTTGAGGAAGTCGATGTCCTGCTGGGTCTCCTTCTTGATTATCCTGTTGGCATAAAGCCCAGACATCACGCCGCTCATGTATAGCAGGAAAGAGACCAGCACTATGACGATGATCATCCCTGTTCTTCTTCTCTTCTTCATTCTAATCACGCTGCTGGATGGAGTCCTTCCTGACACCGGTCTTCTTGTAGTGAACCAATCCGACGATGAAAAGGAAAAGGCTCCAGATGAACAATGCGGGGGTGGTGAAGGTCAGCCAGCTGAACAAGAGGTATGGGAACAAGGCGTAAAGCATCACCTTCAACAGGTCTGTGTACCTGAGCTGCCTCACGAACAGACGAAGGATGATGCTCAAGATGAAGAGAAGGAAAGTTCCGGCGAAGACATAAAAGAATATGTACGAAGTGGACCTGCTGAGAGAATAGTTGAGCATCTTCAGGTAGTCGACGTTCACTAGGAGGAATGTGTCTAGGTAGAGCGCCTTCAGGAAGGAGTATGCCATGTTGAAGAGACCTGCCGCCAATCCCACTACCAAGAGCAGCCTTAGGTAATCGGCGACTATGCTCTCCAACGGTCGCCTGTGAAGCTGGGAAAATCCCTTGTCAGGGTTCACCAACAATGAGATGCCTGTCTTTATGGCTTCCTTTATCTTCTTTAACATGTCAATCCCCTTGCTGTATTGGACGCCTTAGAATATAAAGTTATCTATTGCCGAGGCTGGAAAGCGGTAGAACCTGTCTCCGAGCACAAAGTATTCCCTGATGGCGGCCTTCGGCAGGATAGGGCCGAGGCAGCCCTGCCTGACATCCGTGCCCTCGAAGAGGGGGTTGCTGGATGGGAGGACTATCAGTTGCCTGCTGCGCCACCTTGCGCTGATGAAGCACTTATACCTCTCCGTCCTGACGGGCGACTTCAGGTCAAGGGCGGGATGCTCGTGGCCCATGATGACCGTCTTGACCTCCTTGGGAACCCTCATCTGCTTATCTCCGTGGAGGAAAAGGAAGTCTCCCAGATGGTATGAGTCATGCAGGGCAAGGTCTTTCTTGTCAGCTATCGGCTTCAGTATGTTGTCATGGTTCCCCTGTATCAGGACCAGCTCCCGGCCCTGCTTGAGAAGGTTTATCAGCCTCGATGCCTCCCTCCACTCCTGCTCAGAGATTCCACCGAAGTCATGCTTGACATCACCTGTCACGATCACCATCTCGGGCTTTGTGGCCTGCAATATCTGTTTGGCATCCGAGAGCAGCTGCGAGAAATGCGTCTTCGGGATGAGTATGCCCTTTGACAGCAGCGCCTGCTCATAACCAATGTGAAAATCGCTGAAGACGAGGGTCTTGCGGGGCTTGATGTAAGCTGCTGTACCGATTAGCCTGATCCCTCCCCTGATATCGATAGTTGGTGTGGCCATGATACCAGAGTTAGAAATATTTGTCTTATAAAGTTTTAGGGTCAGTTGACGCCTGCCATTAGAAAACTATTTAAAGGCCGTTTTCGATTATAAGGGTATGCTTTACAGGTTCAGGAAAAAGAGGGCGCTGAAAGAGGCCAAGCGGATGGAGGAAGAGATGAGGAAAGAGATTCCCATATCAGAGATAAAGCAGCTCCATGCAGAATTTCATAAGGAGGTCGTGGAGCTCTCTAAACTTGTAAGGAGACCAAAAGCTAAGAAGAAGACAAAGAAGGAAGCTGTAAAGAAGAAGGCAAGAAGCGTAAAGCCAAGAAAAAAAAGTAAGCGCTAGTTCTTGAGGAAATACTTCAATGACCTTATGCCCTTGGGCTTCAATATCTCCTTGGCGATGGGCTTGGTGTCCTTGTGCTCCAGAAGGAGCTTGATGAATCTCTTCCTAGTCCTCGGAGTGAGCACTTCTGTCACGAGGGCATCAACGAGATGCTCCGGCTTGGTCAAGGTAGATTCCTTGAGCAGGGATATCAACAGGCCCTCGAAAGCCTCCTTGCCCAGTATTCTCTTCACCTTGGACTGGCTGAACAGCTCCTTGACAAAGCTCTCACGGGTCTTCTGCTTGAGGATCTTCTGGCTGCCGCTGTGCCTGATCAACGTGGCGAGCAGCTTCGGATTCGACAGCAGGACATACTTGATCAACTGCAAAGAACGCACGACGCTGCTCCTGTAGAACTGCTTGTCCAGCTTGTGGATCACGTCCGCGAGGATGTCCTCGAAATAATTTATCTCGATGCCTTCCAGCTCCGGCTTCTTCCTGGTCAGGCCCAGGATCAGCATACGCTTGTATGGCTCGGACTTACCCACGAACTGCTCTATCAGCTCGGTCACCTTGGTCGTGACAGCCTTATCCTTGAACTTGGCCTCATAATCCTTCGACGAGAATGAATCCGTCTGAGTTACAGATACGGCGGTCTCTATGTGGATAGCCTCGACCAGCCTGCCGTCGGCAAGCCTTATGGCGAATATGTCGACCTCCTTGTTCCCTGAAACCTTGACGCTGTTCATGACGAAGAATCCCTTCTTGTTGAGCCACCAGTTCATGATCTCCTTCTCAGGATTCATCTTCTCACCCCCACGAGCCTCTTGACGTCCTGTATGTCCTGCTGAGGGATGGAACACCCGTTCAGGCGGAGCGCCCACACAAGGGCTTCCAGCAATGTCTTATCCGGAAGCTCCTCAGCGATGTATATGTCCAGCAGGCCCATCTCATATGCGATGCTCACCAGCTCCAGGGAGCGGAACACCTTCAGGCCGCGGACAGACTCCTCGAACTCCCTCAACGCATCCTTGTCAATCCTGACCTTTGTGTGGAGCTTGCTCTGCAGGATATGATGCAGGCCGTTCGGGTCCTCCAAGATGAGCCTTGCAGTCCGCTCATCGATGACCACGGCTTCGGACCCGTATGTGAGGGCTGCCGCGATGCTCTCCATCTCAGCGCCATGCAGTATATTCAGAGGGTGTCCCTTTGCAGAGAAAATCCTGTTGGACAGCTCGAGCAGTCTCGAGGTCTTGTCTTCCAATTCACCTTGCTGAGTCATCTCCAATGTGCCTGAATTTATCTCCTTGAGCACCTGCAAGGCCTCGAACTCGAATCGCCTGATCTTCAGCGGCCTGTCGACCAGCTCCTGCTTAACAGAACGGGTGATGATGAAGGAGCCATTGAACTGCTTCTTCAGCTCAGGCAGCAACCACAACAGGTTGTTCACCGCCAAGGTGATTACCGGCCCGCTGTCGAACACCAATGATTTCATAGGCCGAACACCCTCCGCGCAAAGCCCATCCTGTCCTTAAATGAGGTACGGCCCTTCCCTTCAGGATCATCATGCACCTTACCGACGAAGGACATCAGCTCCCACTGCGATACCCCCATGAGCGACGCAGCCTTGGCCAAGGAAAGGCCGTGCTCATATAGCTTTGTGCCTTTCTTTATCTCAGCCTGGTTGATGACATGGATGATGTACAGTCGAAGACGGTGGTCTGCCTTCCTCACATGCTCGAAAACCTTCTGGATGGTCTCCCTGTAACCGTCCTCGTCGCCGTGCTGAAGCCTGGTCTTGGCACTCTGTATCTCTACCCTGACACCGTCTGCCAGCTTCCCCTCCCTGTCCAGTATCTTCGACAGGGCGTAGAAGAGTATCGCGACCGATAGTGAGTCCCCGTCCTGGAATATCGAGGCATTGTGCAGGGTGCGGTTGCTCAGCGCCTTTATATCAGAGACATCAAGCTTCGGGAGCTGGAGAAACCTTCCTAATACGTCCAAGATGTCCTCTCGCACAACCCCCTCCATGCAGGATGACTATTACTCGAGATTATATAAAGGTTTCCTAGATAATGGCTCTGTCCTAAATCGTATGAATCGGTCGCGCCGGCTGTCGTTTACTCTTTTTTCCCGCCCTACCAACGCGAGGCAGGAAAAAAAAGAATTTGTCCGCAATCAGGGCAGGTGAAACGAGATTCAGGAAAAAGCCCAAGATAGCAAGAATGTGTTAAGCTAAAAGCCTCTCCTGCGTTCGGCGCGCTCTGTCAGCGTGAGGTCGATGACGTCCTCCTTCTTCAGAAGCTCTTCGATCTCTGTGCGGTCCTTGCCCATCAGCGCAGCCAAGTCATCGAGGTTCATCTATGACAGCATTGCAACAGGTCATTCATAAAGTTTTTGTTTTGTAAAGTCAATTAAATTATTAGCCGCGGGCCCTGTTAGGTGTAAATGATATTCCACTCGGCAGCAACAATAATGGCACGGACGGCCAAACGCGAGAGATTGCCTGGGCAATTTCTGTGTGCCAGAAATCTACGATTTCTGAGCAGCCAGGCTTTGTCCTATTCCGCTGACTGGAACCGTAAACTTCGTCTACGCGCAGTCACTCGTTCCGCTCGCTCGGCTGTTAAATCAGAGATTTAACAACCCAGTCAGCTCCATCCGGCCATTGTTGCTGCCTCGCCTCTGGCGAACTAACAGCAGTCAATTGGCCTCTTCATCGGCTGAGCCTAAAAGATTTTCATCAGAGCCAAAAATCCCAAAAGTTTTATTAAGACCTACTGTTTTGTAGTTACCATGATCGGCATAATAAGACGGTTCATAAACAAGTTCTTCAACGGGCTCTTCAAGAAGAAGAAGCACATCAAGCTGGGGCTATACGGACCCCCAAACGGGGGCAAGACAACGCTGGCCAACAGGATCTGCAAGGACTGGCTCGGGGAAGAGATGGGCAAGGTCTCGAACATACCTCACGAGACGCGTGAGATACAGATAAAGGAGCAGATAGTCATCAAGTCAGGCGGCAAGGAGCTTTCCTTCAACCTCGTGGATACGCCGGGAATAGCCACAAAGATAGACTATGAGGACTTCCTCAAGAGCGGCATGAAGGAGAAGGAGGCCAAGATCAGGGCGAAGGAGGCTACCAAGGGTGTCATCGATGCCATAAGATGGCTTGACGACATGGACCTCGTCATCGTGGTGTTAGACGCCACAGCAGACCCGTATTCCCAGGTCAACATCACGATAATCGGGAACCTCCAGGCGAGGGACATCCCTGTGCTGCTGGTGGGCAACAAGGTGGACCTGAAGAGGGCTAAGCTCAAGAGGGTCCAATCTGCATTCCCGCAGTACAATCTGGTAGGCATATCCGCAAAATACGGAAACAGCATGGAGGAGTTTTATGAGGCGCTTTTCAAGATAGCTTCCTAAAAAAGAGGTGTACCATGTTAACCCTACAATTCATACCTTATGCAGAGATTCAGGGGCTGAGCTCCGGCAGGAGGACAAAGAAGCTCCTCGACGCAGCGAAGCAGAACAAGATAGTGCTTCTCCAGGGCAGGCTGACAAAGCAGGAAGAAGCAGACCTGATACAGAAGACCATGGAGCAGATAGACGACAAGTTCAAGGGGATAGAGCTCTCCGTGATCGCGCCCGGCAACATGGACGGCGCATGGCATGAGAAGGTCAAGCAGCAGCTGCTGAGCCTGCTGATGGGCGACAGGGAAGGCTTCACCATCATAGGCCCCGCGACGATAGTCAAGGAGATAAGGAAAGACCCACACAAGATACAGCTCCTGATGAAGGACAAGAGGAAAAGATAATGCCCCACCAATGCGTGAGATGCAACAAGTTCTACACAGATGGTGCTGAGGAGATCCTGAAAGGGTGCACGTGCGGCGGCAGGCTGTTCTTCTACGTCAAGAAGGATTCTCTTGACAAGCTCAAGAAGGAGACTGTAAAGCTCTCTGACAGCCAGAAGAAGGAGATCGAAAAGGATGCCTTTGAGCTCGTGGGCGCGGACATAAACAGCGACGAGCCCATAGTGCTGGATTTCGAGAGCATAAGGATAATGAAGCCTGGCAGCTACCAGATAGACCTCGTGAACCTCTTCAGTAAACAACCGCTGATCTACAAGCTGGAGGAAGGCAAGTACATGATCGACCTGCCAGAGACCTTCAAGAACATCAAAGAGTAACCTTTAAATAAGCTTCTCCCAAATGATGCGATATGGCCAAAGCCGAACCGCTGGGTCTGCATGTGACTAACTACGAGGTGAAGAGCCAGCAGTTCCCGTTCCACAGCAAGAGCTTCTACGTCATGATCCACGAATGGATGCTGGAGCATGAGTTCGCACCGGATGCTGCAGACCCTAACTTCCCTGAGACCATGTACTACGAGTCCAGACAGCAGGATGGCAACAAGGAGATCTGGTGCTGGTGGCGCAACAAATACGTGCCCGAAGAGAACCCTTTCTACAGGTATGCCCTCAACATAAACATGCACTGGCTAGGGGCCAAGGACCAAGACGTCGTCCAGGACGGCAGGAAGATAAGGCTGCAGTCGGGAGAATTTTGGTTCATCGTCCAGGCAGTGCTCGAGGTCGATTATCAGGGTAAGTGGAGGAATCACTGGCTACTGAAGCACCTGCTCGAGACCTTCTGGAAGCGGTTTATCTGGAAAGACCTGGAGAAGCACAAACACGAGTTGCACAACATCGCCTACGAGCTGAGGAAGGACGTCATGGAATTCCTGCAGACGAGGCAACCGAGGAAAGTACCTAGGTCATGGTGGCCCGAGAAGGGGCATATAACGCACTGAGTTCTGGGAAAAATATATAAACCGCCTTTAAATACTCGACCGCGTGCCTCCGTAGTACACTCAGAAATCATAAAAATGATTTCTTCGTAACTACGGATGCTCGCTTCGCTCGCCTCCGTAGCATAGTAGCTATTGCGTGGGACTTGTAATCCCAAGGTCGTGGGTGCGAATCCCACCGGAGGCTGTCAAGAACCACTGGTCATAGACTGGTGGTGTGTATGTAAGTGACCATACCAATGGGTGTGGTTCTTGACTTACGAATGTAACCAGTGGATTCACTGCTAGTGAAGACGCTGGTGGAATGAGTGTATTCAATATCCTGGCGGCAATCAATCTCACGACAATTGCGGACTTCTTGATAATTGTTTACATCTGTACGACAAGGCGATAGTTCGCAAAATACGTCTAAGGGGAACCTTATCTGAAGGTAGGGCTAAAGGATAACAATTGTCCATACAAAATCTATGGTAACCCGGCACGGCAGGAGGGTCTATTTCCCTAACTAAGTCAAATAACCACTACTGAGTGGTCAAAAAACCGAAAGATTTAAATAGTGAGCTTCATTTCATCAAAACCATGGAAGAAGGGTCATCTGCTTCAAAACTTGAAGCCGAACTTAACCGGGAAAGAGCAGGGAGATTGCGTGATAGTTATGACGGACCAATTAGCTTTCTTTCTTCAGTTTTTGAAAAATTCAGAACACCTGAGTTAGAATCTTATCAACTCAACAGGCTAATTTTGGGTCGGGGAGGAATTGGTGAAGTTGCTGCCCGAATTGCTGAGGTCACAAAACGTGTTAAGAGCTACACACCCACAGATAATGAAGATACTTTGGCCTATATACAAAACCTTGCTTCGTTTCTTATTGAAGAACAACATTACTTTTTGGCCCACACGCCCGATTCCGCTGTTGAAGAGGCTGCTTCAATTCTACGCGATTATGCAAAGAGATGCAAAGAACAGTTGCCAACTCACCCTGATGAAGACACACCAAGTCTTATTGGTTATATTCAGCTTCTAGAACCTGCAGATTATAAACCTGCTGACGATCCTCAGATGAAAATTTTTAAAGATGAACATGCACAGCCTCTTGTTAACCGTGTTAGGGACACCCTATTAACTGATAATCTTGACTGGACTGCAAGAGTAAACCAAATCGCTAAATATATTGAAGAAACCGTTCCAAATCCTCCCTGGGGATCCAATCCCGAATTATATTTCATTTGGGGAGTGCAGGCGATTCTAGACAGAGATGTTAAAATCGGGCATCTAAACGGATTAGTCGCAAAAGGAGAATTCGATCATTCATCATTAAACAAGCTTTCTGAAGCCATAGAAACATATCATACAAAACATAAAAAAATTACTGCAGATCATCCCTTTTTTTAATAATTTGTTCTTCGGCTTTTCATGTGCTTTTTCTGAATTCTAAACCTGGGACCAAATACAGCTGAACCTCCCTAGTTCCATGGATATACTAGACTCAAACAGCAAGAAAACCAAATAACCCCCCAAAATTGTTATTAGAATATGTGTAAGGCAGTATCCTACACCCCTCTAACCTATTCGCCTTCTAAGTAATAAGCGAACCAATCTAAAAGCCGATGAAATCTCAGGAAGAACCGGAAGAAAAGAGGGCCTGTACTTTAGAATGCGAAAGTTTTTATTCTAACTGGTAATCCGTTGGCTTCATGGACTATAAGACA